>DAJPGB010000001.1:0-330118 GCA_025992855.1 Coriobacteriaceae bacterium
AAACGGTCGCGCTCGCAACCGGAAACTATCAGCAATTGAATACGCGTCTGACCTGGGAAATTCAAGCGAACAATTGGCCTAACCCGCAATAAATCCCAGATCAGACGCGTACTCAATCAAAGAGGCGGGCACTCCGAAGTGGAGGCAACGGAGTGCCCAAAGAAAAACCCAGCCGACCAAGACATCAAGTAGCAGCCCATCAATGCCCCGAGATGGTCACGGTGCGATTCACCGACTGTCCGATTGATCGGCTGGGTTTCTGAGGTGCGGCAGATTCCCGTGAAAGAGGAGCGCCGCGTACTTTGGTACGCAAGCGACGAATGAACGGGAAGGTGCCGTGCCTCGGGAAGACAGACAGTTACGCAGACGGCTCCTGCTGCGTAATGCAGTGGATGTTGCCGCCGCCGAAGACGACCTGCTCGGACTGAACGCCGACGCACTTGTAGACGCCCTCGCCCCAGACCTCGTCGTAGATCTTCTGGAGCGTGTCAACGGCCAGCTGGTCGTTCTCGTCGCCGTACTGCGGGACGATAACGCCGTGGTTGGTGACCAGGTAGTTCATGTAAGAGGCGATCAGCGGCTCGTCGGGGACGCGCGGCTCGGCGTTCTCGTCGGCGTCGATGGTGTCGCAGGAAGCCTGGTCCATGAACAGCGGGTTCACGGGCATGCAGAGCTTGTAGACCTTCATCTTGCGGCCCTTGGCGTCAACGGCGTTGGAGAGGGTCTCGTAGGCAGCGTGGCACTGCTCGTAGAACGGATACTCGGGATCGTCGGTCCAGATGCAGGCCATGACGCCCGGGGCGATGAACGTGGCGACGTCGTCGATGTGGCCGTTGGTCTCCTCGGGGTCGATGCCCTCCTTGACCCAGATGACCTTCTCGACACCCAGGTAATCCTTGAGGTGCTCGTCCATGTAGGCGCGAAGCTCCTCGCTCCAGGGCTCAAACTTCTTGTGGTACTTGGGCCAGATGGACTCGGGATCCTCTTCCTCCTCGAGCACCGCAGAGCAGGTGCGGCCCGGGGAAAGCAGGCACTGGTCGGTCACGATAAGGGTGCCCTCGCCGTCGACGGTGATGGAGCCGCCCTCGAGGATCATGTCATCGGGACGATAGCGGCGGCAGCCGGAGAGCTCAGCCATCTTGAGGGCGATCTGCTCGTCCTTGTCCCACGGGAAGTACAGGCCGTCGACGAGGCCGCCGTAGGCGTTGAAGTGCCAGTGGTTGGCGCGCTTCTCGCCCTTGCCGTTGATGACGTAGGTGGCGGCGGTGTCGCGGAACCAAGCGTCGTCGGTGGTCATCTCGATGACGGTGACGTTCTCGTCGTTCTCGAAGACGGCCTTGCAGTTGGCGTAGTCGACCTGGTTGGCGCACATATAGACCGGGGTGAACTCGGAGATGGCGCGGGCGATGGCGGCATACTGCTTCTGGGCCGGCTTGGCGCCGTGGGCCCAGGTGTCGGTGCGGTGGGGCCAGCCCATCCACACGCGATCCTGCGGGGCGAACTCGGCGGGCATGAAGAAGCCGTCGGCCTTGGGGGTGGACTCGGACTCGGTGATCGTACGCATAAGATTTCCTCCAAATCGAACGATCGCTTGCTGCGGGCGGGTTACCCGCAGCCTAAAACCAAGAGATGGTAGGCGCCCGTTCCCCGGCAAAGGTCGGGGCGCCCGGTGCCGGTTTTCACGGAATCGCACCGGCAAGCGACGACGTAACCAAGTGCGCGGAGACAAAACGCACGAAAGATACGGAAGAGAGATTGGGGTGGGCGGTGGTTACCGGAGCTATCGCTCACACCCACCCCGGGGGAATGGTTAGCAAACCTGTCGCTTGGACACGCCTCCGAAGAGGCTAGAGTGCCCGGAGTCGGGAGCGACAAGCCCGACGAAGCGCGCGTTGGTACACGAGGAGGGTTGGAGCCCCAGAACCGGGTGCTCTAGTTCTCCTCGGCCTCGGCGGCCTCCTCAGCGAGACGCTGGGCTGCGAGCTCAGGGGTCAGACCCTTGTACTCGGTCTCGCGGCCCTTAGCGCTGACGACGCGGACGACCTCGCCGATGAGCACGAGCACGATGAAGATGACGATCATCGGGACCTTGTCGCCAATTTCAGCAGCGGAGAACGGGATCAGCGTGGCAACGATGGCAAGAACCAGCTCGATGCAGGGGATGGCCAGCATGACCTTCATCATGGCGCCCTTAAACGGGAACGTGAAGATGCGCTCACGGTTGGGGTCGTTCTTACGAAGGTTGAGGAACGCCGGGAACATCGGGATGTAGGTCAACAGCAGGAAGACGACAGAGGTGCCAAAGAGCATCCAGAAGACACCGTTGGAGATGGCGTCGATGGGAACGAGCTGCAGGCACAGCACCAGGGAGGCAACGACAGCGTTGACCAGGTTGGCGCCGTTGGGCATGTCGTCATCCGAGATCATCGAGGCGAAGACCTTGGGCATGTTGCCGTGCTCGGCAGCGTAGCGAGCAACGGAGTTAACGCCGAAGGACCAAGCGGCCATGTTGGCGAACAGGGTGATCAGGAAGGCGATGCAGATGACCTTAAAGATCATGGAGTCGCCCACCATGGTCTGGACTGCGACGATCATGCCGTAGTCGGGATCGATGGAGTCGGCCGGCACGGCGGCGCCGATGCCAAAGCCAGCGAACAGGTAGATCACGGCGATGGACAGGCCACCGACGATGATAGCCTTGGGGATATCGCGAGCGGGATCGGCCATGTCGTCGGTCATGGTGCAGATGACCTCGAAGCCCATGAAGTTAAAGATGATGATCGACAGGTAGCCGAGAGCGTTGGTGTTGGTGAGCTCGGGCAGGAAGGTGGCAGCGGACATGTCGTTCGCAAAACCGTTCTCCATGGCATACCAAATGCCCAAAGCGCCAACGATAACGGCAACGACGACCTTGATGATGGCGCCACCGTTAAGGACCCACTCGGAGTCGGCCGCCTTGGAGCGGCCCATGAGGTAGACGATCCACACAAAGGCAAGATCGATACCCATCTTGGCGATCAAGTTGAACTCGACGCCAAAGACCATGCCCAAAATGTCGGGGAACATGGTAGCCAGCGAGGCGATCCACAGCGGGTAGTTGACCCAGTAGTAGTACGAGATGCGGGCGCCCCATTTGTCGCCCAGGCCATCGCGTACCCAGTCGTAAATGCCGCCCTCGCCGTCATAGGTGGTACCGAGCTCGGCGACAACCATGCCGTAGGGAAGCAGGAAGGTCAGGATCAGGAAGATCCACCAGAAGAACTGCTGGTTGCCAATGGCAGCAGCAGGAGCGGCGGCCTCGCAAACGAAGACGACGCAGATGATGGTCGAAATGACCGTCAAGAAGGAAAGCTTTTTCTTTCCGTCGCTCATGATGAGCTCCTTCGCTCAGTCTTGGACAGATCCGAGGCCCTAAGGTATTAAGGCAATTGCTTGGGCCTCGGTGAGCGGGCGACAGGAGACGAGCATCCGCCGCCCGCAAACGTGCTTTTAGAAGCCTTGAGGCTTAGAGCTGCTCGAGAGCCTCGAGAGCGGCGTGGAGCTCAGCCTTGGCGGAGTACTCGACACCCTCGTCGTTGAGCGGGGTGCGCTTGCCCAGGGCGGCAAGGAGAGCACGGATGGAGTGCTTGCGGTTCTCGGCCTCGACCCAGCACAGGGAGCGCTCGGGATCGTCCATGACTTCGTCGACGACCTCCTCGTTGCGGGTGGCCGGCAGGCAGTGCATGAACTTGGAGTTGGGGCCGGCAAAGTTCATCATGTCCATGGTGACCTGATACTTGGGATAGAACACGTCCATGTAGTTCTCGCCCGAGACCTCCTCGTCGTACAGGCCATACCACACGTCGGTGTAGATGAAGTCGGCGCCCTTGATGCACTCGATGTCGTCGGAGATGACGACAGAGCCGCCGGAGACCTTGCAGTTCTCCTCGGCGATGGCCATCATCTGCTTGCCGAACTCGGCGCGCTCCTCGACGGTGCCAACGTGCAGGCCGCCGTCGGGAATCTGGTGGCCCTTAGGTCCAAACTGGACAAACTTCATGCCGACCTTGGAGGCGATGAACATGAGGGAGACGCAGACCTGGGTGGCGTCGCCGATGAAGGCCAGGGTGCAGTCCTCGATCTTCTTGCCCTCGGGGAGGTTCTCGAGCATGGTCATGAGGTCGCCCATCTCCTGCGTGGGATGGTTGAACTCGGACATGCCGTTGATGACGGGCACAGCGGAGCCCTCGGCGAGGCCGACGACGTCCTTGTGACGGTCAACGCGAGCCATCATGATGTCGAGCAGCGAGCCCATAACGCGAGCGGTGTCGCCCAGGGACTCGTGACCGCCGAGCTGGATGGTGCCAGGGCCATAGAACTGAGCATGGCCGCCGAGGTCGGTCATAGCGGTCTCGAAGGAAAGACGAGTGCGGGTGGAGACCTGCTGGAAGATCATGCCAAGGCTCTTGTTGCGGAGCAGGTGCGGATAATAACCGTCAACCTTGATGGCCTTCTTCATTGCCAGACCAAGATCCTCGATAGCCAGGATCTGCTCTTTGGTGAAGTCGTTGGTGTCGATGAAATCCTTAGGCAGTGCCATGTCGATTTCCTTTCCGCCGGTCTTGCCGACTATTACTATGAGGCGCTCGAACATCACGCCTCGTGTTGACAAGACCATCATTCACCCGTATGCAATTTTTACCTAGTTTATTCGGGATTAAAGACCGTTCATGGAGTTACACCCCCTCTAAACCAATATAAACCCGCAGGTCAAGAGTTTACAGGGGGTTTACCATCTAGAACCGCGAACGGTATACGGCTATGCTGTATCTCGGCGCCTAATCCGCAATGAAACGAAGGGTTGAGACGTCTATATCCCACAAGGTATACAGAGCTCGGCCATAGAATAAATGAGATGGGACGGTGACAGATGAACACCCTGATGTTCTTCTATACCCTAGCGATACTCGTGATCTGTATTGTGACGGCGGTGCTCTCGCTTGCCGCCTATGCCTCGTCTCGTCGACGCTTCTTTATCTATGGCAGCGGCGTATTTATCTGCTATGCCATCGAGATGACCGAGATTTTCTTTTTTGAATACACGCTGCAAAACCAGAGTTTTCCAGCCAGCGACTATTACTCAATTACCATGCCTGTGTTGCGGACCTTTGTGGCGACCGCTTCGCAGGCTTTTATTTGGCTCATTGCCATGGATTTGCTCGACAAGCATTCAAAAAAGCAGTTTGTCATTCCCGTCGCAACGTTCTTGCTGAGCGAGCTGCTGATTATCGTCGCTGTCCCCTACGGCCCCATTCATCAATGACTCTACTACACGATGCGTCAGGTATTCCTTGTTTTCGTGGGGCTATATATCTTTTGGACGGCACGCAAGAGCACGCAAGTCGAGCTGAAGGCACGCGTTAACAACCAACGAAAGCACCTGATTATCGGCGCTATTCTGGTCGGTTGCATCGTTGCCGAGGATTTCTACAACATTCTGATTGTCCCCATGAGTCTGGCGCCCTCTTGGCTGCAACTATATCTGTCCGAGCGCAACTTTAGCGAAAACGTCTTTGCCTGCTACTTTGCGATTCTGCTGATCATTTACTCCTACCACGTGCTTTCAATCCGCATGCAGGAGGCGCCCGAGGAAAAGAACGTCAGCGATCTTGATCGACACATCGAAGAGCAGATGCCCTTCTATCGCAACGCCTACAAGCTCTCCAACCGTGAGACCGAAGTTATGCGTCTGGTCGTACTGGGCAAATCGAACCAAGAGATCGCTGACGAGCTATTCCTTGCCGTGGGCACCGTCAAGACCCACATCCACAACATCCTGGTCAAAACCGAACAGCAAAACCGCACGACGCTCATCCTCCACTTTTGGAAGCGATAACCTGCCAAAAAGGGACAGGTTTATTTTGGCAGGTTTTATCTGGGCAAACGCCAAAAACCGCCGCGAGGGAGCTACTTTCCCTCGCGGCGGTTTTCTAGCAGTAAAACCAAGTGAGTAGGCTTTTGGCGGGATGCCGAGCACACCTCAAAACGCCACAGCCCTGACCTGCGATTTTATTGAGCACTTGCCGCGATGTGCTCGGCAGATCCAAAAAAGCCTACTCACTTGCATCTGAGATGCTCTAGATACGCAAAATACCGCCGCGAAGGGAGCTGGACTCCCTTCGCGGCGGTTATTCGCTCTGATTTTGCGACGGTTTTGCCCGCTTGTTACTCGCTGTAGCGGGTGGCGATGGCGGCTTGTACCATGCCGGTGCTCATGAGGTAGGTCACCAGGAAGTAACCACCATAGGCTGCCAGGAAGATCGCGCAGGTGAGGCCCACGGTGCCGCCTATGCTCATATTTCCGAAAATGCTCACCAGCTCGATGATCACCTTGAGCGCCACAAAGGAGTGCGCCAAGCCCACTGCCAGCGGGAACAGGAAGAATACCGCTTGCTGCGCCATCACCGAATGGCGAATCTGGCGGTCGTCACAGCCGATCTGTGCCAGCACACGATAGCTGCGGCTGCCGTCGGCCACATTGGAGAGCTGCTGGATCGATAGGATTGCCGCGCACGCAACGACCAGTACAAAGCCAATGTAGATGGCCAGATAGCTAATCATGCCGTTCATCTGCGCTGCTTGCGTGTACATCTCGGAACGCGTGATGAAGACTCCCCATGACCCCGGCTCCTTGCCGTCAACGAGCAGATTGTCGAGCAAGGTGTATTTAATGCTCTCGTCTGCCTCGGTCGTATCCATACCCTGTTTGTAATTAACGAGCAGATTACTGGAATACGGTTGCAGTTTAAGCTGGGACAGCAGCTCATCGGCTACGACCACGGTACCGGGATTGCTGCCCATCGCCGAGTTGGCGATGGCCGCCGTGTCCTCGTCCGACTTATCGGTTGCGGGCTTGAGCGTATGCCCGCCCAAGGTTAGGGCATGGCCGCCAGCCATATACTTGGTGTACAGGTCGCCCAGCTCACCGCCCATATCACACGTGAGCAGATACTGGTCGCGGCCAATGCTCACCGGCTCCTCGCCCATCATCTGGCGCAGTTTGTTGTACTGGCTCGCCGGCGTCACATACAGACCCATCGCATCGGCGTTGCTTCCCTCGAGCGCCTTGGGAAGCTTTTCGCCCATGGCCTTGCACATCTCACCCGCCACCACCGAGGGGCCCGAGCCGCCAAGCGGATAACTCAGATACGAATCGATCTGCACATGCTCACCGGCAACATCGGCGATATTGACCTTCTTGCCGGTCTCGTCGTTGTTGTCCGCCGACTTGCCCTTAATACCGTCTGCAACGTTATCGGGATCTTTACGATCGCCATGCCATGCAGCGTACAAATCGACCGTTGCATCGGCCAGCACCATGCGATCGGCCTCAGACGGATTGACATACTCCTTGTAGTAGTCGAGCGTTTCGGGCGTGTAATAGACATACGTCTGAGACACGTCAACAGGGTTATAGCGCTCCAGATTCTCGTTCATCACATTGGCAATCGACATACCGCAGGTCACCGAGGTAATGGCCAAAAACAGAATCATCGCGATGACGCCCATCGAAAAGCACACCGTATTGACCTTGGCCGAAAGCTGACGCACGGTAAACATATTGAGGCCGCGCCAATACACGCTGCGCAGGCTCTGCAACAGCTTGATAAGCATGCCCGAGAGTCCCCAGAACAGGGCAAAGGTGCCCACTGTAACCATAGCGGTCGTAATGCCAAACTGGTTCATAGCCTCTTGCAGCTTGCTGTCCGTCGCGGTTAGCGGGAACCCATCACGTAGCAGACGGTAATAGGCCACGCCCACAAGCACCACGCCCACGGCAAAGATGGCAATCGCGATCCAGGGGTTGCGTGTCTTGATGCTCTCGTTGCGACGCTCGGCACCCATAAGCTCGATGAGTTTGGTACGGCGCACGGCACGAAGGTTCAGCAGTAGCGTAAGCACAAACATTACGAGCATGCAGGCAAGGGTCAGGTTGAACGCATGCACCGAGAAAAAGAAGTGGAAATTGGCGATCTGTGTCTTAAAGAGCGAGGCCGTAAAGAATGTCATGAGCTGGGAGAGTCCCACACCCAGCACAATGCCGACGACAAAGGCCACAACCGATACTATCACGGTCTCGAGCGCCATGATCGTGGCGACGCGCCCGCGCCCCATGCCGAGCACCTGGTACAGGCCAAACTCCTTCTTGCGGCGTTTCATGATGAAGTTATTGGCATACACCATCAAAAAGGCCATGACACCGGCCAAAAAGTACGTCAGGTAGCCGAGCATGCTGCCCATAACCTGTGCCAAGCCCTCTTCATCGATTCCGGCGATGTCGACCTGCATCGAGATGGTGTTAAAGGCATAGAAGACCGTGACGCCCAGGGTGAGCGTCAAAAGGTAGACGAGGTAGTCGCGGCCGGCGCGGCGGACGTTGCCCCAAGCGAGTTTACAGAGCATCGGAGCCCTCACCGCCCATCATGGCAACGACCTCCATAATGCGGTCGAAGAACTCTCGGCGGTCGGTGTCGCCGCGGCGCAACTCGGTGAAGATCTTGCCGTCGCGAATAAACAGTACACGGCTCGTGTAGCTGGCGGCAAAACTGTCGTGCGTAACCATGAGCACGGTGGCGCGCAGGCGGCGGTTGAGGGCCTCTAGGCTCTCGAGCAGCAGGCGGGCGCTTTTGGAGTCGAGGGCGCCGGTGGGCTCGTCGGCCATAATCATAGTGGGATCGGTGACGAGCGCGCGAGCCGCGGCAACGCGCTGCTGCTGGCCGCCAGACATCTGGTAGGGGTACTTGTCGAGCACCTGGCTAATAGACAGACGCGCGGCCACATCCTGCACGCGGGTCGAGATTTCGGCCGAGTTTGTGCGCGCGATGGTGAGCGGCAGGGCGATGTTCTCGCGTGCCGTGAGCGTATCGAGCAGGTTGGAATCCTGGAAGATAAAGCCGAGCTCCTCGCGGCGGAACTGCGAGAGCTTGGCCTGCTTCATGCGCGTAACGTCCTGCCCGTTGATGCGGATGGTGCCGCTCGTGGCGCTATCGATGGTCGAGACGCAGTTGAGCAACGTCGACTTGCCCGAGCCCGAGGCGCCCATGATGCCAACAAATTCGCCGCGGTTGACAGTAAAGCTGACGTCGTTGAGCGCGCGGGTCACGTTGCCCAGCGCTCCATATACCTTTTCGAGATGCGCGACCTCCAGTACCGGGGTCGCCATGTGCGTGGTTTGCATACCGAGTCCTTTCTTGCGATTAGTCTACGGCATCTATAGTCGCAAGAAGACGAGTCGGCTACCATCGATATGGCTTACGCTTGCCTTACCGTTGTGTAAGGTAGGGGTAGCTACCCTGCCACGTGTTGATGTTGAGAGAGGACTCCTGTTGAAGACTGTTCATGTTGCCGCTGGGATCATTCGCAAGGAAGGATCTGACGAGCTGCTTGCCGTGCAGCGCGGCTACGGCGACATGCAGGGGCTTTGGGAGTTCCCGGGCGGCAAGCTCATGCGCGGCGAGACGCCCGAGGATGCCGTGCGCCGCGAGCTTATGGAAGAGCTGCAGGTAAAGGTCACCAACCTGCGCGATTTCTATACCGTTGAGTACGACTACCCCGATTTCCATCTCTCCATGGAGTGCTATTACTGCTCGCTGGCCGATGAGTCCGGCGAGCCCCAGAAACACGACCGCCAGCTCGATATCCGCTGGATTCCACGCACCTCGCTTGCCACCGTTGAGTGGATGCCCGCCGACAAGGGGCTGATCGATGCCCTGATTGAGCTGAAGGAAGACCGGTTTGAGGCAAGCGCCGCCGATGACGCCGCGCCCAACACGACCGACGAGCCCACCACCAAGCCCAAGCGCAAAACCAAGCGCCGCTCCAAAAAGCGCACCAAACCCGGCTTGCTCGACGGCATCGACACCTCGGACCTCTCCGCCGACGAGCGTGAACTAGTGCGCCGTCGCGCCGCCATCAAAAAGTCCATGAAGGGCAACAAGCGCGCCAACACCAAGCCCGAGCTGCTCGTACGCCAGCGCCTGCGCGCCGCGGGCCTTACGGGCTATCGCTTGGAATGGAAGGTTCCCGGCAAGCCCGACATCGCCTTCCCCGGACGCAAGATCGCCATCTTCGTCAACGGCTGCTTTTGGCACCGCTGCCCCAAGTGCAATCCGAGTCAGCCCAAGCGCAATGTTGAGTTTTGGGAAGCAAAGTTCCGCCGCAACGTCGAGCGTGACCACGCCGCTGTGGCAGCGCTCACCGAAATGGGCTGGACACCCATAACCATCTGGGAATGCGAGCTCAAAAAGGACCGCATCGACGCCACGATGGAAAAGGTTATCGAGCAGGTGCGCGCCGCAGAGCCGCAGCGCTAAAACGAGCCATTCACAGGCCCCGCACGCCCGCGCCACATCCGCGCCACAAACCTTAGAAAGCCCTTAAGCTCAAAACCTTTCAAAGGTGTTATCTGATAGCTCTGACCTGCGGTTTCATCATAATTGCAAACCTCATTAAGCCTTTCTTTAGCGCTTCTTTGCAACGACCGCGGCATAATACTGCCAACGCACGGGACCTAGCAGCACACCCCGTGCGCACCCTTTTGGTGGACATCGAGGAGGCCGCATAAGCATGCATTCTTCCAATGACGCAGCACAGCAGCCATCCCTAAAACATGCAAACCTTTTCTCCTTCCCCCCGACACAGAGAGACGGCCTCCTCGACTCCCCCACCACAAAAGCCAAACGCTCAACTAATCAGAGCCTCAACTTGCGAGCATCGTTCGAAAAGCTCCAAGCATCCCTAGACAAGGCGTTCCCCGAACAGGCAAGGGCAATCTAAGCCCATCGCGCTTTATGCTGATGCCATGCGAAACATGGATCACATAGAATTGCACCGCGGAGGACGCGAGGAAGCGTTTCCCGAGACCGCCGAAGACTGGCCCTATATTGCCGAACGCGCAGAATTCGCTCGCTATCCGGGCAATTCCGTCCCCTGGCACTGGCATTCCGAAGTCGAGCTTTTCTACATGGAGCAGGGGACAATTGACTATCGCACGCGTGCAGCACATGAGCACATGCGCTTTGAGGAAGGGTCCGCCGGCTTTATCAACGGCGGCGTTTTGCACAGCACCCTGCAATCACCCAATTCGGCGCCAGCAATTCAACTGTTGCATATTTTTCAGCCGTCAATGCTTGGCGATCCCGCGGGACGCCTTCAAAAGCGCTACATCAATCCTTTACTACAATGTCGAGGCGTCGATGTACTCAAATGGTCGCCCACCAACCCCGACGATATGCCCTTTATCGATTTGCTGAAGAGCTCCTTTAACCACGATCTTCAACAGCCGCAGAACGAGATGGCGCTTCGAAATAGCCTGTCCGAACTCTGGATTCAGATCTATGCCAAAGCTGAACCGCTCTTTTCCTCCGACGACGCCTCTTGGATGACCAGCCGTGAACTTCGGTTCAGGGAAATTCTGGACTACATCCGCACACACTATGCAGACAGCATAGATGTTCCCCAAATTGCGTCCGCGGTCGGCATCAGCGAAAGAGATTGTTATCGCACCATCAAAGCTTGCGCGGGAACAACCCCGGCCGCGTATCTACGCGCATACCGCATCACCCGCGCTTGCACGCTCTTGACGCACACCACGCGAACGGTACAGACGATCGCTCACCAATGCGGCTTTGCAACGGCGAGCCACCTTGGGCAGGTATTCAAGGAACAAATTGGTTGCACCCCTTCTGAGTATCGAGCCATGAGGCAGAATTTCGATACTACAGGGCAGAAATAACGCTAGCGCTTCCACCTCACCTGTCCCACACTATCAGACAGATGAGAGAAAGGAATGCCATGAAACAATTCGACCATGTCGTGTTTGACGTTGATGGAACATTGGCAGATACAGAAGAAAGCGTTCTGTCATCGCTTGCCCAGATAGTCCAAGAAGAGACCGGCAAAACGCTCCCCCGAAACGAGCTTGAATTTGCCCTCGGCATACCCGGCAAGGATGCTCTTGAGAAACTTGGAATCTACTCGCAAGCAACGTTGGATCGCTGGTGCCACGTTGCCGCCAGCTTTAAAAGCACCATCAGCGTTTTTCCAGGTTTGCTTGAAGTCATCGCAAAACTCGCCGATAACGGTTGCAATCTTGGCATCGTCTCCTCACGTGCGCGCGACGAATACGCAGAAGAAATAGCACCCCTTGGTTTCGATACGTATTTTGAGCACATCATCCTTGTCGAAGACACAACCGAACACAAACCCGCACCCGCTCCCATGCTCGAATATCTCCGGCGTACGGGCGCGAATCCTGGCAACGTCGTCTACGTTGGCGACACCGTCTACGACGAACAATGCGCAACTTCAGCAGGGGTCAGTTTTGCCCGAGCAGCATGGGGATCACACCAAGACATCCCAAACGCCACCTACAACCTCAAAACCCCCAACGATCTACTAACCCTAACAACCAAGTAACCTCCGCGCCCGACCCTATCAGCCCCCAACGCCACAAGGGCGATTGAGCAGGACGGTTTGGGCGGGTCCCGTACTTAGTTTCCAAAATCATTCCGCAGCGCGAATACTTCTTATTATTTTCCGCCCTAACGCCACAAGGGCGACGGCCTCGAGAAGATCAACTTGGGAGGGACGAGGGCTTAGTTCCCCAATCTTTCCGCAGGGGGCAAAAAGCCTCGCCGCACGAAGTGCGCAGCGAGGCTTTTTGCATGCCCGAGGACGATTGGGGAACTAAGCCCTCGTCCCTCCCCGGGAAATGTAGCGAGTAGGAGTACCCTTGCTGTTACTCTGCTTTGCCCACAGAGTTGAGGTTGGTCATGCGAATCTTAACCAGCTCGGTGATCTCGCGCATGCCCTCCTTGGCCGGCTTCTTGGGATCGAAGCAGGCGGGGTTCTCAGCCATGTAGGCCATGAAGCCCTTGGTGTAGGCCTGACGCAGCTCGGTGGCATAGTTGACCTTGCAGATGCCGTTCTTCACGGCCTCGGCAACCTGCTCATCGGGCACACCGGAGGTGCCGTGCAGGACCAGCGGCACGTCGACGGCGTCGCGGATGGCCTTGACCACGGACTGCTCGATGTGCGGATCGCTCGTGTACACGCCGTGGCTGGTGCCAACGCCAATAGCGAGGGAGGTGCAGCCAGTGCGCTCGACGAACTCCTTGGCCTCGGCGGGGTCGGTGTAGGGGCTCTCGCCCTCAACCGCGGGACCGTCGTCCTCCTTGCCGCCAACCTTGCCGAGCTCGGCCTCGACGGGCACGCCCATGGCGCGGCCAGCGTCGGCGACGGACTTGGTCAGGGCGATGTTGTCCTCGAAGGACTCGTGCGAACCGTCGATCATGACGGAGGTGTAGCCAGTGCGGAAGGCCTGCATGCAGCGGTCATAGCCATCGCCGTGATCGAGGTGCAGGGCGACGGGCACGGAAGCGCGCTCGGCGGCAGCCTTGACCATGCCGTAGAAGTAATCCAGGCCAGCAGTCTTGATGGTGCCCGGGGTGGTCTGCATGATGACGGGGGACTTGGTCTCCTCGGCAGCGGCCAGAACAGCCATAACAAACTCGAGGTTCTCGACGTTGAACGCGCCGACGGCGTAGTGGCCGGCCTGAGCGTCCTTGAGCATCTTTTCGGTGGTAACAAGTGCCATGAGCGTTTGCTCCTCTCCCTCGCCCGCATCTGGACATCGGGCGTACGTGTCCGCAAGGCGTTTTACCTTGCGTTTTACTGCGCTCATTGTATGAAATTCGGCGGGTGTGAATGTGCGAGATACCGTCGCTCCGCAGGGCAAGACCCTAAATTTTGAAAAGCAAACGGAAGGGTTTGTGCCGGGCGCACGTGTTCGATATTGAGTTTTGAGCCTTGATTGCCTTTCTTTTATAGAAAAGATAAGTATTCGAAAGGCGTTTTCTTACTCAAAAAGAAAATGAACGAAAATGGACTCAACACAATTCCTGCAAATTTTGCTGAGAATGGAGCTACCATGGCCCAAGTTGCAACCCGAGCTTTTGCCGACGAACGCCGTGCCGCCATCATGGAAATGCTCGAGCATAATGCCTCGGTGCAGGTGGCAGAAATCGCCCAGACCTTTGGCGTGTCCTCTGTCACCGCTCGCGCTGATCTGGACGCCCTCGCTGAGTCCGGCAAACTGCGCCGCACGCACGGTGGCGCCGTGTCGCTCCACAAACGCCTGACCGTCTCCACGCAGGATCGG
Source organism: Coriobacteriaceae bacterium (assembly GCA_025992855.1). NCBI lineage: Bacteria > Bacillati > Actinomycetota > Coriobacteriia > Coriobacteriales > Coriobacteriaceae > Coriobacteriaceae bacterium. Next base: position 14,201 of record DAJPGB010000001.1, read on the forward strand.
CGCATCAACGTCAACGTTGCCGCCAAGCAGGCCATCGCCCAAAGCGCCATAGAACTCGTCAACGACGGCGACACGCTCCTCGTCGACTCGGGCACCACCGCGCTCGAATTTGTCCGCCTGCTCGACCAACGCGACGGCATCACCGTCATCACGGCAGACATTACGATCGCTGATTACATCGACGAGAGCATGCCCTCGGTCGACGTCGTCATGCTGGGCGGCGCGCTGCGCAAAGGGCACCGTTATCTGTACGGTCCGCTCACCATGCAGGCGCTGCAGATGATTCACGCCGACCTCGCCATCATGTGCCCTGGCGCCTTTGTCCCGGGTTGCGGCTTTACCACCGACTTTCCGCAGATGGCCGAAACCAAAACGGCTATGATCGCCGCCGCACGCCGAGGCGTCGCTCTGATGGACGCAAGCAAGGTCAACGGACGCGGCATGTACCGCTTCGCCGAACTTGCCGATGTCGACACCATCGTGATGGACCGTGACCCCGAAGGCGCCGTTGCCACCTCAATCGCCGAGGCCACCGATGCCGACGTCCCAGCCCTCTTCCTCGCCCGCGCCTAAATGTAAAAACCACCACAAAGGGCACCTTTGTGGTGGTTTATGTTGCAACTACTGCAAACGCATGGCCTCCTGGACTGCGCCAACCAAGTTAGCATCGTTGCCGAGCTGCGCGGCCTTAATCCGCGGCTCGGGAATACCGGCGAGGCCGCCCTCGTACCCCGCAAGCGCGACGGGCATCTGCTTGCGCAGGGCGTCGATAAGCTCCGGATGGCAGGAAATACCGCCCGCAATAACAAATACCTCGGGATCAATCACAGCCTGAAGATTAACAAGCTGCGCATCGAAGGTGCGCGCATAGCGGTCAAGCGCACGCTGAGCATCAGCATCGCCGGACTCAATCCATTCGAACACTCGACGCCCATCTACGGGAGAGTCCTCCGGCAGCCCCTTTTCGGCAACCGCCGCGTCGCGAAGCGCACGCCATCCGCCCGTACCGGCAAAGGTACTTTCCATGCTCGCCGGACGCGCCACATCGTTGCGCAAGAAGCTAAATTCGCCCGCAAAGCAATGCGCGCCGCGAAGCACCTTTCCGTCGATGACGATGCCGCCGCCGATACCAGTGCCGATAGCGAGCACGACGCCAAACCGCGCGCCGCGCAGCGCTCCCGCCGCGTATTCACCCAGAGCGCAGCACTTGCCGTCATTATTAACGGCGACGGGTACGCCCAAGCGCTCGCGCATGATTTTTCCAAGGGGACATCCATCCATATAGGTGAGCGATCCGCCACGATGAATCGTGCCGTCAAGATCGCCCTCATAGATGCCGCCCGGAGCGCTCACGCCCACGGCCGAAACACGGTTGAGGTACGGTTCAACGAGCCCAATCAGAGATTCGACCGTCTCTTCGGCTGTGGTAAAACCAGTCGGCAGGCTTCCACGCGCGTGGATAGAAAAATCCTCGCCCAACACAGCCCATTTGACCGCCGTACCGCCCACGTCGATACCAAAGTACTCTTTCAAGTCCTACTCCTCTTATCTGCATCCTCAAATGCCGAATGCCGGAACGGAAACCGTCTCGGCATTGGCTAGTCTCGTCTGAGATTGTCTCTACCGCTCGGTCTTTGCCTCGCGAATACGCAGCATCATGTACTGACGGCTCGGCAGATCGATACGGAACTTACCCTCGAAAGTGCCCTCGAGCGTCTCGGCGGCCATGTTCCACGTGTCAATCACGTCGACGGTATAACGCTTGCCCTCAGCGCCCTCGAACTCTCGATACGCCGGGCGATTAAAGCCAAAGTACATAACAACATCGGCAGTCCCGCGGCCATGGTCGTTGGACATGCAGGTAACGTCCCAGGTAAACGTACCATCGAGGACGCCGATCTCGTCGGGCACCCAATCAAAATCATCCGGCAGTGCCTCCATAAAGCGGCGGCAGAAACCGATGCGGTCGGGCGACTCACCAAAGAGCTCGCCGCCATGTGCCCACCAAAGCTTGGGACCGCGGTCGACGTAGGTCTCGCCATGCGTGACATAACCGCCGCGCAGACTGCCCTCCCAAAAACGACGGACGAGCTCCTGGGCCGTAAGGTTGCCCCAGCCCCAGTTGATATTGCCCTCATAGCCGACCTCGTCGATCAGAACCGGCTTGCTATACTGCGCGCGCAGCATGGTGACGTCCTCTGCTGTGTTTTTGAGGTCGCACCTCTGGTAGCTCACGTGCGTAATCCACGGATGGCTGTGGTCAAAGATCTCGCGGCAATTGTGGATGCTGCGCAAGTGTCCATACGGGTCGTTCGCCATGATGATGCGGGCATAGCGGTCCCAGTCCTCAGCCGGCTTCCACGGCATAAGGTCCCACTCATTGGCGAGGCTCCACCAGATGTTCTTGTATGCCGAGAAACGGCGAGCCACATACGCCAGGTAGAAGACATCCTCCTCGCGCGTCATGCGAGAGAAACCCCAGTCCTCGGGCTTATCATACGGGTGCAAAACGATAAGGTCCGCCTGGATGCCCAGCTCGTCAAGTTGTTCAATGCGGTGCTCGAGGTTCTCCCAAAACGGCTCGTAGAAGCGGTAATGGTCAAAGCCGCCCTTCTCGCCCTCGTAAGCATACATCGCCGGATCCTCGACGTTATAGTCGTAAAACTTGGGGAAGACACACATGCGGATTTTGTTAAAGGGCGCTGTGGCGAGCGTCTGAAGCGTCTGCTCCTGCAGCTCGGCATCTTGATTGGTCCACGCATAGCAAGTGGTGCCGAAGGGCAGGTAGCGTGTGCCGTCCTCGTACGCAAAATTGAAATCTTCGTCGGTAATGAACGGAACATTGTGGGCAAGCACATCTTTTGCCAGCAGAACACGACCATGGTTGTCGCCCGTGGCAGGCGTGGCCTCAAAGGAGCCGGCGGCACCATCGAGCGCGGGGTCATTGGAACTCACCACGTAGTTCCAGACGCCGGCACTCTCAGGCATAAAGTTGATTCCATAGTTGCCGTCACCCTTGTAGAAGCCACGGACCTCAAAGCTGTCCATGCCGTCCGCGCGATCGAAGTGTGCCGACAGCTCGACCTCGACATAGGGATTGCCGGCCGCAGTGCCTGCGAGCTCGAGCTTAAACACCTTGTACTGCTCGACGGTGGTCATAATAACGCCTCCAAGTTAAGCGATTGAATAGTCGGAGTCCGTCGGGCAACGTGAACGCTGCCCGACGGAAGGAAAGAGAGTGGCGGATTACTTGGCGCTCTTGATGAGCATGATGAACACATAGCCCACGGCGATGAGCACGATGGAGATCGGGAACGCCATGAAGTAGGAACCGGTGGCGACAACAATTGCCGAAGTCACGATGGGGCCGAGAATCTGGCCGATGGTGTTGGCGATGTTGAGGATACCCAGGTCCTTGCCGGCATTCTCCTTATCGGGCAGGACGTCGACATTGAGCGCCTGGTCCACGGAAGAATAGATGCCGTAGCCAAGACCGGCCAGCAGAGCGAAGCCGTACATGCCAGCAACGGACTTAAGCAGCCAGGGCAGGGCGATACCAGTGCACATCATGATCGTTGCAACGAGGATGATGGGCTTGCGACGGCCGATCTTGTCGGAGATGGCGCCCGAGGTGAGCGAGGCGACAAGCGACACGACCATGATCACGACGGACATACTCGAAAGGACCGCGCCGGCTTCTGCCACTGGAAGACCGATGTACTTCTCGAGGATGTATAGCTGATAGCCGTTGATACAGAAGTAACCAAAGATGAGGAGAAGGCGGCCAAAGAGTGCCAGGTAGAAGTCGCGGCAGTTCTTGGTGGGCGGAACGAACATGAGCAGCAGCGACTTGAGGTTGAGCTTCTCGGACTGCTCGCCCTCGGCAAGCGTGGCAGACTTCTCGCGCGGCCAAATAATGGTGGCAAGGATGCCGGTCAGGAACCAAGAAACTGTACCGATAATAAAGCCGGGCACCGGGTTGGAGAGGAACTGCGTACCGATGATGGTGCCGATAGACTGACCAGCCGTTGCACCGCCGCCATAGAAAGCGGAGAGCGTACCGCGCTTGTTAAGCGGAATACGGTCGGAAAGCACGGCAACAGCGGGAGCAAGCATGCAGTTAAGACCAATCTGCAGCACACACCAGGAGGCGACGATCATAGGAAGCGTGGTGGCAACCGAAGTGCTCCAGAAGGCGCAGCCGCAGATAAAGCCGCCGACAACGATAAACGGCGTGCGCTTGCCAAAGCGGCTGTGGCAGTGGTCGGAAAGTGCGCCAAAAACAAGATTCGAGAACAGGGCGAAGATCGAGCCGACCGAGTTCATCGCCGCGAGAATCGCCTCGGGCTGGCCGATGTTAAGGCCGTTAAAGCGCTCGGGGAACAAGACGTTGGAGCCGATCGTGCCCGACATCATCCACATGATTCCGAAGATGATAAAGCCGATCATGAAGCGCCATGTCTCGGTTTTGGTCATGGGCCTACCGGTGTCGGGGGCAATGGCGTTGGGATCAATCGCCGTTGACGTTTGGGTTGCCATTTTGACAGTTCTCCCTTCAAAGATGTTGCCTGTACAGTTCACGGAATCAGGGTGGCGTAAAAGGGGTCGAAACGCCACCCCTAACGGACGCGATATGGGGTACGCCGCCGTGAACTGCTCGAAGTTTACTTACTGAATAGTAAGTAACTTCTTCGATTTGCATAATAGCCCTCCACAACGGTTACTTAGTGGTTAGTAAGTGGTAATTGGGATGAACGGTCGATTTTGCCGTTTAAACGGTGTTTACTTTTGTTGACAGCTTCATTGCACCGTCTTATTCGAGGCAAGTTGGTCTAGCATCGAGTGAAGCAAGAGCAGTACGGGGCCGACGGGCGCCGATACATGAGATATGGATTTTCATGAACAACGATCAAGAGAAGAAATCGGTCCGAACGGCCTCGAGGCGCAGCAATGCCGCGCAGGAGCGCCTTGAGCAGATTGTGCTCGCCGCCGTCAAGATTATTAACGCACGCGGCTACAACGGCATGTCGCTCCAGGCCGTCGCAAACGAGGTGGGAATCACCCAAGCAGGCGTGCTTCACTATGTGGGCAATAAACAGGGCCTTTTGCTCGAAGTTATCCAGCATTATTACAAGCAAAGTTCTGATATCGATGACTACCTCACGCTGTTTGCGCCCGGCGGTGCCTTTGAGGGGCAGAAGCCGAAAATACCCGAGTATCTGCGATTGATCGTCGCAGAGAACGCCAACCAGCCCGAGCTCGTCATGCTGTTTCAAACCCTCAACACCGAGGCGATGTCACCCGAAAGTCCGATGCACGAGTATTTCAACAACTATTCACGCGAGGCAACCCACCCATCTTGGGTCCCGGCATGGTCGGTACCCAACGGCGTCGATGCCGAAGAGACGCTCTCGTGTGCCCTTGCCGCCATGTACGGTCTCGAAGGTCGTTGGCTCGCCCGTCCAGACGAAATCGATTACAAAGCAGAATGGGCCAAATTCGAGGACGTCCTCTTCCCTCTGCCGATGTGGGAAAACTATCGCTAGCGTAAATAACTGGGTCCCGAAATCTCAAACCACCACAAAGGGCACCTTTGTGGTGGTTTGAGCGGCACGGCGGTTCGCTCCGCCAGTTTGTCTCAATCTGTAACAACTGGACCCCTAAAAGCCGGCTAACTGTTACAGATTGAGATAGTCCCGCTCGACCCCCGCCCTTAATCTAAATCTGTAACAGATAGAGTCGATTTAGCCACCCAGATGCTACAGGTTGAGACAGTTGGATACGAAACGGTCTTCGCAGAAGCGACCTTCTAACAAAGAGACGCTACATATTGACCGAAGCCCGGCAGCGCAAACTCAAAACGTCCCTGTAGGGGTTCTTCAATCACTCCTGCCTCAATCAGACGTTTTTTATACGTCGAAATCGAACCGGAGCTTTTCTTAAGCCTCGCAGCCAATTCTTGCCTGGTCGTTGTCCCCTCCGGATTCATTGCACGAAGGAAATCCAAGTCCCCCTGTGAAAGTTCCGCCGCAGTCGAGGCAAAAACGCGCGATTCGAGCTCCTCTTGCGCAAGCTTCGCGCCGCGTTCGACGTCTTCAAGGGAAACCTCAGCCGCCTGGCGCGAAGCGTTCCACGCCCGATATCCCACCAACTGGAACATAAATGGAAAACCATCAATTGCCTCGGCAGCACGGTCGACCGCCTCATCGGAAATCGATTTGCCACCGTCTTCAATCGTCAGCCGGAACGCTTCTTTTACCTCAGTCGGCGAAATAGATCCCAGCGAATGCTGGGCAGCGCGACGAAGAAACGATGTCGATTTTCCCGTCAGCAACGCCAGCACGCGAAACGGCAGCCCCGCCATAAGCAAAGCTACCTTTTTGTTCTCGCTCACAAAATGTTGGTAGGTGGTAACGAGCTCCGTCATTTGAGCAAACGATGCATCAACTTCGTCAACGGCGATAAGTACCCCGGTGCCAGTCGCTTCAAGCTGAGCAAACAGAGCGTTCATCTTAGTACGCCAGTTGGCGCCCTCAAATTCAATATCAACGTTTTCCCAGCTCATACTTCCTATGGAGGCAATCCCAACACTGTTCACACGCCTAGAAGCGGGCTTTTCGATCAGATGGGCGGCCGATTCGTTGAGGCGCTGCAGAATGTCTTCGAGCATCCCGTCCGAAGCCGTCACATTCGCCGTAATCCAGCCTTCTTGCTGGGCGCGGTATGACAGATATGCCAAAAGGGCCGTTTTGCCCGTCCCGCGCGCGCCGTAGAAAATCGAGCATAGGTTGGGGTCGGAATCGGCGCTTTCAAACGCCAGCACCATATCATCAATGATTTGCTCACGGCCGGCCATGTATGCCGGTACACGTCCAAACATCGGCGTGAACGGATTTGCCTGCCTGTACGCTGTCGCCGCCGCCATAAAACCTCCTTTGAACTCACGTAATTCCATTATGCCCTACAGCCCTTGATTTCTTTGAGCCTCCTTGATTTTTTTGAGCATCTTTGAGTTCCTTGAGCATGCTTGAGTTCTTTGAGCGAACGGCCGACAGCAGAACCAACCGTCCTCTTCGACTAAAAGCAAAAACCACCACAAAGGGGACAGGCACCTTTGTGGTGGTTTTGGCGGTAGAAGCGAGCGCGTTGTTACTTGGACAGCTCGTCGGCGAGAGCTTCGATCTGGGCGCGCGATGCGTCGTTGAGCGAACCCAGGACGGTCACCTTGTTCTGCGTCAGGGTGATGTCCTTCATGCCTTCGAGCTCCTTGGTCATAACCTTGGCAGCTGCGGGTGCCCAGGAGCCGGCCTCGACGAGCGCAACGGTGCGGTTCTGGTAGGCATGCTCGGCGAGCGTGTGGATGAAGGTGCTCATGAACGGGAAGATCTCGCCCTGATAAGTGATGGAGGCGAGCACTAGACGGTCGTAGCGGAACGCGTCCTCAACGGCCTCGGCCATGTCGTCGCGAGCCAGGTCGAAGACGGAGACCTTCTGGCCGCGAGCCTCGAGTGCCGCGGCGAGCTCCTCGACGGCAGCCTTCAGATGGCCGTAGACGCTCGCGTAGGCAATCGTGATGCCCTCGTCCTCGGGCTGATAGCTCGACCAGGTGTTGTAGGTGTCGAGGTAGTAGCCCAGGTTCTCGGCCAGCACGGGGCCGTGGAGCGGGCAGATGATCTGGATGTCCAGATTGGCAGCCTTCTTGAGCACGGCCTGCACAAACTTGCCGAACTTGCCGACGATACCAAAGTAGTAACGGCGCGCCTCGCAGGCCCACCCTTCCGGATCCTCGATGTCGTTGGCGCCGAACTTGCCAAAGCCGTCAGCGCTAAAGAGCACCTTGTCGGTGGCCTCGTAGGAAAAGAGTACCTCGGGCCAGTGCACATTGGGGGCGCCGACGAAGGTCAGGCTGTGACCGCCCAGGTCGAGCACGTCGCCCTCTTTGACGACCATCTTGCGCTCGGGATAATCGGTGCCAAAGTAGTTGACCATCATGCGGAAGGCGCCCATGCTGGCCACAATCTGGGCCTGGGGATAGCGCTCCATAAAGGCGGAGATGCCAGCGGAGTGATCGGGCTCCATGTGGTGAACGACCAGGTAATCGGGCGTGCGGCCATCGAGCACGGTCTCGATGTTGCCGAGCCACTCGTCGACAAAACCGCCGTCGACCGAATCGGCGACAGCGATCTTCTCGCCCAAGATAACGTAGCTGTTGTATGCCATACCGTTCTCGGACACGTCGTACTGGCCCTCGAACAGGTCGATGTCGTGATCGTCGACACCAACGTAGCGGATATCCTTGGTGATCTCCATCAGGCAAAGCCTCCTAGATAGACAAAAGAACCCGTCTATCATAGCACTCGGCTGCACCCCAACAGCTATCTGCCGGCATCCTTACCATTTGTTATTGAAGCGCAGCAACGTGCCGTTTACCTGCACAAACTATGCACGCGGAGCCGCCGCGCTATGTCGGACGATGAGCTGGCCCGGAATACGGATCGCAACGGTTTTGCCCGGCGTCCCCTCCTTGGGAACTGCATGCTCAAACACCTCGCGTCCGCGCTGATGCAGATCGAACCGCACGGTCGTGAGCTCGTTGTGCGCGACAAAATCATCGAGCGAATCGTCGACACCCACCACGCTCACGTCCTCGGGCACGCGTAGGCCGCTATCGCGCAGCGCAGCGATGGCACCATTTGCCATCTGATCGTTTGCCGCATAGATCGCCGTCATGGTGCGGTCGTGCTCTGCCAGATACCTGCCGGCCTCGTAGCCGCTGTTGGCAGACCAGTCGCCCTCGAGCGGTTCTGCCGGCTCGATATGTCTGCGCTCGAGCGCGTCTTGCCAACCGGCGCGGCGGAACTGCTCGTCCACCGAGAATGACGGGCCGCCGATATAGCGAATCTGCTCGTGGCCAAGCTCAAACAGGTGATCCATAAGCAGCAGCGAGCAACCGTAATGGTCGGAATCGACCGTGGTCACGCGCGGATGCGCGTACATGGTAACGATGACCGTGCCAATGCCCGGCAGTGGATCAAACGTCTCAAAATCGGGTGCCATGCGACTCATGCCGATAATGATGCCGTCCACGGGCAGCGCAGCCATACGACGCGTGGCCTCGGCAAGCGAAAACTCCTCGGTCTTGGACATCTCGACCAGCGTGATGGCGCAATTATGCTCGCGAGCAGCGCTGGCGATGCCGTCGATCATTGAGAGGTTACCAAACTTGGTGACATCGTTGACGCACAGGCCGACCGAATGGTAACGGCCGTCGCGCAGCGAGCGACCGGCATAACTCGGACGAAAGCCGAGCTCTTGCATAGCGGCCTGCACGCGCTGGCGCGTCTGCTCGTTGACGTTGGGCAAGCCGTTGGCGACGCGCGAAACCGTCTGCTGCGAAACGCCAGCAGCGCGGGCGACGTCGGCCATGGAGACCGGACGCGAACTGGTATCGTTGGACGGGCGCCTTGCCACAGGATCACCTTCACCCTTGCGAGATCTGAATAGCGTGCATGCCAACCCGGGCAGAAATACACCCCGCGCCGAGGCCCGCTATCGTCGGACGCATGTTAACGTACTCTACTTTTTCTATCTGCATCTCTTCTGCTTTATAAGTCCATACGGCAGTACCGTTCACGGCTGTATTTCTACCGATTACCAGATTCTCAAAAAGTGACAATCGATGTGTTATGAGTACGTTAACATAGCCCGTAACGTGCGGCATCGTGAACACTTAGTTCATGCCGCTTCAAGTTGTTAACGTACTCATATCGACGCAAAACTCATCCGCGCGCGCCAAGGAAAGGACTCCCATGACCACCCCCGACGAAAAGACATTCGCCACGCTCACCAAGCTGTTTGAGGAGGAGTTTGGCCCCATCGGCGATCGCCAGGTGCTCTACGTGCACGCACCCGGCCGCTCCGAGATCAGCGGCAACCACACCGACCACGAGGGTGGCCATGTTATCGCCGGCTCGCTCGATGTCGCTGTCGACGGCATAGCCGTGGCGACCGACACCAACAAGATTCGCGTCGCCGACGAGGGCTATCCTACGTTTGAGATCACGCTCGACACGCTAGACATTCAGGAGTCCGAGAAGGGCACGTCCGCGAGCCTCGTCCGCGGCATGGCCCATGAAATCGCTGCTCTGGGCGTTGAGCCCCACGGCTTCGACTTCGCCTTCACCTGCTCCGTCCCCTCGGGCGGTGGCCTTTCCAGCTCTGCTGCCGTCGAGGCCGCGTACGGCCGTGCCATGGAGACGCTCTGGGGCGCGCCCGCCATTGAACCCGTCGCACTCGCCCAGATGAGCCAGCGCACCGAGAACAACTACTACGGCAAGCCCTGCGGTCTAATGGACCAAGCTGCCGTGTGCCTGGGCGGCCTCGCCTACATGGACTTTGAGGACCAGGCTCAGCCTAAGACCCAGAAGCTCGAGCTCAACTTTGAGGATCACGGCTATGCGCTCGTGCTCGTTAAAGTTGGCGCCGACCATGTGGCAGCCACCGACGACTACGCCGCTGTTCCGCGCGAGATGCAGGACGTCGCCGCCGAGTTTGGCAAGGCACGCCTGTGCGAGGTAAACGTGGCGGACTTTGACGCCAAGCTCCCCGAGCTGCGCGCCAAGCTGGGCGACCGCGCCTGCCTGCGCGCCGTTCATTACTGGTACGAGAACGGCCTGGTCGATAAGCGCTGGGCGGCCCTGAACGCCGGCGACATTGACCAGTTCCTGGTCCTGACGCGTGAGTCCGGCGCCAGCTCCGCCATGTACCTGCAGAATGTTGTTGCCAAACTGGGTGCCGAGCAGCCTTCCATGTACGCGCTTGCTCTTGCCGAGCATGTGCTCGACGGCCGTGGCGCCGTTCGTATCCACGGCGGCGGCTTTGGCGGTACCATCCAGGCCTTCGTGCCGCTCGAGCTGGTCGACACCTTCATTGCCAAGATGAACGGCTGGCTTGGCGAGGGCTCTGCCCGCCACTACGCGATTTCTGACAAGGGGGCTTACGCGGCATGGCTGTAATGACTGATGTGCGCGAGGCCGCGCAGGGCCTCATCGAATATGCCATCCACCGATCGATGATCGGCCAGGACGATCGCATCTGGGCATACAACACCGTTCTCGAGTGCATCGGCGCCACGGGGCCGGCACTCGACATGGCCTGGGCACTCCAGGTTGAGAAACTCTCGCTCTTGCACCCCGATACCCTGCCCGACTTTGACCTTGAAGGCACGCTTGCCGCGCTTGCCGAGACTGCCGTTGCCAACGGTGCTGCCGAGGACACGGCGTCGGGCCGCGATCGCATCGCCATGCGCATCATGGGCGCGCTCATGCCGAGGCCTTCGGTTGTAAACGAGGAATTCAATGGGCGTATGGGCGTCAACGAGCCCCGTGCCGCGACCGACTGGTTCTACGGCCTGTGCTGCGACGCCGGCTACGTGCGCCGTGCCGCCATCGCGCGCAACATCAAATGGAGCACCCCCACCAACTGGGGCGATCTTGAGATCACCATCAACCTGTCCAAGCCCGAGAAGGACCCGCGCGATATCGCCGCGGCAGGTGCAGCTAAGAACACGGACGAGAAGTATCCCGCCTGCCAGCTCTGCATCGAAAACGAGGGCTATCCCGGACGCTCCGCCGCAGCCGACGGCGGAGCTCACCCCGCCCGCCAGAATCTGCGCGTTATCCCCATCCAGCTCGACGGCGAGCGCTGGGGCTTCCAGTACAGCCCGTACGCGTACTTTAACGAGCACTGCATTGCCATGAGCTCCGAGCATCGTCCGATGCACGTCGACCGCAAGGGCCTGACCTGCCTGCTCGACTTTGTGGACCTGTTCCCGCATTACTTCATCGGCTCCAACGCCGACCTGCCCATCGTGGGCGGCTCGATCTTGTCGCACGACCACTTCCAGGGCGGCGCACACGAGTTCCCCATGATGCACGCCGCCGAGGTCTCGCAGTTTAGCGTGCCCGGTTTTGACCAGGTCAGCGGTAGCGTGCTGCAGTGGCCGCTCTCGGTGCTGCGCCTGCGCTCGCATGACCGCGCTCAGCTGCTCGATGCCGCCGAGAAGATTATCCTCGCCTGGCGCGAGTGGAGCGATGAGTCTGTTGGCGTCATCGCGCACACAGCCGATGGCGTGGCGCACAATACCGTGACGCCCGTCATTCGCCGCGTAGACTCCCGCGGCAACGCCGGCGGCGAAATCTACGAGGCCTACCTGGCGCTTCGCTGCAACATCACGACCGACGAGCATCCGCTGGGCGTTTTCCACCCGCATGCCGAGTATCACCACATTAAGAAGGAGAACATCGGCCTGATCGAGGTCATGGGCCTGGCGATTTTGCCGCCGCGCTTGGTTCCCGAGCTCGGCGCTGTCCGCGAGCACCTGCTGGCGGCCAAGGCCGATGCCAGCTACGATCTCGCCGGTGCGCTCGAGGGCGACGACCTTTGCCGCAGCCATGCCGCATGGGCCGAGGACGTCTTTGCTCGTCGTGCCGATGAGCTTACGGCGGATAACGCTATCGACATCCTGCACGAGGAGGTCGGTGTGGTGTTTGGCCACGTGCTCGACAACGCCGGCGTCTTTAAATGGGACGAAGCCGGCCGTGCCGCCCAACAGCGCTTCATCAACTCGCTGTAGCATACGAGTTCGAGCCTCATCAGCGGCCACGACATAACCGCCCACACGACAACGGCGCCCGCCGGCAACATCGCCGACGGGCGCCGTTTTTGAATGTAGTCGTTGGGGACGTTCTTAAACGACTAGTCAAACAAGAACGTCCCCAACGATTAATGACTCGAGCGTGGAAAATCTCCCACTTTGAGCTCGTATGGGCACCAAAAGCGGGAGATTATCCACGCTCATTCTATTAGGAGTCGCAACCGCTACAACTCTACGACCTCAACGTTGTTGTAGATCTCGTCCCAGCGGTCCATGACCAGGTGGCCGGTCTTGGGATCCATGGCGTTGAGCTTGCCGCAGGTATTGGCGGTCTTGAGCACCGTGACGTCGTCGGCACCGGCAGCGATGGCATGCGCAAAGCCGGCGATGGTCGAGTCGCCGGAACCCGTCGCGTTCACAGCCGCAATCGCGGGCGTCTTGGCGTGGAACGCGCGACCCTCATGGAAGCCCACCGAACCGGCAGCGCCCATCGAAACGACAACCCAGGGGATACCGGCAAAGCGGCCATCGGCGGCAAGCGCCTCGCGTAGGGCATCGACATCATCGGTCGTAAAGGACGTACCCAGCAGGCCGTTAATCTCGGTCAGATTGGGCTTTACGAGCTCAGGCTTAGCGTCGGACTCCAGCGCGGCCTCCAGCGATGCACCCGAGGTGTCGAGCAACACCTTGGCACCCGCCTCCTCGGCGATCTTGACGAGCTCGGCATAGTAGCCGGCATCGACGCCACGCGGCAGCGAGCCCGAAAGCGTCACAACGTCCGCCTTCGCTGCAAGCTCGGCGAACTTGGCCGTAAAGGCCTCGAGCTCGGCCGGGGCAATCTGCGGGCCGCTCTCTAACAGCTCGGTCTGATTACCCTCGTGCAGAATATTCAGGCAGATGCGCGTCTCGCCGGCAATGGGCACAAAGTCGTTCTTGACGCCATCAACATCCATAAGCTCGGCCATATAGGCGCCCATGTGGCCGCCGAGCAGACCGGTCGCGAGCACGTCGTCGCCCAGCTGCAGCAGCACACGGCTCACGTTGAGGCCCTTGCCGCCAGCAGTCTTTTCGGGCGTCACACGGTTCACGTCGTCGATGATCAACTTGTCGAGCTGATAGCGCGTATCAATCGACGGGTTCATGGTAACGGTCAGAATCATATTGAACTCCTGTTTCCGGGGCACGACACGCGCGGCCCCAAACATACGATAGCTCGTTAAAGGATCTCGATCTCAAAGCCGCGGGTGACGGTCTCCCCCGGCTTGGCAACCAGGCAGCCACGCTTGTGCTCCAGAATATCGTCCTCGTCGGAGCAGGTGGACAGACCACCCCACGGTTCAACAGCCACAAAGTCGCCCTCGGGCTTGCTCCACACAATCAGGTACGGCATATCGGGGAACGTCAGGCGCACGCCCTTGTCCTCGGTTTTCTTGGTCAGCGTAACCACGTGGCTCTCGAGCACATCAAAGATGGTCTCGGCGAAGTCGAAGAGCTCATGGGTAAGCGGCAGATCGTGGCCGACCATCGGGTTCTTGCTACGGTGCTCGACATCGATCAGGCCTGTGGAGGGAACAGCGGTGCAAAGCTCGGTCGCCTCACGCTGATCGAAACGAAGTTCATAGTCGTCGTAGGACTCACCCTCGTCGAGCGGGCACTTAAAGCCGGGGTGACCACCCACAAAGAATGGCATATCCTCGATGCCCTCATTGGTCACCTCGTACGACACGGCCACCTTTTCCGAATCGATCGTGTAACGAGCAACGATCTTAAACGGATACGGGTACTGCTCGAGCAACTCGGCATGGTCGGCAGAGCTTAGGCTCAGCGCGACCATGTTGTCGCCCTGCTCCTCGAGCTTCCACTCCTGTTTGCGAGCAAAGCCGTGACGGGCAAGCTTGACCTCGTGGCCGCCCATAGTCATTGCGTGACCATCTCGAAGGCCGCCGCAGATCGGGAAGCAAATGGGTGCCTGGCCCGACCAGACCGAAGGATCACCCTGCCACAGGTACTCACGGCCGTTAGCCGCAATAGAAGTGAACGACCCGCCCGCCGTGCTCAGTGCTACGCGGATAGAACCGTTATCAAGAACAAACTCCATAGGAGCCTTCCCTTTCTTACGACAGCCCGCCAAGTCAATAGGGCCGATAGAAAACCGGCCCGCGCCCCCTCACAGAAACGCGAGCCGTCAACGGGCTAGTTAATTACGCCGGATACCCGCTAATCATGGTATTCGCCGCGGTCCCACTTCTCCAGGAACTCGTCAAAGAAGTGCGGGTCAGCCTGAGCCTCGGCGTCGGCCTTGTTGCAGGCATCGATCTTGGCGATCAGGGCATCGTGCTCGGGAGTCTTCTCGTAGGGCTCCTCCAGGAAGGCAAGCATGATATCGGCCATCAGGAACTCGCCGGTGATCTTGCCGCCAAAGCCCACGATGTTGGCGTTGAGCTCGCGGCGGGCATACAGGGCAGAGGTCATGTCGCGAACCAGGGCGCAGCGAGCGCCGGGAACCTTGTTGACGGCGTTGGTGATGCCGATGCCGGTGCCGCACAGGGCCACGCCAAAGTCGGCCTTGCCGCTGGCAACAGCCTCGCCCACGGCCTTGCCGTAGATGGGATAGTGCGTGCGGCTGTGGCTGTAGGTGCCGCAGTCGAGCACCTTGTAGCCAGCCTGCTCCAGGCGGTCGGCCAGATAGATCTTCTCGTCCGTAACGATATGGTCGCAACCGATTGCGATGGTCTTCTTCATCAGAACGTCCTTTCGTCTGAATTCACAAGTTGAGATAGAAGTTCGAGTTCTCGGTGGCTCTCGTTAGGCCATCTTGTTGAGCATGTCGACACGGATCTGGTGACGACCGCCGGCGTACTGAGCGCGCAGGAACTCGCGGGCGATCTTCTTGGCGACCTCGGCACCAACGACACCCGGGCCCATGGTGACCATGCGCGAACCGTTGTGCTCGCGGGTCATGTAAGCGGAGCGCTCGTCGGAAATGTTGGCGACGACCATGCCCTTCATCTTGACGGCGGCCATATAGGAGCCGACGCCGTACTTATCGAACGCAAAACCCTGGGAATCCTTGTGCTCCAGCAGGTCCTTGGCGACGGCGGTCGCGGAATCGACAAAGTCCACGGCAGGGGTCTCGGAATAGTCGACGACCTCGTGACCGTCGGCGATGAGCATCTCCTTGATGGACTCCTTCATCGACATACCGTCGGCATCGGAAGCGATTACAACCCTCATGACATCCTCCTTGAGAGATACGCAGGTGCGTAGTTTCTGTTTGGAAGTGTTGAATCGCGTTCAGGTCCGGGCATCTGAATGTGCGGTTCTTCACTGTTCATGTTTATTTGAACACATTCGAACAGTAACTGCAACAACTATTTGTTTATCTTTGTTCTTTTTTGAACAAATACCGTTCAAAGATGATTGCTGACCGTTTGGGCACGGCACGGACGTAGCGACCATGCGTTCAGTAAACAAAAAGGGCGGCCGAGAACGTGTCTCAGCCGCCCTTCGGCGGTATTCCCCGGTATATACAGCTGTTTTAGCTACTCAGACCGTCCGCTCTTCTTGGCATGTTTGGACGGAGCACTCAAGAAGCGACCCGTCAAATAGTTCGCCGGGCCGGAAATATCAACCCCCAGTAGCACGTGCCCCAGCCACAAAAACGCCGCGAGCACCAGAAGTGGAATCACGCACGAGGTCACGATCATCACGATGACACCTTCGATGAGGTCAGTCACCTGCTGCACGATCTCGTCGGTCATCTGTTTGGCACCACTGGTTACCGACGTGACGAGACCCGAGGCGCCGTCGGCAAGCTGCTCAAGCACATTCTTGGACTCTGTGGACTCGGTCTTTTTCTTGCTTACTTTGGAGCTGTCGCTATCTGCCGCACCCGCAGCGTCGGCCGCCTTTTGCTCGGCCGCCTCGATGCTCACTCGATACGTTTCGTCGACCTTTTGCGACACCCACACGCTCGCAGGCACCAACGCCATGCCGATCATGGCAACCACCAGCACGCGCGTTGCCACACGACGCAGGACAGCGCTGGTGCTCCAGCGTCCGTGAATGCCAAGCGACACCGCAAAGAGTACGAGCGAGAACGGGATTAGGATGCCCAAGCCCACCGACCATAAGATAGTGAGCAAATATTTCTCGAGGTAGAGCACGGCGAGCACAATGCCCAGGTTGCCCGAAAGCTGGGCGAGCTGCTCGGCCACCGGCGTTCCCGTGTCGCCCGGCAGCGCGGTGATGCCCGCAGACAACGCCACGCACGACGTCGTGAGCGCCAACACGTTGCCCTTCTTTTGGTCGATGACCTCGATAGTTGAGTCCCAGGTCTTGGTGTCGGCAAAATGCGGGCGCGCGACAAAACCCGACAGAAGCGCCAGTACCACGAGCGCAACGATGAACCCGATCTGCAACTTTTTGTTTGCACACACGACATCGGACAGGCTGGGTTGCAGCTCCGTCACCGTCGTATGCTCGGTTATTTGGACGGGGCGCCCATGGGCCATCTCGTGTGCGTCCTTCTTTTGAATCGATCCGTTGTCCGGCATTTGGACCCCTCATTCCGGCCTGTATTGCGGATGGAAGTATACCCACGAAACAAAATATCCAACAGCGCCGAATGAGCTGCGGTGAAATAGGGACTGTTTTTGCTGTTAGAAGGCCCAATCAGTCCCTATTTCACCGCAACTTAGGCTGAGGGACAGAAAAGCCCTGCTGCAGCGTGCAACAGGGCTTTTGGAAGGGGACTTGGTTGTGAGCGCGCGTTAGGCGAGCTTGGCCTCGAGCTCGGCGATGCGCTTGTAGGCATCGATGGTAAAGCGGGTCTGCTTCTCCAGGATCATGGTCGTCATGAGGGTGTCCTGAGCATGGGCCATGATGAAGGTCATCTCCATCTCGCCGCCGCCGGCCTCCTGCGAAAGCAGCTTGGTCTGCGTGTCATGGGCACCGATGAGCGCCTCGCTGGCATCCTTGTGCAGCTGCTCGGCCTTCTCAAAATCACCCTCGCGGGCAGCATCGAGTGCAGCGAGCAGGTCGGTCTGGGCGTCACCCGCGTATGCGACGATCTCGAATCCAACCATCGAGATTTCTTCTTTGGTTGCCATATTGCGTTCCTTTCACATATGAACCAATGGAGAGCATCGCGTCCGGGCATACGCGCTGCGTTGTGTATGCCAGAAACATTAACATTCAAACAAAAAAGAACAATGCAAAACGCATTTTTGAGCTATGAACGGTCGATTTTTGCCCGCGAACGGTTTCTAAACCATTTCAAACAATATCGAACATAACGAGCTGCAACCCAAACAGGTCCGCACCCTAGCGCAAATCGCACACCGTATCGCCCTCGACGAGCACGCCGGGGATCAGCATGTGCTCCACGCCCGGTGCGACGTCCTCGGCGCCGGCAATCTTGTCGACCGCCCACATGCCAACGCGTTTGTTATCAAAACGCACCGTAGTCAGGCGACGATCGGGCACGATATCGCCCAGGCTATCGTCAACGCCCACCACGCTCACATCCTCGGGCACGCGCTTCCCGCGCGACTCGAGCCCGCGGATGCAGCCATAGGCCATGGCGTCGTTGGAGGCATAGATGGCCGTGCAGTTCGGATCGTCTGCCAACGCCTGCCCTGCGGCATATCCGCTCTGCGCCGTCCAGTCGCCACGAACAAGCCGCGGCGGCTCAATGCCATGCGCACGTAGCGTCTCGCGCCAGCCCTCCTCGCGCTGCATGCCCGAAAGCGAGCGCTCGGGGCATGAGATAAAGTGCACGGTCTTGTGCCCCTGCTCCAACAAGTACTCGACCACCTGGCGCGAGCAATCGAACTGGTCGTTATCGACCGTTGAACAGAGCGGGTGCTCCAGCATGGTAACGAGCACCGTCTGCATACCGGGCAGCGGCTCGAAGGTGCCAAAGTCCGCCGGCATGCGATTCATGATCACAACCATGCCATCCACCGGAAGTACGCTCATGCGCGACGATGCGCTCTCGAGGGTATAGGGATGTCCATCTACTTTAGTAAGGGTGATGGCATAGCCGTGCTTGTCGGCGGCGGCGGCAAAGCCCTCCATGCGGTCGAGATTGCCGGTACCGGTAATGTTGAACATGGCGACGCCGACGGTCTTGAACTTGCCGCGACGCAGCGAACGGCCGGCAAAGTTTGGACGATACCCCAGCTCGCGCATGGCGGCACGCACGCGCTCCTTGGTCTCGGGACGCACGCTGGGCGAATCGTGCACGGTGCGCGAGACCGTCTGCTCCGAGACGCCCGCGAGACGCGCCACGTCCTTAACGGAAACCGATTTTTTAACAGCGGCCATAGGTCGATCTTTCTATGTCAACGATGCCATCGCGGACATCCCAACAGACAAAATGAACGCCTCCAAGTATATCCAACGCCTCCCCGCAATACGCTTACCACCCAAAACCTACCGTTCACCGACAATCCCGCTTCCCCGGACGGCTTTTGTCGTCCAAATGTTAACGTTGCCATTGCGCAAACACAGGGCCACCGGGCGGCTCAAACGTTCACGCGTAAGGAATCGATGGTTCGCAGGCACAGGAACCACCGGTTCGCGTCTTTTTTTGTGTCGCAAAATGGCAACGTCAACATTTTGGCAACCGAACGCCAAGAGCTACCATCGTTGCTAACCCACCGACTCTTAGGAGCATTGTATGGAGCAACTCATCGCCATCATCGAAAAGGGCCAGCCCTTTTTCAACGCGATCGCCCGCAACAAGTACCTCAAGGCGATCCGCGACGGCTTTATCTCCGTCATCCCCATCATCATCTTCTCGTCCATCTTCTGTCTGGTAGCCTCGGTCCCCAACATCTGGGGTTTCTACTGGCCCGATGACATCAACAACGCCCTGTGGAAGTGCTACAACTACTCCATGGGCATCCTGGCCATCGCCTGTGCCGCCACCACGGCCAAGCACTTCGCCGACGCGCAGAACCGCGACCTGCCCAAGAATAACCAGATCAACTTTATCTCGTGCATGTGCGCGGCCATCATCGGCTTCCTGCTCCTTTCGAGCGACACGATCGCCACGGACGCCGCCAGCGGCTTCAACACCACCTACCTTGGTTCCAAGGGCCTGCTGACCGCCTTCATCGCTGCGTTTGTGACCGGCATCATCTACAAGTTCTTCATTAAGCGCAACATCACCGTCAAGATGCCCGAGCAGGTTCCGCCCAACATCTCGCAGACCTTTAAGGACATCATCCCCTTCTCCGTCTGCATCACCGTCTTTTGGGTCTTTGACATCGTCTTCCGCGCTGCCTTTGGCTTCTGCTTTGCCCAGGGCGTCATCCAGGTGTTCCAGCCCCTGTTCACCGCTGCCGACGGCTACATCGGCCTCGCTGTGATCTACGGCGCTATGAGCCTGTTCTGGTTCGTCGGCGTCCACGGCCCCTCGATCGTCGAGCCCGCCATCGCCGCCGCCCTCGTTGCCAACATGACCGACAACCTAGCTGCGTTCCAGGCTGGTCAGCACGCTTCCGCTGTCCTGACCCAGGGTGCCCAGTACTTCGTCGTCTGCATGGGCGGCACCGGCGCCACGCTCGTCCTGGTCTTTATGTTCTGCTTCCTGGCCAAATCCCAGGAGATGCGTGCCGTCGGTAAGGCAGCCATCGTCCCCGTGTGCTTTGCCGTCAACGAGCCGCTGCTGTTCGCCGCACCCATCGTGCTCAACCCCGTCTTCTTTGTCCCGTTTGTCTTTGCCCCGATCGCCAACATCTGGATCCTCAAGATCTTTATCGACTTCTTGGGCATGAACGGCTTTATGTACACCCTGCCTTGGACCGTCCCCGGCCCCATCGGCACCATCATGGGTCTGGGCTTCCAGCCGCTCGCCTTTGTGATGCTCGCCCTTATCCTGGTCGTCGACTTTGTTCTGTACTACCCGTTCTTCCGTGCCTATGACGCACAGAAGTGCGCCGAGGAGGCCGAGATCTCCCAGGAGGAGCTCGCCGCCAAGAACGCCGAGAAGGCCGCCAAGCTCAACGATGCCTTCCAGGGCAAGGCTGACGCCAAGAGCGTTGCCGCCGGCGCTGCTGCCGAGGCCGTGAAGGCCGACTCCCCCGCCGCTTCTGCAGCACCCGCTGCCGAGGCAACGACCGCCAGCGACCTCAACGGCAAGCGCGTGCTCGTGCTCTGCCAGGGTGGCGGTACCTCGGGCCTGCTCGCTAACGCGCTGGCCAAGGCCGCCAAGGAGCGCGGCATCAATCTTGAGACCGCTGCCGAGGCATATGGCAACCACGTCGACATGCTCCCCGACTTTGACCTAGTCGTCCTGGCCCCGCAGGCTGCCAGCTACCTGGCCGACCTGCAGAAAGACTGCGAGCGCGTGGGCAACAAGTGCGTCGCCTGCCGCGGCAAGCAATACATCGAGCTCTCCCAGAACGGCGATAAGTCTCTCGCCTTCGTCTCCGAACAACTTTCGAAGTAAGTAACGCCCAGGGCCAGCCGACCATCCAAGACCGGCTGGCCCTTCGATTTAGACGATTGGATCATCATGTCCGTTAACCCTGTTAGCGTCACCAACCCGCCCGCGCAGTTTCCCGAGGACTTTGTCTTTGGCGGCGCCACTGCTGCCTACCAGGTAGAGGGCGAGACCCGTACCCACGGTAAGGGCAAGGTCGCCTGGGACGACTTCCTGGAGGCCCAGGGGCGCTTCTCCCCCGATCCCGCTTCGGACTTCTACAACCAGTACCCCGTCGACCTGGAGCTGTGCGAGGAGTTCGGCATCAACGGCATTCGCCTCTCCATCGCCTGGAGCCGCATCTTCCCCAACGGCACCGGCGAAATCAACCCCGAGGGCGTCCAGTTCTACCACGATCTCTTCGCCGAGTGCCACAAGCACCACGTTGAGCCGTTCGTCACGCTGCATCACTTCGATACGCCGCTTCCCCTCTTTGAGAAGGGCGACTTCCTCAACCGCGAGACCATCGACGCCTTTGTGGACTTTGCCACCTTCTGCTTTAAGGAGTACGCCGACCAGGTGACCTACTGGTTCACCTTTAACGAGATCTGGGCCGACGCCTCCAACACCTACATCGAGGGCACCTTCCCCGGTGGCGTCAAGGCGCATCTGGCCGAGGCCTTCCAGTGCGAGCACAACATGATGCTCGCCCACGCCAAGGCCGTGCTGGCCTTCCACAACGGCGGCTTTAAGGGCAAAATCGGCGTCATCCAGTCGCTGGAGTTTAAGTACCCGCTCAACGAGAACGACCCCGCCGACATCAAAGCCGCCAACAACGAGCACGTGCTGCAAAACCAGTTTTTGCTCGACGCCACCTTCCGCGGCGACTACGCGCCCGACACCCTCGAGTGCGCCAACCGCCTGGCTGCCGTCTCGGGCGGCACCATCGAGATCTTGGACGAGGACCTCGAGATTATGCGCGAGGCAGCGCTCTACAACGACTACCTGGGCGTTAACAACTATCAGTGCCGTTTTTTGAAGGCTTACGATGGCGAGAACGACCTGCACCACAACGGTACGGGCGAGAAGGGCACCGGTCGCTGGCGCGTCAAGGGCATTGGCGAGCATGTGAACAAGCCCGGCATCCCCACCACCGACTGGGACTGGATCATCTATCCCGAGGGTCTGTTCGATCTGCTCGTCTACATTAAGCAGCACTACCCCAACTACAAGCAGATCTTCATCACCGAGAACGGCATGGGCTACAAAGACCCCTACAAGGACGGTTTTGTGGACGACCAGCCGCGCATCGACTACATCGAGCAGCACCTGCGCTGGTTGCTCAAGGCCATGGAGGTGGGCGTCAACGTGGGCGGCTACTTCCTGTGGAGCCTGCAGGATCAGTTCTCCTGGACCAATGGCTACAACAAGCGTTACGGCTTCTTTTACGTTGACTTTGAAACCCAGAAGCGCACGCCCAAGGCAAGCGCCTACTGGTACAAGCACGTGGCGCAGACCCGTCGTCTGGACTAGTGGCTGGCGGGGTTGCCCGCTCACACAACCTGTCCCCATTTCTCAGCCGGGGGCGGCACGTCACACGGCGCGCCGCCCCCGGTCTTTTTGTTTTTGGGCTGGTCGGGAGCCGTTTGTCTCGATCTGTAACATCTAGCCGAGTTTTTTGGTCCTAGCTGTTACAGATTGAGACGAACAGGATTACTCTTTCCGAAGAATCTAAATCTGTAACACGTAGCCCGCTTTTGACCGTCTACCTGTTACAAATCGAGACAAACGGAGTAGGACCTAACCCCGTATGTCCCTAACAGTCGAGCGTTCGACCAGCGTACTCGGCACATGAATCGCCTCGATAGACGAGCTCTCTCCAATCGCCGCCTCAAACGCAAGCTTACCGACACCGCGCAAATCAAATCGCAGCGTCGTCAGCCGATTGTGAGGAACAAGTCCCTCGAGTGCGTCGTCGATACCAACCACGCTCACGTCGTCGGGCACGGACAGGCCCGCGTTCTCGAGCGCGGCGATAACGCCCAGCGCCATCTGGTCATTTGCCGCAAGCACGGCAGTCGGCGCCTGCGACCCGCCGGCAAGCACCTCGGCCGCAATCCGCTCGCCCATGGCGTACCCACTGTCCGCACTCCAATCGCCACGCAGCATCGGAGCGGCATCGACATGAGCACGACCCAGCGTATCGCGCCAACCGGCCTCACGAAAACGCGAGGAAATCGAGTTTTCCGGACCCGCCACAAACCGCATATTCGAGTGACCATGTTCCAGCAGATAATTGGTCAACAGCTCGCACGAACCATACTGGTCGGAGTCGATCGTCGTGCAGCGCGGATGCGCATACATGGACAGGATGACCGTTCGCACTCCCGGCTGGGGAACAAACTCCTCAAAATCGGGAGCCATGCGGTTCATGTTGAGAATCATGCCGTCGACGGGTCGCTCGACCATGCGGCGCGAGGCATCGGCAAGTGTATAGGGCTTGTCGCCGCCCATCTCGATCATAGTGACGGCAAAATCGTGCTCGCGCGCCGCTTGCATGATACCCTCGAGCGTCGCCAGGTTACCGACACGTGTGATGTTGTACATGCACAGGCCAATAGAACGATACGACCCGCCGCGCAACGCCGCTCCAGCAAAATTGGGACGAAAGCCCAGCTCTTCCATGGCGGCCAGCACACGCTTGCGCGTCTTTTCCGTCACGTTAGGCATACCGTTGACCACGCGAGACACAGTCTGGCGGCTCACGCCAGCGAGCGCCGCAACCTCTGCCGCGCTCGCCGAATGACCATTCCTTGTCTGCTGAGCCATGCCTTCCACGCTAACCTGCTTCCCAACTATTCCCCGCGCCCATGGCGCATCGTACATACATTGATAACGTGCTCATGATACCCGAGCCATATACCACAACATGAAAACTTCTGTCAATCAAAACCGCTTACCGAACAAATACAACCGTTCGCGGCTGTTTGAAGTTGTTTTGTTTCTATACATCCCAGCCGGATGTTAACGTGCTCATTGTCAAATGTTCACGTGCTCATTTTGGTTCTAATCATTTTAAGATAGTGTTTATCGGGCTTTTTCACCGCTGAACGCTAACCAGGGAGCCTCCTGAGCGCAAACGCACAATATCGAACAGCGAGACGAGAGGGTGTATGCATATGTCTTTGCTAAACCGCGTACAGCAGCTGCCGAAGGGCTTTGTTTGGGGCGCCGCAACCGCCGCGTACCAAACGGAAGGTTCCACGAAGGTGGCAGGCAAGGGTAAGACCATGTGGGACGATTACCTTGTCGCCCAGGGTCGCTTTTTGCCCGACCCGGCCAGTGATTTCTACAACCGCTACGAGGAGGATATCCGCCTTTCTGCCGAGCATGGACTCAACGCCATCCGTGTGTCCATCGCCTGGACCCGCATCTTCCCCAACGGCGACGATGCCGAGCCCCTCGCCGAGGGCGTTAAGCACTACCACGAGCTGTTCGCCTGCTGCAAAAAGTATGGCGTCGAGCCCTATGTGTCCCTGCATCACTTTGACTCCCCCGCCGCCCTGTTCAACCAGGGCGACTGGCTCAACCGCAAGACCGTCGACGCCTATGTGCGCTATGCCGAGTTCTGCTTCCGCGAGTTCCGCGAGGTCAAGAATTGGTTCACCATCAACGAGCTCATCAGCCTCTCGCACTCCCAATACATCCAAGGCAACTTCCCGCCCAACCATCACTTTGATGTGACGAGCGGCATCCAGAGCCAGCACAACGAGCTCGTTGCCCACGCCCGCGCCGTCAACCTGTATAAGGATCTTGACGAGACCGAGCACCTGGGCGGACGCATTGGCATGGTCAACGTCCTGACGCCGGCATATCCTGCCACAGACTCGCCCGCCGACCAGCACGCCGCCGACCTGTACAACGCCTTCTACACCGACTTCATCATGGACGGCGCCTTCCTGGGTCACTACTCCGCGCGCACCCTCTCACTCATCAACGAGATTCTGCGTGCCAACAACGCCACGCTTACGGTTGAGGACAGCGACATGGAGGAGCTCGCCAAGGCGGCGCCCCGCAACGATATGTTCGGCCTCAACTACTATCAGTCGGCGTTTATCGCCGCCTACGATGGCGAGTCCACCAACAGCTTTAACGGCACCGGAGACAAGGGCACCTCGTGCTTTAAGTTTAAGGGCGTCGGGCAGCAGGTCGATATGCCGGGTATCCCCACCACCGACTGGGATTGGCTCATCTACCCGCAAGGCCTCTACGACACGCTCAAGCACATCAGCGCCACCTATCCCAACCTCCCCGTCATCTATATCACCGAAAACGGCCTGGGCCACAAGGACCCCGAGCCCGACGCAAACGGCATCGTCGCCGATCCCGAGCGCATCGACTTTGTCGACCAGCACATGGAGAAGGTGCTCCAGGCGCGCGCCGAGGGCGTCGACGTCCAGGGCTACTTTATCTGGAGCCTGCAGGACCAGTTCTCGTGGGCCAATGGCTATAACAAGCGCTACGGCCTGTTCTACATCGACTTCGACACGCAAAAACGCTACATCAAGCAGTCGGCACTCTGGTACAAGGAGCTCGCCGACACTATGGCGGACGCGCAGTAGCGCATCGCCTCGCTTTCCCCCGAGAAGGGAGCGGCCCTATGCGATACAAACCCAGCCGCTCCCCTCTCTCCCCCTGGGACCGACCCCGCCTGCACCCGGGCTTTTAGCAAGCGGGAGACCATATAGGTTTTCAACGTCCATGCCATTAAGATTTCATGCAAAGAGGAGCGTGAACTATGGAATCGATCGTTAAGTTCTTGGAGAAAGGTCAGCCGTACTTCGACAAGGTCTCTAAGAACATCTACCTTCAGGCCATTAAAGACGGCTTTTTGGCAGCAATGCCCATCATCCTGTCTTCTTCTGTCTTCCTGCTTATTTCGACCCTGCCGGGCGTTGTCGCCACGGTCGGCGGCTTTACGCTGCCCGACTGGTGGAACGTCGACGTCGTGAACTTCTGCAACAAGGTTTACAACTTCACGATGGGCGTCGTGGGCATCATGGTCGCCGGCACCACCGCAAGCGCGCTGACCGGCTCCAAGAACCGCCGCATGCCTGCCGGCAAGGCCATCAACGCCACGAGCACCATGGTCGCCGCCATGTGCGCTATGCTCATCTTGGCCGTTACCCAGACGAGTGCCAAGATCGACGGCGCCGATGTCTCGGTGTTCTTTACCGACAACATGGGCACCAAGGGCCTGCTGAGCTCCTTTGTCGCCGCATTTGCCACGGTCAACATCTATGCCTTCTGCATTAAGCGAGACATCACCATCAAGCTGCCCAAAGAAGTCCCCGGCGCCATCGCCCAGAACTTCCGCGACATCTTCGCCTTCAGCTTCTCCATCCTGTTTGTCGCCGTCATCGACGTTATCTGCCGCACCTGCTTGGCCGTCCCGTTTGCCAACGTCATCTCCACGCTGGTGAGCCCGCTGTTCGCCGCTGCCGATTCCTACGCCGGCCTCGCCCTCATCTGGTTCATGATCCCGCTGTTCTGGTTCATGGGCATCCACGGCCCCTCGGTCGTTAAGCCTGCCCTCAACGCCGCGCTGTTTGGCAACATCACCACCAACCTCGCCACGCTGCAGGCCGGCGGTCACCCCGCCCTCGCCCTGACCGAGAACTTCGGTAACTACATCGGCGAACTCGGCGGCACCGGCGCCACGTTCATTGTCCCGATCATCTTCCTGCTCTTTATGCGCTCCAAGCAGCTCAAGGCCGTCGGCAAAGCCTCTGTCGTACCCGTGATGTTCGCCGTCAACGAGCCGCTGCTGTTCGCCGCGCCCATCATCCTCAACCCGTACTTCCTGATCCCGTTCCTGTTTGCCCCCGTGGCCAACGTCCTCATTGGTAAGTTCTTCATCGACTTTTTGGGCATGAACGGCTTTATCTATGCCATGCCGTGGGCACTCCCCGGACCGATCGGCACCTTCATCGACACCAACTTCCAGCCGATCTCTCTGGTCCTGGTTGTCGTCCTGCTGGTCGTTGACTTCTTGATCTACTACCCGTTCTGCAAGGCCTACGACAACGTCCTGTGCAAGCAGGAGGCCGAGACCCTGGCCGAAGAAGAGGCCGAGGAGACCAAGACCGTCAAGACCGCTGACGCCCCCGCCGTTGAGGCTCCTGTTGTCGAGACCGCTTCTGCCACTGAGGCCTCCGCAGCTCCGTCCGCCCTTAAGGGCAAGGATCTGAGGGTTCTGGTTCTGTGCGCTGGCGCCGGCACCTCTGCACTGCTCGCCAACGCGCTTAAGGAAGGCGCCGACGAGCTGGGCATCGACATTACCGCCAACGCCGGTGCCTACGGCAGTCACTACGCCATCATGGACCAGTACAACGTCATCGTCCTGGCTCCGCAGGTTCGCACCTATTACAACGAGATGAAGGCCGACACCGACCGCCTGGGCATCACGCTGCTGTCGCCCAAGGGCAAACAGTACATCGACCTCACTAAGGATCCCAAGGGTGCCGTCGCCTGGATCGAGGAAAACCTCGAGGCATAAGACGCTGACACCACCTGCCGCTCGCAGACAATAAATGGCCCGTGCATCGATGTGTGATGCGCGGGCCATTTTGTTTAGATCGCACCCGTCCTCCTGTTCATCTCAATCTGTAACATCTAGCCGAGTTATTCGGTCCTAGCTGTTACAGATCGAGATGAACGCACAGGCCAAGCCGAAAATCTCAATCTGTAACATGTAGACCACTTTTGACCGTCTAGTTGTTACAGATCGAGACAAACGGAATAAGCCGGGCCAAAAATCTCGATCCGTAACATCTAGCCGAGTTTTTGGGTCCTAGCTGTTACAGATTGAGACAAACGGAATAGGCCGAGCACGTCTACACCCGCAGGTCCTTTACGCTGGAACGCTCGACCAGCACGCCCGAAACGAGCGTACGGCTTCTGGAGCTCGGGGCTTCCAGACCTGCGACGACCTCGTTAAGCGCACGGATGCCCAGCTCGCGGTGGCGAAACTTCACAGACGTCAGAATCGAGTTGGGAATCGTCTTGTAGAGCTCATCGTCGAAGCCGATCACGGACACGTCGTCGGGCACACTGAGCCCTTTGTCACGTAGAGCCATCATCACGCCGTTTGCCATGCAGTCGTTAGCAGCGAGGACCGCCGTGCAATCGGGTTTATCGGCAAGCACAAGGCCCGCGGCATAGCCACTATCCGCATTCCAATCGCCCTGCAGAGGCTCGGGCGGCTCAATGCCACGCGCCTCGAGTGCCGCACGCCAACCTTTCATACGACACTGGCTCGACAGCGATTCTTCTTTACCGGCAACGAAGTACACGTTTTTGTGACCGTGATCCAAAAAGTACTCGCACGCCATGCGCGCGCCGCCTTCTTGATCGTCACTGACCGTTGAGCAGGAAGGATGCTCCATCGGCGTGATAATCACCGTCTTAAGGTCCTTTGGCGCCTCAAAGGTATCAAAGTCATCGACCATCTGACGCAGGTTGAAAATCATGCCATCGACGGGCAGCTGCGACATCCTGCGCGCCGCATCGGCAAGGGTCATCTTCTCCCCTGCCCGTTTCTTGATCATCGTGAGCGCAAAGCCTCGTTCTTCGGCGGCATCGGCGATACCGTCGATCATGTCCACGGCACCGCCCGACAAGTGAAACAGCACCACGCCGATGCACCCGTAGCGTCCCAACTTGAGCGAGCGCGCGGCAAAGTTAGTTCGAAACCCAAGCGCCTCCATGGCAGCATGGACTTTATCGCGCGTCGACTCGCGCACGCTATCGGGCTCGTTGATAACACGAGACACCGTCTTAAGAGAAACGCCTGCAGCAACCGCCACGTCGTTCATCGACACGTTTTTCTTGTCCAACGTTGCCACTATTTCTCCCATCGGCCTCATGTCGCATGTTTTCTGCGTTCTAGCATACACTACCTGCTCAATTCTCGAATCAACCGTTTACCGGACAATATCGACCACTCACCCGTAAATCCTTGTTGCGCTTTCTAAAATGTCTTACGTTGTCATTAACGAAATGACAACGTTGTCATTTCACACATGCCTTCCTTACGCAGGAAGGTTTCCGGGCAGTCCTGACCATCCATCGACGACCAGTTCCATCCACATGCATCGCGCATCAAGCAGCAAAGGAGCTCTATGGACGCCATCGTAAAGATGCTCGAGAAGCATCAACCGTTCTTTGAGAAGATCTCGAGGAACATCTACCTCCAGGCCATTAAGGACGGATTCCTTGGGTGCATGCCCATCGTCCTCACCTCTTCGATTTTCCTGCTCATCGCCACGCTCCCCGGCGTCGTTGGCGTCACGCTGCCCCAGCCGCTCATCGACTGGTGCAACAAGCTCTACAACTTCACCATGGGTGTCATGGGCATCATGGTTGCCGGCACCACCGCCAAGAACTTTACGGCATCCATGAACCGTCGCATGCCCGCCGGCAAGGTGCTCAACGACGGCTCCACCATGGTGGCCGCCCAGTGCAGCATGCTTTTGCTCGCTGTTACGCAGTTCACCACCAAGTTCGACGGCTCCGAGCTTTCGGTCTTCGATTGCACCAGCATGGGCACGCGCGGTCTGTTCTCGGCCTATATCGCCGCGTTCATTACCGTGTGGGTCTATAAGTTCTGCGTCTCGCGCGATCTGACCATTAAGCTGCCCAAGGAGGTCCCGGGCGCCATCGCTCAGAACTTCCGCGACATCATCCCCTTTGGCGGCGCTGTCATCATCTGCGGCATCATCGATGTGGTCGTGCGCAACCTCATGGGCGTTCCGTTCTCCGAGCTGCTCATCAAGCTGCTCTCCCCGCTCTTCACTGCGGCAGAAACCTATCCTGGCCTTATCCTTATCCAGGCAGCAACCGCGTTCTTCTGGTTCATCGGCGTCCACGGCCCCTCGATCGTCCAGCCGGGCATCGACCCCATCCGTCTTGCCAACCAGGCCGAGAACCTGCAGGTTCTGCTTGCCGGTGGCCACCCCGCCCACTCCCTCACCTTTAACATGTCGCTCGTGGGTGAGTTCGGCGGCACCGGCGCCACGTTCATCGTGCCGCTTCTGCTGATTCTCTTTATGAAGTCCAAGCAGCTCAAAGCCGTCGGTAAGGCCTCGATTGTTCCTGTTGCCTTTGCTGTCAACGAGCCGCTGCTCTTTGGCGCTCCCATGATCCTCAACCCCTACATGCTCATCCCCTTTGTTGCCGCCGGCTGCGTCAACGTGAGTGTTGCCAAGTTCTTTATCGATAACGTGGGCATGAACGGCTTCTCCTTCGTGGTGCCTTGGGCCACCCCCGCCCCCATCGGTATCTTCATCACCACGAACTTCCAGCTCATCGCCCTGGTATTTGTCGCGATCATCATCTTGCTGGACGCCGTCATCTACCTGCCGTTCTTGAAGGCATACGATAAGCTGCTCTGCGACCAAGAGGCCGAGCGCGCTGCCGAGCTGGGTCTCGAGTCCGATGGTGCTGCCACCATCGCTGCCAGCACCTCTGCGCCCGTCATCGAGCCGACCGCCGCTGCCGTCGACAGCGAGCCTGTCGCCGATCAGCCCAAGCCCGCCGCCGACGCATCCGCTAAGAAGGACGTCGATGGCCTGAAGGTCCTCGTCCTGTGCGCCGGCGCCGGCACCTCCGCCATGCTTGCCAATGCCATCAAGGAAGGCGCCGCGCAGACCGGCGAGAACATCGCTTCCTCCGCAGGCGCTTATGGCCAGCACACCGCCATCATGGATCAGTACGACGTCATCGTGCTTGCCCCGCAGGTCCGTAGCTACTACAACGACATGAAGGCCGACACCGATCGCCTGGGCATTAAGCTGCTCGCCCCGCGCGGCAAGGAATACATCGACCTTACCCGCGACCCCGCCGGTGCCATCAAGTGGCTCCGCGAGAACCTCGACTAGTTTCCTCCCGCTGTTGGTGCCCGGACCCCAGTTCGGGCACCTCTCCCTATTCGTATCCCACAGAAAGGATGACTCATGACCAACCCCATGCAGTTCCCCGACGGCTTTGTGTTTGGCGGCGCCACCGCTGCTTACCAGGTTGAAGGCGAGACCCGCACGCACGGCAAGGGCAAAGTGCCCTGGGACGATTTCCTGGCAGCCCAAGGTCGCTTCTCCCCCGATCCCGCAAGCGATTTCTACAACAAGTACCCGGTCGATATCGACCTGTGCCAGCGCTTCGGCATCAACGGCATCCGTGTCTCCATCGCCTGGAGCCGCATCTTCCCCAACGGCACTGGTGAGATTAACCCCGAGGGCATTGCCTTCTATCACGAGCTCTTTGCCACCTGCAACAAAGCCGGCGTTATCCCCTATGTCACGCTCGATCACTTTGACACTCCCGAGGTTTTCTACCAGGACGGTGGCGAGGGCTTCCTGACGCGCACGACCATCGATGCCTTTGTCGAGTACGCCAAGTTCTGCTTTGCCGAGTTCACCGAGGTCAAGCACTGGTTTACCTTTAACGAGATTCCCGCAACCGCCGAGGGCAGCTTTATCGTCGGCAACTGGCCGCACGGCGAGAAGTATCGCCTGGACAAAGCCTTCCAGCTTATGCACAACATGATGGTGGCCCACGCCAAGGCTGTCGTCGCCTTCCATGAGGGCGGCTTTGAGGGCGAGATCGGCATCGTCCAGAACCTGGAGCCCAAGTATCCCCTCGACCCCAACAGCGCTGCCGACTGCGAGGCAGCTCGCATGGCCGACGTCATCAACAACCGCTGGGTACTCGACGCCACCTTCCGCGGCCACTATGCAGCCGACACCATGGAGGCTGCGACCAAGCTGGCCCATATCGCCGGCGGCGAGCTCGACGTCCGCGACGAGGACATCGCTGCGCTGACCGCCGCGCTCCCCTACAACGATTGCCTGGGTGTCAACACCTACAAGTGCCAGTTCCTGCGTGCCGCCGAGGGCGAAAACGACATCAACCACAATGGCACCGGCGACAAGGGCTCCTCGCGCTGGTTCCTCAAGGGCGTGGGCGAGTCATGCGTGCGCGAAGGCGTACCCACCACCGATTGGGACTGGATTATCTATCCCGAGGGCCTCTACGACCTGCTGCTCCGCATTAAGAACGATTACCCCAACTACAAGAAGATCTACATCACCGAGAACGGCATGGGCTATAAGGACGACTTCGAGGACGGCTTTATCGACGACGCCCCTCGCATCGACTATATGCGCCAGCATCTCGCGTGGATCCTCAAGGCAATCGACGGCGGCGTAAACGTCGACGGCTACTTTGTGTGGTCGCTGCAGGACCAGTTCTCCTGGACCAACGGCTATAACAAGCGCTACGGCCTGTTCTACATCGACTTTGAGACCCAGAAGCGCTATCCCAAGGCGAGCGCGTACTGGTACAAGAACGTCGCGGAGACCGGCCTGCTCATGGCCTAGTTTCCGCCGCATACCCCCTGTCGGCCGCATACGAATCCCTCCACGGGTTCGTATGCGGCCTTTTTGTTTTGGCTCGGCCCGAGCAGGCCGTCTGTCTCGATCTGTAACATCTAGCAGGGATTTTCAATCCTAACTGTTATAGATTTAGACGAACGGGCGACCAGGGCTGAAAGATCTCAATCTGTAACACGTAGCCCACTTTTAACCGTCTAACTGTTACAGATCGAGACAATAAGATAGTCAAATCCGAACTTTCCAAGCAGTTATGAACCATGGTTTCCAGTTTTCGGTATCACGAACATACTTTCGGTATCATTTAATGGTATTATGATATCGAAAGTATGTTCGTGATACCGAAAGGAGCCGCATGCGCCAGTTCGATTACACCACAGTCCCAGCGGAACTCGAAGCAACTCCAATCACCAACCTCCTCCTCTCGATACGCGAGCATAAAGGCCGTCAGCTTGCTCTGAGTCAAGTCAAACCCGAGCTTCTATCGTCCCTAATGGAGGAGGCTAAGATCCAAAGCACCCGATCCTCCAACGGACTTGAAGGAATTGTTACCACCCAAAAAAGACTCAAAGCGATCATGGCGTATTCCGCCAAGCCAAGCTCCCGCGCAGAGGAAGAAATCGCTGGATACCGAGATGTGCTGTCGCTTATTCACGAGCAACACGATTCCATTCCCGTAACGCCATCGGTCATTCTGCAGTTGCATCGTGACCTCATGGCGCACACGGCAATCTCGTATGGAGGCCATTGGAAAGATGGCGATAACGAAATCGTCTCCATTGACGATCAAGGTAATCGATTTGTGCGCTTTAGGCCCCCTTCGGCTCTAGCAACCCCGGGACTTATTAAAGAAGCCTGCCAGTCCCTCAACGATGCTTTATCTCGCCAAGTTTGCGATCCCCTCCTTATATCGCTCCGCTTTATCTTCGATTTTGTTAGCATTCATCCCTTCAACGATGGCAATGGCAGGATGAGCCGGCTCCTTACAACGCTGCTGCTCGAAAAGACTGGATACGATGTTGCGCGTTACATCAGCATCGAACGACTTATTGAAGACAACAAAGCGCTTTACTACAACGCCCTCGCTGCAAGCTCCACTGGATGGAATGAAAATCAAAACACCGAAGTACCCTTTATCCGTTTCATGCTCGGAACAACCCTGGCCGCCTACCGACAGCTCGAGCAGCGTACCTTAATTGAATCAAGCACTCGTCCCATGTCGAAGCAAGCGCGCATCGCTGTTCTATTTCAACAGAGACCCGGCGTCATTAAGAAATCCGACATCCGGTCCAGCTGCCCCGATATCAGCGAGGTAACCGTTAAACGAACCCTCGGCCAGCTTGTTAGTTGCAGCGCAATCGAAAAAACAGGAGCGGGTCGTTCGACGGGCTACATACTCAAAGACGTCCATGCTCTAGAACTATTCTTGCAAGCCACAATACCCGATGGCGAGGCCGCAATAACAAAAGAGGCTTCAAAGGATAAGCTCCTTGAACGTGTAAACCACGCCGAGGATGAAAGCAGAGAAGGGCTCTATGAAGACTACGATTCATTCTCAAGGGACATAAAGACGAGATACGGAGTCTAGTCATATCTCAGAATAGCCTCATCCTTGTTGCCCAAAATTATTTGCGCGTCATTTTAAAGCGGTACCCCTGCGCCGGCTGGGGGGCAGAAGTATCGTCCGCCGATCCTGCTGGAATCGGCGATCAGATAGCGTGAGTCCGCTTTGCTAAAAGCGAGCTGCTGGATACGGCCCTCGTCCATGTTGGACGTGGACACGTCGCCGTCCAGAATGCCGTTGGCACCGATAAACGCCGTGTCAATCCCTAGTGCGCGCAGGGTATCCTCGGCCATGGGGCCCACAAAGGCGTCGGTGCGGCGACGGTACATGCCGCCCACCGGGCACAGCTCGCAATCCTCGCGCGCCTCGAGCAGGCTAAAGGCCGAAAGCGAATTGGTCACATAGATGGAAGACAGTTTGTCGGTGACTCGGAGAGCGCCAATGCGATCTCACGACGGTTGCGCGCATTGTCTCAATTAGATACTCAACGAAATACGGCCCCGCAGCTCAATAAGCTGCGGGGCCGTACCATACACCGACGAATCAACGACGAAGTGCATCCACTATTTGGCCAGCTCCTGAACGATCCAGTCAATTGCACCTTCGGGATCGTTGGTAAGGTCGATATACTCCTTGCCCCTTGTGGTGAGCAGTTTAATTCCAAGGCGATCGGTATCGGCCTTCATAGCGTCATAGTACATGCGTGCCTGGGGCGCCAGAACAATCACGTTGTACTGATCCATCGTCTCATAGTGGCTTCCGTACGCACCGGACTGAGATACCAGATCGATACCCTTAGCAGCGGCACCTTCGCGAAGAGCATTTGCCAAGAGAGTCGAAGTGCCGGCACCCTGGCAAAGCACAAGCACGCGGATCTGCTCCGCCTTGTCCTTTACCGCCTCGAGAGCTTTTGCGACATTTTCCTGTGCGGCAATAGCATCTGCATCCGAGGTTCCTGCAGTCTCCTTTGCAGACTCTTCCAAACAAAGCTGATGGTCATACGCCTTGCAGAACGGATAGTAAATCACAAAGTCGACGACCAACAGCACTGCCATCAATACGAGAGAACGCAGATCGAGACCCGTGGTGAGGAACGCACCAATTGGGCCGGGAAGCGCCCACGGCATGGTATACATGGGGGCGTTCATTCCAATGACGTCAATGAAAAATTTACCGATAATGGCGTTGACCATAGGAGCCACTAGGAAGGGCACGAACATATAGGGATTGAGAACAATCGGCATACCGAAGATAACGGGCTCGTTAACTCCAAAAATCACCGGGATAATCGATGCCTTGCCCATGGCTTTAAGCTGCTTGGAGCGCATAAGCATGATCAGGATAATAGGAACGATGAACGTGCAGCCAGAACCGCCCAGACCGCCGATGAAGCTTGTAAAGTCCTGCGTGAGAGCAATTGACGGGTGTCCACCTGCTTGGAAAACCTCAAGATTGGTAACGGTATTGCCGTAGAGCGCAGCATTGATCGGACTCATGACAACCGAAGCACCGTGGATACCCATAAATTGGAAAAGCGCGACCGCGCCTTCGATAAGCGCCATGCCAGGATAGGTGTCGACCGCGGAGAACAGCGGCGAGATGAGAGCGGATACCAAATTGGCGAACGGCACAGCAAGCAGCTTGCGGCTCGCAAGATCGATAAAAGCGCACGCAAGGATCGAAAACCCAAATGCAAAGATATCGCGAAAACTCTGCGCAATAGAGCCAGGGACCTCTTTGGGAAGCTTGATCGTCACATTATGGCTAATGCACACCTTATAGATATTAACGGTCAAGAATGCGGCTACGAACGCAGCGAGAAAACCCTTGGTTCCCATATAGCCGGTTTCAAAAACAGATGTATCTGCTCCGCCAATCGAGACAACATCGTTCGTCACCGATAGCAAGAGCATGCCGCACATGGCACAAACCATGCACGAGGTGGGGTTGAGAGATTTACCCGAAGGCATGCGACGGTTCATCGACATGGCAAGTGAGCTCGCCGTGGTGCCGGCCACCATAATGCCAAGAAGTCCCATGGTATATGCATAGATTTTATTGAAGAAATCCAGCACCTCAGACGGAAGCGTGATGCCTACATAGGCAGGGAGCGTCGAAAGAAGAAGGAACAGGCTCGAGAACAGCACAATTGGCATATTCGAGAGAAAGCCATCCTTAATCGCCACCAGATAAATGTTCCTCGAGATTTTGTCGAAGAGGGGCTGGTGTTTTTCAAGGAATTTGACGATAGCGTCCATAACACATCCTTTCATGATTCCCGGGCACACAACGATTTATCCGGACTCAACCGTCGTCGTCCCCGTTTGTATCCACTTATGTAAGTGAATACGCTCTTGTGCGAAATGTAATATCATTTGCGCGATTTGTCATAACCAATTCTTTTTCCGCTTTGTCGATATGTCAAGAATTCAAATACTTATTCGGTGAACGGCAGTTGCGTAATTTTAGATTTGTCCAGCTAAAGGCTATTTTTTCCGCGCAGTACAATAAGTTTGCAACCGTTCACCGATTGGATATAACATATTGAATATATTGTTGTAACAATATTAGAGACAATGTCACAAGCCTGTCGTTCTAGTCAAAGGAAGTAACAATGCCCAAACGATTACTGAACATGTCCGCATCCGATTTTGCCGCCACGTCACCCATGGATCTAAAACAGGCAATTCTGGCTTCCGAGGGACGTACCATCATGGCGGAAAACGTACCCTCTTCCCAATTTCTCGGCGGCGTTACTAATGCAGAAATCGAACGTGCCGCAGGTGCCGACCTGCTTCTGTTTAACGCGCTCGATGTGTTCGATCCAGTTATTGCCGGTATTCCAGATGATCTCAATGAAAACCCGGTCACTTGGGTGAAGCGAGCATGCGGAAGGCCCATTGGCGTCAATCTGGAGCCAGTTGATAACGAGGCAGAGATGTCTGAATCCCGTACGGAAATCCCCATGGGTCGTCGCGTCTCTCCCAAGACCTTAGAAAAGGCTAACGAACTCGGATTTGATTTTATCTGCCTGACGGGCAACCCTGGAACCGGCGTCTCCAACGATGCAATCGCCCATTCGATTAAACTCTCCAAAGAACATTTCAATGGCCTGGTCATAGCCGGAAAAATGCATGGAGCGGGCGTTGCGGAACCTGTCATGACACTCGAAATAGCGCGCAAGTTTGTTGATCTCGGCGTCGATATCCTTCTCGTGCCAGCCCCCTACACTGTCCCTTGCTTCCAAGAAGCAGACCTGCGCGCCATCGTAGACTTTGTACGATCCCACAATGTAGGCAAGTCAATTGAAGAAAAGGTTCTCGTCATGGCGGCGAACGGGACCAGTCAAGACTCCTGCGACAGCGAGACCATTAAGAAAATAGGCCTTGCAGCAAAAGCCGCTGGCGCTGACCTCCAACATATCGGGGACTCCATGAACGGTATTTGTCTGCCCCAGAATATCTTCACGCTTGGACAAGCCCTTCGTGGTTACAGGCATCAGATCGTCATGCT
This sequence comes from Coriobacteriaceae bacterium, assembly GCA_025992855.1. Lineage (NCBI taxonomy): Bacteria > Bacillati > Actinomycetota > Coriobacteriia > Coriobacteriales > Coriobacteriaceae > Coriobacteriaceae bacterium. The sequence continues at coordinate 51,817 of DAJPGB010000001.1, forward strand.
GAGCCGCTCTGTGATACGTTAAGGTTGTTGCACTCAAGCTATATCCCGACCACGGCAATCATCAGATACCACCAACATGCAAACTGAGGCTCCAATGCTCGATACACACGAAAAACGGCCACTCTATTTACAGCTCACCGACGCGCTGCTCAAGCAAATCGTCGATGTATATCAAGCAGACGATAAACTTCCAACAGAAATGGAACTTTGCGACGAATACGCCGTAAGCAGAACAACCGTCCGACTTGCCATGAGTGAGCTGGAGCGTCGTGGAAGTATCTATCGAATCCAAGGTAAGGGATCGTTTGTTGCACCGAAACGCGTCAGTGAGCTCAATTCACTTTTAGACTTTGACTTTGCAAGCCATTGCGATGGTGTTGATCCGGATACCATCACCAAACATTTCGGCGGCCGCACATCAGGTCGTCCAATTTCCGTAATGATGCTCCAACAATTTGGATGCCAAAGTCGCGATGAGATTCAGCGTCTTGAATTGACCTACGAACTTGAAGGCAGCTTCATAGGCGCTGATACGTTCTTCATTTCAAAGTCGCGCGTTCCGAATAATCAGTTAGATTTTCAGGCATTTAGCAAAATCATGGACGAGTTGTCCATGTCTATCCAATCTGCTCGAGAAAGCTATAGAGCACGTCAGCTTAGCGATTCCGAAGCCAGCAATTATGGTGTTGCAAAACTTCCGGTCATCGAACTGACTCATTATGCTTACGACTCCGGAGGCAAACTAATCTCAATTGTCTGCCGCACCGTCTTAACTGGGCGAATCCCTTATCAAAACTTTATTTTCAAGTCCTAATGTTCTTTTTCTTTTGTCTCGATCTGTAACACGTAGCCGAGTTTTTAAGTCCTAACCGTTACAGATCGAGACAAACAAGGTAGGCCCCGCCGAATTGTCTCAATCTGTAACATCTGGTTGGTGGTTTCACCCCTACCTGTTACAGGTTGAGACGATTTGATAGTGGAGTCCTTATTTGCGCGTCATATCGCGTAGCGCTGACGCGCTGGTTTCCACAATGACAGGAGGTAAAAGTCCTCCCGCATCACCCGTTGGCAATCCCGTAGCGATAACTAGCAAATAACCTGCGTGTGTTCCTCGATGGCGGCACGATCCTCGGCGGCGATGCCCGGCTCGCACACCACGGCGTCCAAATTGTCCAGGCGGCAGAAGGTGTAGAAGTCGCGCTTGCCGATCTTGCTGGAGTCGGCGATCAGATAGCGCGAGTCGGCCTTGCTAAAGGCGAGCTGCTGGATGCGGCCCTCTTCCATATTGGATGTAGACACGTCGCCGTCCAGAATGCCGTTGGCACCGATAAACGCCGCGTCGATGCCCAGCGCACGCAGGGTATCCTCGGCCGTTGGTCCCACAAAAGCGGCGGTGCGGCGACGGTACATGCCGCCCACCAGGCACAGGTCGCAGTCTTCGCGCGCCTCGAGCAGGTTAAACACCGAAAGCGAATTGGTCACAATGCGCAGGCGAAACGCCGGCAGCATCGAGGCCATCTGCTCAACCGTGGTGCCCGTGCCCAAAAAGATGGTCGAGCCTTCCTCGATAAGCTCCACAGAACGGCGCGCAATCTGCAACTTTTCCTCGGCATGCTTCGTGCGCTTTTCGCTGTGCGAATACTCATGGCGCAGCATAGCGTGTGGACGGCCCTGCGCACTGCGGGCTCCGCCGTGCACGCGCTCGATCTCGCCCAGGCTCGCAAGCTCCTCAAGGTCACGGCGGATCGTCATATCCGAGACACCTAACGCATCCGAAATCTCCTTGACCGAGACCGTTCCCTGTTCCTCGAGCAGCTGCCGAACCTTATCCTGTCGCTCCGCTTTAATCACGATGAGTCCTCGCTGTTCCACGCTCACGTCAATTCAAACAGTAACGAACAAATTGTATCAGACTCGTGCGCGTCAAAAATCAACGCCAGCACAGCTCCAATCATCACTTTTTTGAGAAAAATACCCCCTGCTTTAGTGGGGTGTAGTGATAATCCCGCCTGTTCGCGCTACAGTTTGTCGGAAATACCTCGATGTTAGGAACCAAATGATCACTTCCGAGCTTTTCGGCACCGCGCCGTGCGGTACCCCCGTTCATCGTTACACCCTCAACGGGCCCGAGATCTGCGTTCGCATTATGGACTATGGCGCCACCGTGCTGGGCATCGATGTGCCCGACATTCCCGGCAACGTGCGCGATGTGGTGCTGGGCTTCGATAAGCTCGAGGATTACTTTGACAACCCCGCCTGCTTTGGCGCGACCATCGGTCCCGTGGCCAACCGCACCGCGGGCGCCACGATCACTATCGACGGCACGGACTGGCATATGCCGGCCAACGAGGGCGTCAACAACCTGCACAGCGATCTTGAGCACGGCCTGCACAAGCGCGTGTGGGACGCCGAGCTCGACGAGGCCCACAATGCCGTGCGTATGACTACCTCACTCGAGGATGGCGAGCTGGGTCTTCCCGGCAATCGCACGTTTACAGCCGTTTTTACCGTAACGCCGACGGGCCGCTTCCGCATCGAGTACAGCTGCGAGAGCGACCGCGCCACCTACGTGTCCATGACCAACCACACGTACTTTAACCTTGCCGGCCACAACGCCGGCATGGACTGTGAGCACTTCTTTGTTGCCAACGCCGCCCACTACCTGCCCATTAACGAGCAGAACATTCCCACCGGCGAGATCGCTTCGGTCGAGGGCACGCCGTTTGACTTCCGTGAGTTGCGCCCCGTTGCCCCCGGTATGGAGGCCGACGATCCGCAGATTAAGCAGGCCCGTGGTTACGATCACTGCCTGTGCATCGGCGGCTACCAGTACGGCCGCAACCTGCGTCACGCCCTGCATGTTGAGGAGATGTGGACTGGCCGCGAGATGGATTACTACACCACCGCCCCGGGCGTGCAGCTCTACACCGGCAACTGGCTGGGCGACGAGCACGCCAAGGACGACGCCAACTATGGCTGGGGCGCCGGCTTTGCCCTCGAGGCCGAGATGTATCCCGACACGCCGCACCACGCGCTGTTCCCCCAGGGCATCGTGGGCCCGGGTCACCCCTACAGCAATGTGATCGAGTACCACTTCATGAGGCACTAAGTCCACAACGCGACATATCGCACAGCAGCGCCCGCCGGCACCACCGCCGACGGGCGCTTTTTCATCCCTAGGTCTCAATTTCGCTGTCACCGTATGAGGGATCAGTTGAACAGATTGTCGATGGGGTCGGGGCTGGAGCTGGGGAGGTAGCGGATTTCTAGCTCTATGCCGCGTTCTTGTAGCTCCTTGAAGGCAGCGACGTCTGCGTCGCCTACGGCAACTGCGGGCGTTACAGGACGCTTGCCCTCCCCTGCTTGCATGTGACCGATGCTGATCTTGGTGATGGGCACGCCGCCCTTAACCAGCGCGAGCGCATCGACGGGTGAGGCCACCATGATCAGAATCCATTGACGCGGCGTTGCGGTATGAATGATGTCGATGGTCCTTTGCACCGAGAAAAACCGTGTCCACACGCCTTCTGGCGCCGCGACCCTCATAGGCGCCCACTTGCGCGAATCCGCCGCAATCTCGTCGTTAACGATTAGGACGAGGTTGGAACCAACCTCCTCATTCCACAGCACAACGTCTTGCCCGTAAATGAAACGGTCGTCGATGCGTGTGAGAAGAATCTTGGGTTGAGCCATCGCTGCCCCATTCTGTTTGAGACCCGTAAGAGCAAGACATCGCGTCTCCAATATTAGTGCATTTAAGGTTGATTTCCGATCTCAGCCGAACACATTGAGCGGATAGGCCGTTCCCGCAGCTAGCCGAACGCCCCCGAGGCCCCTCACGGGCCCCGGGGGCGCCGTTTTCCCAGTTGAAGGAACGGTGGAGATGTGTTTCGATGGGTCCGGTGGCCATGCTCCGCCCTCCGCCCGGCACCTCTTCCCAGACTCAGCCGGACGGTCGGTCCGTCTATTCCGTTTTGCCTTCAGACTAGGCCAGCGGGGCATCGCCCCTCTCGGCGCGCGCCCTCTCGATGAGGCCCGGCGTCAGGTCGAGTTCGCCGATGGGCACCTCCTCCACGCCGCAGGCGTCCAGCAGCGCCGCCGCGTCGCCGCCGAGCATCGCCCTGAAGGCGCGGGCGGGCGTCGAGAAGCCGAGCGCGCCGCGGGGCTCGGAGTTCACGTGCGACATGGCCAGCGCCAGGTCCGCCGGGGCGAGCCGGTCGAACCTGAGGCACGCGCCCTTGGGAAGCAGCTTCCTTATCTCGACGTGGTTTCGCTCGCAGGCGCCCTTCTGGTCGCTGCGCCTGGGGTCGCAGTAGAACAGCCTCGTCTCGCCCGGCCCCTCGCCGAGGAGCGCCGCGATCGCGCCCTCGTCGGAGAACTCCGCGCCGTTGTCGGTGAGCACGGCGCGGAAGACCCTCCCCATGCCGTCGGCGCCCAGCACCGAGCGCACGCCCTCCAGCGCCGCCTCCACGCTCGCCGAGTCCTTCGCCTCGAGCAGGAGCGCCAGCTGGAGCCTGCTGGGGCGGTGGAGCAGCGTGAGCAGGCAGGCCGAGTCCTCCCTGGCGCCCTCGACGGTGTCCATCTCCCAGGCCGCGGCGCACGCGTCCTCCCCGAGGGCGAGGAACGCGGCGTGCGACCTGCGGGCGGAGTGGCGCGTGGCCGCCCGGCCGGCGGCGCGCTTGCGCGGCCTGTAGCCGACCTTGCGCCTGAGCTCCATGTTGGTCATGCCGTCGTAGCCCGCCGCGACCCAGCGGTAGATGGTCGACGGCGACAGGTCCACCGGCCCGCCGTTGCACGCCGCCATCTGCTCGGGGGACAGCCCCCGGCGCAGGCAGCCCCTTATGGCCTCCAGCCTGGCCGCCGCGGCCGGCTCGTCGGCATCGATCCCGCGCCTGGACGAGACGAGCACCGAGTCGGCGCACAGCTGCGCGGCGCGGGCCTCGTAGAAGACGTGCGGGCGGCGCTTGCAGCCCACCGCGCGGTAGCGGCCGCAGCCGTTGCAGCAGCGCGGCCACGCGGCCAGGCGCGGGCAGGCCGCCGACAGGTCGGCCGAGCCGTCCACGCGCTCGCCGCGCCTGGCCTTCGGCGCCGTCACGAACCTGTGCGACGCCACCTCGGCGCTCACCGTCGAGGGCGACCTGCCCAGCTCCCTCGCGATCTCCCTGCACGAGGCCCCGCGTTCCAGCATCCTCTGGACCGTGTCCCGCTCGTGCCTGGTGAGCCTGCCGTAGGCCCTCGGGGCCGCCTTCTCGGGACCCTTCTTCCTCTTTCCGGACATGCCGTCCTCCGATCTCCCGGGGCCGGCCGGTCCGGCCCTCAGGGTATCGGGTTCCCACATTCATCCGCACATGTACGGATGAATGTGGGAGGTGTTCGGATGAAGTTGATAATCAAGGTTAGTGCATTTAAAGTGAGAAAAGCCGTCAGAACACTTGCGCGGATGTGCGATGTCCCGTATCATAGACAGCCGTTGACGCCTCACTTGCGTCACCACATGGCCGCCAGCGTAGCTCAGTTGGTAGAGCACCGCTCTCGTAAAGCGGGGGTCACCGGTTCGAGCCCGGTCGCTGGCTCCATTGCACAAGATAGCCGCCTACGGGCGGCTTTTTTGTTGCCGATTTTGAGTGCGTGCGCGCCAATCCAAGCATCGCCACGTCAACAGCGGCCCACTCGGTGGACTTCGGGTTTAATGCTTAGGGGCGGGGATTTACCAAAGTGAAATTTTAATGAAAAGAAACCCAGCTGCAACAATTGCCATGGTGAGGGCTCGAATTGGCCATATAGATCTAAAATGGTCACAATATACAAATGTCGAGAGACATTGGGGATATAGATGAAAAGAACTAAGGGTTTTCTTTTGTTGGTATTGATGCTGCTCGGACTGTTCTGCCTGAGTGGCCCTTCTTGGGCCGAGGCTGTCTGTCCTGAAGGTGAGCCTCAGCAGTCTTATACGGGCAGCCTGCTGATAACTGCTAAGGAGGGCGATGCCGACTCTCAGTCTGGGGTAAATCCCCTTGCCACTTTTGAGGGGGACGGCGGAACGGTCAAGCTTGACCATATTGGTAGCGGGATTTTGAGGTGGCAAGTTCTTCCGGACAAAATTGCGAACGATCCCTTCTCTTTTGCTGGAACGATATATCTATACAAGGTTGTGAGCGGAAAACAAAAATACGTCAATTGCTATCCGACAAACGGGTCTGGAATTGCATTCACCGGCATTTCGGGGCAGATTGATACACATGTACGAAAGGGAACCTATGTGGTGCGTTGGGTTGGAGCTGCTGCAGGCCCGATATGGATTGCGGTCTTGCGCCCCGATGTCCAAATAGGTTTCTCTCTCTAGACGGGAAGTTGCTCATGGACGCCATATATGACGGGGATGACTGGGTCGATCATTATACTTGGCGCCTGGTCGGCTCGAACGACAATGGGGATGTGGTGTTTGATGGACTATGTCCAAAGCATCTCCATCCTTTTGTCTCGTCGTTAATTGAGAGTTCCGCTCGTGTTGCCCCCTACAGCTCGGCATCGCTTCATGATACGGACGTTTTGAAGACCATAAGGGAATCAATTGACGAGGGCACGATGAGCGGCCCGCTGTTTTCTCGGCTTGTGGGGCTAGATGAGATTGGCTCGAAACGACTGCTTGCGGGCGAAAAAGTGGAACTCACTTATCGGTCGATGATTTCAATCCTGCGGCTAGCCGATGTTCTTCGCAAATAAATGAGGCTTCCCTATTCAAAAACCGAAAACCCCGCCAAACGTGATTCCCCTAGGAAAAGCACGTTTGGCGGGGTCCTAGCGTGATTTCCCTAGGGAAATTACGCCATCAGACGAACAGCTCAGCCGAGCAGCTCGCTACTCCTCCCAGTAGGCGTCGGCAAGCAACTTAAAGCAGATCTTCTTGACCGGCTGTGCGCCATCGCCCGGGAACTCGAGCGTGGGCATGTGAGGCTCACCGGCAACGAACAGCGCGAACTTGTCGTCGGTAAGATCGCCGGCGATCGAAGCGTCGGAATCGACCAAATCGTAGTCGTCCTTCTCGTCAAACTCCTGGACCAGCGTCAGGCTACCCGTAGCGACCTTAAAGGCCTCACGACCCTCGACGTCAATCTGCAGGTCGTGATAGCGCTGATGCGTCTCATAGTGAGCCTCGTCCTCGGGACGCGTCGTGGGAGCCATGACGTTCGCAAAGACCTTGTCGCCCAGAATCGGATGGCTGCCGACCTCGAGCTCCGCCGGGTCGTTCTCCTCGAGCCAGTCAATCAGCACGTCGAGGCCCTTGAGCATTCCGCGGTATTCCTCGATATCGCCCAGTGCACCGTAAATCATCTAAATCCCCTCTCGGATCGTTTCTTTGGCGGCTACTCGGCAAACACGTTACCGATGCTGTTGCCACCCACACACGTCTCGACCAGGGTAAGGTCGGGACTGAACACGACAAAGCCGGCGTCGCGCCCCAGCATAATGCTACCGCACTTGTCGTCGACATGAGCTAGCAAGCAATGCCGGGGCCGACGCCCAGGCTTTTACAGCTCGGTCACAACAACGCCGTTGTAGACCTCGTCCCAACGGTCCATGACCAGATGGCCGGTCATGGGATCCATGGCATTGAGCTTGCCGCAGGTGTTGGCAGTACGCAGCACCGTCTCGTCGTCCGCGCCAGCAGCAATGGCATGCGCGAAGCCAGCGATAGTGGAGTCACCAGAGCCCGTGGCGTTAACGGCAGGGATATCGGGCGTCTTTGCGCGGAACGCACGGCCATTGTGGAAGCCAACGGAGCCGGCAGCGCCCATGGACACGACGACCCAGGGGATATCGGAGAAGCGGGCATCAGAGGCGAGCGCGGCGCGGAGCTCGTCCACATCGTCGGTGGTAAAGCTCGTGCCCAGAAGGCCGTTGATCTCGGTCAGGTTAGGCTTGACCAGCTCGGGCTTAATTTCGGACTTAAGGGCGGCCTCGAGCGAAGCACCCGAGGTATCGAGCAGCACCTTGGCGCCGGCGTTCTCGGCAATGCCCGTAATCTTGGCATAGTAGTCTGCCTCGACACCGCGGGGCAGAGAACCCGAAATGGTGACGACGTCGGCCTTGCCCGCAAGCTCAGTAAACTTGGCGGTAAAGGCATCGAGTTCCTCGGGGGCAATTGTCGGGCCACTCTCGAGCAGCTCGGTCTGGTTGCCGGCGTGGAGGATGTTGAGGCAAATGCGAGTCTCGCCCTTGATGGGCACAAAGTCGTTGTTAATACCGTTGGCGTCCATGAGCTCAGCCATGTAGGCGCCCATGTGGCCGCCGAGCAGACCGGTTGCCACAACGTCGTCGCCCAGCTGACCCAGCACACGGGCCACGTTGAGGCCCTTGCCGCCAGCGGTCTTTTCGGGCGTCACACGGTTAACGTCGTCGATAACGAGCTCATCGAGCTGATAGCGCGTATCGACAGACGGGTTCATCGTAACGGTGAGGATCATTTTTAGCTCCTTATCTCGCAGGCTCCTTGTGCCTCGCGATACGAGTCGACAAAACAGAATTACAGAATCTTAATCGTGAACGAGCGAACGACGGTCTCCTTGGGCTTGGCGACAAGGCAGCCGCGCTTGTGCTCAAGCACGTCGTCCTCATCGGAGCAGGTCGAAAGGCCGCCCCAGGGCTCAACCGCCACAAAATCGCCCTCGGGCTTACTCCACACAATGAGATATGGGAAGCCCTCAAAGCTCAGGCGGACGCCCTTGTCCTCGTCCTTCTTAGAAAGCGTGACCTGACGGCTCTCGAGCACATCAAAGATGGTCTCCGCAAAATCGAAGAGCTCATGCGACAGAGGCAGTGTCTTTCCCACCATGGGGTTCTTGGAGCGATTGGTCACGTCAATCAAGCCAGTCGAGGGGACGGCAGTGCAAAGCTCCGCAGCCTCGTCCTTCTCAAAGCGCAACTCGTAGTCCGTATAGGCCTCGCCCTCATCGAGCGGACACCTAAAGCCGGGATGACCGCCGATAAAGAACGGCATGTCCTCGGTTCCCTCGTTGGTCACCTCATAGGAGACGCGCACGGCAGCGTCCTCGAGCGTATAGCGAGCGACAAGCTTAAACAGATACGGATAATCGCTCAGCAGCGCGGCGTTATCCTCGGAAGCCAGGCACATCACCAGCTCGTTTTCGCCTTGGCTCAGCAGCTTCCACTCCTGTTTGCGCGCAAACCCGTGGCGAGCGAGCTTTACATGATGCCCGGCAAACGTCATGGCGCTGTTGTCGCGCAAGCCTCCGCAAATCGGGAAGCAAATCGGTGCTTGGCCGGACCACACGGCGGGATCGCCCTGCCACAAGTACTCGCGACCTCCAGCCTCAATCGAGGTAAACGAACCACCAGCCGTGGACACCTTAATAGAAATCGAATCGTTGGAGAGAGCGTATTCCATTGCCCATCCTTTCGAACAACTGCTTTTGCTCGCAAGTACCTGTCTCGGCCCTGACCAAAGGACAAACCCGCACGTTCACCGATGCATCCGGTATCCCAGGCATGCAACGGGGCACCATACAGACATTGATGCAATTACAGCTGAAAGGCCTTCTTATGCGAACCATCATCCTCTATGCCTCGCGCCACCACGGCAATACGAAAAAGCTCGTGGACGCCATCGTCGAGGCGCACCCCGAAATCGATACCCTCGACGTCAAGGCGCTTGGCAAAAACGAGTATCCCGACCTGCACGAATACCATCTGATTGGCGTCGCCACGGGCATCTATTACTCCGAGATCGACAAGGACATGGCACGCGTGCTCACGAACGTGCTGCAGCCGCAGAACAAGGTGTTTGGCCTTATGACCTACGGTGGCAAAAACAAGTGGTACGGCAAGGATATCGATGGTATCTGCCGCATGAGGCAGGCCATCTTTATGGAGGTCTACGGCTGCCCCGGTTTGATACGTGGGGGCCGTTCAAACTCACCGGCGGTGTCCAAAAGGGACACCCGACCGCTGAAGAAATTAAGGGCGCCGTCGACTTCTTCGACAAGATCGAAGACGAGTACGGCGACATCATCGTCGAAGAGTATGCCAAGCGCGAGAAGCGTCTAGCCTACGAGAAGGAGCATCCTGCAGGAGGCCTGGTGGCCGGCGTCAAGCGCACGGCAAAGAAGATCGCTAACAAGCTGTAACTGTAAAGGTGCTTTTGAGCGTTTAACCCATACGGCGGGTCCGAGCAGATTCGGGCCCGCCGTTTTTTCTATCGTTACTCGGTAAAGGCGTTGCCGACGCTCTGACCGCCAACATACGTCTCGACGAGGGTGAGCTCATGGTCGAACACGACAAAGTCGGCGTCGCGACCCGGCATGATGCTGCCGCACTTATCCTCGATGTGCGCAGAGCGAGCCGGCACCTCGGTTGCCATGCGAATGGCGATATCGGCGCTGGCGATGCCCCAGTCGACGATGTTCTTGACGCCCTGGGCAAGCGTGAGCACCGAGCCGGCAATGCTCTTGCCGTCGGCGAGCCAGCACAGGTTGTCCTTCATGATGACGTCCATGCCACCACTGGTGTAGCTGCCCTCGGGCATGCCGCCGCAGCCCAGGCAGTCAGTGATGAGCACCGTGTGTTGCCAGCCCTTTGCCTGCAGCAGCGCCTTGATGGCGGCAGGGTTAACGTGCTTGCCGTCACAGATGATCTCGGCGTAGGTCTCGGGCGTGGACATGGTAGCGCCCACGACACCGGGCTCACGGTGATGCAGCCCGCGCTGACCGTTATAGGTATGCGTAAAGCAGCTGGCACCGGCGTTGATGGCGGCGATGCACTCATCGTAGGTGGCGTCGGAGTGACCGATGCTGGTCACCACACCCTTGGCGTTCAGAGCAGCCGCATAAGCAGCGGCACCGTCGCGCTCGGCCGCCATGGCGCTCTTAACGATGCGACCACCCGCAGCCTCCTGCCACTGATCGAAGACCTCCTCGGAGGGATCGATGAGGTAAGCGGGGTTCTGCGCGCCCACGTGCTTCATGGTAAAGAAGGGGCCCTCCAGGTAGATGCCCTGAATGCGGGCACCGCAGAAGTCGGGGCCGCGACCCTCGTCCGCCTGAGCGATGGCGGCGCAGGCGTCCTTGATCTGCTCGACGCCATCGGTGAACGTCGTGGGCAGCCAGCTGGTGGTACCGCGACGGGCGAGCTCGGTCGAGCTGATATCGATGCCCTCGGGATCATTATCGGTAGTTGAGTGGTTGTAGAAGCCATGGATGTGAGTATCGACCATACCCGGTGCGATCCACGACCCCGTGTAGTCCTTAATCTCGCAAGAGGGCTCGTCGGCCTGCCAGGCGCTAAAGACGCCATCCTCGACCATAAGATAGCCGCCCAGTTGCGGGCCTGCCGGCAAGAAGAACTTGTCAGCCTTAATTGCGTACGTGCTCATATGCACTCCTTGCTTCTAAAGCAGTTGACTGTGGTGATGCTATACCCAGCTCAGGTAAAACAAAAAGCGCCCGCCCGCCGTTATGAGCGGACGGGCGCCCTTACAGAGGGACGCGATTAAGCGGTGAAGGGGTGAATCGTCACGCCCTTGACCACGCGGTTGACCGTGCCGGTGGGGCTCGGCGTATCGGGCGTGTTGCCCACGCGCACGGAGTTGAGCAGGCTGATGGCCTGGGCAAACATCACGAACGGCAGAGCGAGGTAGCCCTCGGGAAGCGCTTCGTAGCCCTTAAAGGTGAAGGACTCACCCTCATAGACGGTAGCACCTTCCTGCTGAACGGCGATGGTGTGCTGAGCGATTTCGTCGCCACCGATCTCGTTGAGGATGTCGATGTCGTACTGACGGGTGTAGGCGTCGTTGTTGACGAACACGAAGACGAGCGTCTTATCGTCGACGAAGGACTTGGGTCCGTGACGATAGCCCATGGAGGTGTCGTAGGAAGTAGCGACCAGACCGTGAGCAAGCTCGAGGATCTTGAGCTGGCTCTCCTGGGCAAGGCCACCAAAGGAGCCAGAACCCAAGTAGGTCACGCGGCTGAAGTCGCCAGCCAGGTAATCGGCGATCTCAGACTCACGAGAGATGACCTCCTCGCCCATCTTGGCAATCGTCTCGACCCACTCGGCCTTCTGCTCGTCAGAGGCAGTGTCGAAAATAAGGGTGGAGAGCAGGGTCATGCAGGAATAAGAGCCAGTCATGGCGAAGCCCTTGTCGTTGGCGCGCGGAATGAGCAGCGTCAGCGCATTGGGATCATCGGCAGACTCGACGGCGAGCTTGCCCTCGGGAGCGCAGGTGATGTTGAGGAACTTGACGTTGTGGACGAGCTCCTTGGCAACGGCAACGGCGGCAAGGCTCTCGGGGCTGTTGCCAGAACGGGCAAAGGAAACCACGAGCGTGGGATCCTCGGCGCGCAGGAAGTCGCGCGGGGCGCTCACGATGTCGGTCGTGGCGATGGGCTTAAAGTCGTAGAGATCAGTGTTGCCAGCGTGACGCAGGTACGGGGCGCAGGTATCGCCAACGTAGTCGGACGTACCGGCACCGGTGAAGACAACGGACAGACGACCCTCGCCCATAGCGCGAGCCTCGGCCAGGAAGGCCTCGATGGCCTCCTTGTTCTCGCGATAGATGTTGAGCGTATCACGCCAAAGCTCGGGCTGCTGAGCAATCTCGGCCGTGGTGATCTGGGCGCCGAGCTCGGTGAGCTCCTCGACACTCTTCTCGAACATTTCTAATACCTCTTTCTTTACTAAATTGCCTGATATACAAAGACTCAACCTGAAAAGTCAAATCGAGTAGTAGTCATAGGCTGTTTTTCTTTCGTTAGCACTCGTATCCGATCACACAGTATCTCGATAGTGAGAGATTCTGTACTTGAACTTGTCCGCGCGAGCCACCGAAAGCGTGAACTCGACAACATCATTTTGGGTGTTGTGAGTAGTTCGGACTATGTCCAGAACTGGCGCACCCTCACTAATACCTAGAAGCCGAGCGTCACATGGACGTGCTATACCCGCAGAGAACTCCTCATCCGCTACTCGAATTTTCTGCTGATAATCCTGCTCAATGACATCGTAAAGGGGCTTCTGTTCGAGTAGAGGACGCTTGAGTGAAATAAAGAGCCTTGCTGGAAGATAGCTACGCTCAACCATCATAGGTATACCATCTGCCATCCGTAAACGTTTGAGTTTTAACACCTTTTCACCCAAACGAATCCCCATTTGTATCGAGAGCGTTTTATCTGCTTCCATTTCACAGAACTCTAAGATGGTTGTTTCTGGCAGCCGGCCCATCGCTTTCATCTGTTCAGTAAAACTGTACGATTGGGTAAGATTTGTTGCTTGAGCTAGTCGATCGGCAACAAACGTACCGCGACCTTGTTTTCGCACAATCCGACCAAGATACTCAAGTTCCTGAATTGCAAGTCGGACAGTCGATCGCGAAAGCCCGTAGCGTTCGGCAAGTTCACGTTCGGACGGAATCAAATCACCTGGCTGATATTCATGATCAATTTTCTCGATCAGAATATCTACGAGCTGATCGTATAGCGGTTGCCTGTGCCTCTTGCACGTCATGATATTCTCCACGTAATTAGCAATTGACCAATACTTCAGCCTTCAGGTAATGCATCAACATGTCCCATAAATGGGCTAATAGCGACACTACATCTCATCGTCTTCATCAATGTCAGCACTCTCGAGTTTCTTGAGATCGACTCCCTCACGACCAACGACCCGTGCGCGTTCGGCAAGTTCATCAAGCGTTGGGTCTCCAAACGCACGCGTCATAACGAGCTCTACCAACATAGGTAGATTTGTTCCGGTGACAACGGTCACGTTATCGAGCTCAGTCGTCATTGGGATAGCTTGATTGAACGGAGTACCGCCAAGCAAATCAACAAACACCAATACGCCATCACAAGCTTGACGCATCTTGGCAATGCAGGTTCGCAAATCATCACCAAAAGTAACCGCCTCCGAGCCCGCAAAAGGAACTACCTCAAAATTAGGCTGTTCGCCGGCGACCATATCCACAGCGCTTTTCAAACCAGGTGCAAACTGACCGTGACCAGTTAGTACAAATCCAATCATTCTATCTACCTTTCTACCGTTCGCTTTCTCTAGCCAAAGAACCCCTCAAAAGGGCTCTTACGACCACTGCATCATTAAAGTTTAGTGAGTATTTTGTTTTATCGTGGGAGGTCTGTGAGCGTCTCTAAGCTGCTTTTCAAGGTTGCGATATCTACGTGCTTCGTCCTTGTTCCCGCTGCTCTCATATTGATATGAAAGCAGCAGATAGAGCTTTCCGCGTAACCCAAGGTCGTTCGTATCCAGCATAGCTTCCATCTCATCGATCTTATCATGCCGACGGCAAAAGACTATGTCGTAGGTCAATTGACTGTCCGCCAAAATGCCCTTCGACACGATGGGGCGCATCTCTTCCAACATGGACGCTGCCCGCTTCCGGTCACCCGTCTTGATATAGAAATTAAAGGCGCGAACCGCAAGCTGTCGACGTTGTTTATCGCTGCACGACATCTCCAGCAAGTGGTCAAGCATTCGATCCGCATATGCGTCCATATCAGCAGCTTCATAGATCGTGAAACGCAGGTAATACTGCTTATACGTAGACATTACTATACGCGCAAGTTTGCGATCGAGCAGGTCTATGCAATCTTGGTATAAGCCCAAGTTAAACAATACCTGCAATTTCATATCGAAGTATTTTTTCGCTCCTTCGGTCACAGCGAAATAAGCCACGACAACACAAATGAACAGGACGATCCAAAATGGCATTGCACTATATTCCCTTCAAGGCAGCCTTAAGGAATTAATCGAACACGATGACTGCATAACCGCCTATGAACAGCGGTGTCCGACAAAACAAAAGAGGCGCACACTCCAGGGGATATGGCGATAAAGTCGCCTTGGAGGTGTGCGCCACGTCTCAATTGAGGCTCAAATGCCGTGACAATATGGGGTATTTAGCCCTTGCAAATGATACCGAATGCACCCAAGGCAATGGACAGAACCAAGACGATAAAGATGGCCTTCGTCGAGGTCATGCCCTTCTTACCGAGGAGCCAGTATACGAAGCCGACGAGTGCGGCAGGAACCAGCTTGGGGCAAATCATATTGCAGATGTTCTGCAAATCAACGGTAACGCCGCCGATAACAGGCTTCGCCGCAATAACGATACCGACATTGGTTGCGACCAGAGCACCGACCATAAAGACACCCATTACGGAGGCCGCGTCGGTCAACGCGTTCAGGCGATCGCTCATGGTGGTGACGAGCTTCATACCCTGCTCATAGGCCATGTGGGTCTGCTTGCAGCGGAACCAGTCAACAAGAATGTTAACGGCAACCCAGATGAAGATACCCAAGGGGTTGCCGTTCATGGCCATATTGGCAGCCAGGGCGCCGAAAATGGTCGGGAGCAGCGAACCGAAGATGGAATCGCCGATGGAAGCCAGCGGTCCCATGAGACCAGTCTTGAGACCGGCAACAGCCTCGAGGCCCTCAATGCCCTCCTCTTCCTCGATCGCCAAATCGATACCGGTGATGATCGTGTTGAGGAAGTTTGAGGTGTTGAAGAACGGTGCGCACTGGGCGCGGCAGGCTTCCTTTAGCTCCGGCGTGCCGTCGCCGTACAGCTTACGCAGTGTGGGCAGGATAATCCAGAGATAACCAGAGTGCTGCATGCGCTCGTAGTTCCAACCATCCTGGAAACCAAGCAGGTTACGACGGTTGATCTGCGCAAGGTCGTCCTTGGTAATCTTGTAGCCAGTGGTGCCATTGGCGAGTTTCTCATTAGAGCTCATCGTCGTCGTCTCCCTCCGCAGCGCCAGCAGCAGCGACGGGACGCTGGTTGTTCTTGTAGTACAGCAAAGACAGAGCAAAGCCAATAATAGCGATCGCCAGCATCGACATGTTATTGAACATACCGACCATATCCACGGCGCCCTTACCAAGCGCGGCGTTCACAGCGACGATGTTGGTGTTGAGGTTAATGATGCTCGTGAAGGCCGTACCAAACAGGGCGGCGATTACAAAGCCGAGCAGCAGGTAGGCGACGTGCTTTTTGACTGGCAGGTAACGGAGCAGGATGGCGAAGCCAACGGCGGGCAAGGCACCGCCAGCAACAGACAGACCGTCACCCAGCCACTTCAAGTCGCCGTTAAGGGCGGTGGTGATGCCCTCGACCAAGCCCTGGCCAAATGCGAGAGCCAGGAAGACCGGAATCATGCGGGACAACATCCAGGAAACGGCACCGAGCAAGTAGTGTACGTTGTAGGCGCCCCAGTTCATCTTCTCGATATCGGCATCGCACATGTGACCGAAGAACGTGTTGGCGAAACGACCGGCGATATCGGTGTAAACGAGAATGGCAGCGACAGGTACGCCGATAGCGGCAAGAGCCGTCTCGGGATTCATGCCCGCGCCCACGGCAAAGGCCGTGGCGACCAGAGTGCCGGAGTTGGCATCGATACGAGAGGCGCCGCCAAAGGTACCAACGCCCAGGACGGTGAGCTGCATGCTGCCGCCGATAAACAGGCCAGTCTGTAGGTCACCCATAATCAAACCGGTAATCATACCAGAGAAGACGGCTGAGCCGGCACAGGTGTACCAGTTCAGCTCATCCAGAATCTGATAACCCGCATACAGGGTTAACAGAAGAATCTGCCACCAAGCAATCATGGTTAACTCCTTATTTAAGGTGTAACAGTTTCTACAATACCAATACGCTTATATAAACCGCGCATCCCCCTTCACGGCCTAGCGTTAATTCGACTAGAGCGTGAAAGCCTCTGGGTTATCCTGCGGCGTCAGCTGAATGACAACAGGAAGATTATCGGCCTTGAGTTTGGCAAATGCATCAAGGTCCCCCTGGTCGCAACTAATGTTGCGAGACAGCTTCTTGACCGGCTCCATTGTCGTCATATTACCGACGATGAGCTGCTCAAGCTTAACACCTTGCTCCAAAAGTCGAACGTAGACCTCAGGCTTTTTCGCAACAATAAAGAGACGTTGCGCATCATATTTGCCAGCAGTGATGTTGGCAGCGGCCTTGTCGACAGGAAGCACGGACAACTTCACAGTTGCCGGGCAAGCCATGCGAAGAACCTGCTTTTGGGTAGCATCTTGCGATACCTCGTCGTCAACTACCATGAAGCGGCTTACCTGACGGGCGTTAGACCAGAGGTTTGCCACCTGTCCGTGAATCAAGCGAAAGTCGACTCGTGCGCCTACAATCATTTCTACTCAACTCCTTCTTGTTCAAGTGTACGGATAACGGGCTCAGAGCGAAGGGAGATTTTCGCATCATACACGCCCTCTGTTTCGAACATAACGAGCTCATTGGTACCAGGGTGCAATAAACCGTGCGGAACATAGAGCGTCATGATGGGACCCTTATCCCAAAAACGTCCGACATTCGTTCCGTTTACGAATGCCACACCCTTTCCAAAACCCGTAGTGTCGATAAAGGTATCAGCCGGCTCAGATATATCAAACTTTGCGCGGTAAAAGGAAGGTTGCCCCTCTACCCAGCCGGCGGAATAATCAAGATTATCGATGTTATCGAGTGGCAGACAACGCATCTCCCAACCGGTAACAAAGTGAAGATCAACGCAAACTCCTGTCCTAATGCCCTTATGCTGCGTATCAGCGAGCAATTTGTGACCATAATTGACGCGACCCATATCCTCGGTCAGAACATCCAGGCGGTTTTGTTCACAGGGAAGAACGCAGTGAATATCTTCCCCAATGTGCTCCTGATACTGCGTCGCCACTTTGTCACCGTTCACAAACACCTGTGCACGGTCGCGGGCGTCAATAACCCGAATACGCTCTTCATCTGCACGGTCACGCTCGACAGTCGTGGTATATAACGTATATCCATACGACTGACCCATCTCTTCCATAGGCATAGGATATTGAGCTTCAATCGGCTCCGAAAGAATATCGAGCACATTAAAGAGACTTACGCGCTCACTCACCGAAATATCGGGCATGGAAAACGTCTTTTTTGTTAACGGCTTGCTTTGCGCGATATCGGGATACAGCTCGTGAACTGTCCTTTGAATTGCGAAGTATTTCTCGGTCGGGTTGCCCTGTTCGTCCAATGGAGCATCGTAGTCATATGATGTCACCTGGTGCAGGTCATGCGTATGGCGTGCAGAACATCCGTTCATAAATCCAAAGTTGGTGCCTCCATGAAACATGTAGAGGTTTAAAGATCCTCCAAGCTCGAGCACCTCGCGAACGCAAGAGGCAAGATCTTCGGGATCGCGTCTGATGACGTTCTCCCCATAGCGATTGAACCAGCCGTCCCACAATTCCATGCACATAAGAGGCCATTGTTTTCCATGTTCCTTGTGAAAAGCAGAAAGAGCCTCAAAGTTCTCCTTTGCATGAGAACCAAAGTTGCCGGTGCACAACACATCATCGTCAATGAGCGTACCGGCACGAAGACACCCGCGCCACGGACCATCGGAAGTACAAAGGGGCACGGAAACCCCACGCTCGACCATAAGGCGACGAATCGCACGAAGATAGTCCTTATCCTCGCAATATGATCCATACTCGTTTTCAACCTGCATCATGATGATGTTTCCGCCCTTGTCAATCTGACGCGGGACGAGTATCGGCATGAGATGGTCGTAGTAATGCGCAACGTGAGCAAGAAACTTGGGGTCGCTGCTACGCGGTCTCATATCATGTTGGCGCAGCAGCCATGCTGGCATGCCGCCAAATTCCCATTCTGCGCAAATAAACGGAGAAGGCCGAACAATTGCATACAGACCGAGCGACGCCGCCTCATCAAGAAATGCCGCCAAATCAATTGAACCAGAAAAATCAAAGACGCCAGGCTTTGGCTCATGAAGATTCCACGGTACATACGTTTCGACCGTATTAAACCCAAGAGCCTTAAGGTTATAGAGCGAGTGATGCCAGTCGCTCGGATGAACACGCATATAGTGAATCGCCCCCGACAAGATGGTGAACGGCTCATCATCGAGTAGGAATTGATTGGTGATTTTAAACGAATGCATGCTACTCCCGATCTTCGTGCTCTACGACGCGGATGCCGGTTCCTCGGCCCTCAGCTAAACGCCTTGCCTATTATGGACGCATTGACGCAATTATGTAGTCAGAATCTGAAGTGGTCCGTAAACGGTAGCCAAATGACGATGAACGGCTTTAATGAACAAAATATAAACCCGCTGGTAAATTACTTTTTAACTATAGATTTCTAACGATTCTATATTTGAAAGGTGGTATGTACCAGCTATCCACTATTTCATACTAGTTACATTATGCTTCAATCGCATTTCTTCAAATGCTTATCTACTTTGTTGTTGCCGATTTGAGTGCGCGTGCGCCAACCCAAGCATCGTCACGGCTTCAGTTCCCCTATTCATAAACATAAAACCCCGCCAAACGTGATTCCCCTAGGGAAAACACGCTTGGCGGGGTCGTGGCGTGATTTCCCTAGGGGAATCACGCCATCAGGCGAACAGCTCAGCCGAGCAGCTCGCTACTCCTCCCAGTAGGCGTCGGCAAGCAACTTAAAGCAGATCTTCTTGACCGGCTGCGCGCCATCGCCCGGGAACTCGAGCGTGGGCATGTGAGGCTCACCGGCAACGAACAGCGCGAACTTGTCGTCGGCAAGATCGCCGGCGATCGAAGCGTCGGAATCGACCAAATCGTAGTCGTCCTTCTCGTCAAACTCCTGGACCAGCGTCAGGCTACCCGTAGCGACCTTAAAGGCCTCACGACCCTCGACGTCAATCTGCAGGTCGTGATAGCGCTGATGCGTCTCATAGTGAGCCTCGTCCTCGGGACGCGTCGTGGGAGCCATGACGTTCGCAAAGACCTTGTCGCCCAGAATCGGATGGCTGCCGACCTCGAGCTGCGCCGGGTCGTTCTCCTCGAGCCAGTCAATCAGCACGTCGAGGCCCTTGAGCATTCCGCGGTATTCCTCGATATCGCCCAGTGCACCGTAAATCATCTAAATCCCCTCTCGGATCGTTTCTTTGGCGGCTACTCGGCAAACGCGTTACCGACGCTGTTGCCACCCACATACGTCTCGACCAGGGTAAGGTCGGGATTGAACACGACAAAGTCGGCATCGCGGCCGGGCATAATGCTGCCACATTTATCCTCGACGTGAGCAGAACGCGCGGGCACCTCGGTCGCCATGCGAATTGCGATATCAGCGCTCGCAAGACCCCAGTCGACGATGTTCTTGACGCCCTGTGCGAGCGTGAGCACCGAGCCGGCGATAGCAGAGCCATCGGCGAGCCAGCAAAGGTTGTCCTTCATAATGACGTCCATGCCGCCGCTGGTGTACTTGCCCTCGGGCATGCCGCCGCAACCCAGACAGTCGGTGATCAGCACCGTGTGCTGCCAGCCCTTGGCCTGCAGCAGTGCCTTGATAGCAGCAGGGTTCACGTGCTTACCGTCGCAAATGATCTCGGCATAGGTGTTGGGCGTGGTCATAGCAGCCCCGACAACACCGGGCTCACGGTGATGGAGGCCACGCTGGCCGTTATAGGTATGCGTAAAGCAGCTGGCGCCAGCATTGATGGCGGCTGCGCACTCATCATAGGTGGCATCGGAGTGGCCAATGCAGGTCACAACGCCCTTGGCGCTCAGAGCCGCAGCGTAAGCGGCGGCGCCGTCACGCTCGGCCGCCATGGCGCTCTTGACGATACGACCGCCGGCGGCCTCCTGCCACTCGTCAAAAATTTCCTCGGACGGGTCGATCAGATAAGCGGGGTTCTGGGCGCCCACATGCTTCATGGTAAAGAACGGACCCTCCAGGTAGATACCCTGAATACGAGCACCGCAGAACTCGGGCCCGCGCTCTTCGTCCGCCTGCGCAATAGCGGCACAGGCGTCCTTGATCTGCTCCACGCCGTCGGTAAAGGTCGTAGGCAGCCAGCTGGTGGTACCACGACGAGCAAGCTCGGTCGAGCTGATGTTGATACCCTCAGCATCGTTGTCAGTCGTGGCATGGTTATAGAAACCATGGATATGGGTGTCCACCATACCCGGTGCAATCCATGTACCCGAATAATCTTTGATCTCGCAAGCGGGCTCATCGGCCTGCCAAGCGCCAAAGACGCCGTCTTCGACCATCAGGAAGCCGCCCAGCTGCGGCCCCGCCGGCAAAAAGAACTTGTCGGCCTTGATAGCATACGTGCTCATCTATGCTCCCGTACCCGCAGTGTGTTTTAGGGCGGATCAAAAACCACTGCATTGTTAATTCGAGCGATTGTTCGTTGCCTTCTACCGCTTGGCACATTTTGCACCCGCCGCAAAACACGCCAAGCCGTTTATACCCAATAACTCTAGACTGCGCGGTTGTGGTAGACCTTGTACTTAAACTGGTCGGCACGCGCAACCGAACGCGTATACTCGATAACCTCGTTGTTCATGTCATATGTGGTACGAATCAAATCCAGGACCGGTGCGCCTTCGGCAATCTCGAGCAGACGAGCGTCGGAATGGCGTGCGATACTCGCGTAGAATTCTTCCTCTGCCACGCGAACTTTCTCGTGAAAGTCCTGCTCGATCATGTCGTACAGTGATTTGTTCTCGATCATGGGGCGCTTAAGCGCAAAGAACTTGCGGCTTGGCAGATATGTACACTCAATCATCAGCGGCACACCATCGGCAATACGCAGGCGCTTGATCTTGTACAGACGCTCGCCCAGGCGCGCGTTCATCTCTACGGCAATATTCTTGTCAGCCTCGACCTCGGTAAACTCGAGAATCGTTGTCTTGGGCACACGGCCGATCGCCTTCATCTGCTCGGTAAAGCTATAGGTCTGCGTGAGGTTTGCCGTTTGCAGAGAGCGGTCGCACACCATGGTTCCACGGCCGCGCTGACGAACCACCAGGCCCAGGCGTTCAAGCTCCTGCAGGGCAAGGCGAACCGTCGTACGCGAGAGTCCGTAGCGTTCCGACAAGTCACGCTCGGACGGCAAATAGTCGCCGGGCCGAAGTTCGTGATCGATTTTATCGGTCAGCAAATCGACGAGCTGATCGTACAGAGGTTGTTTGCGCGCTCCCATTGCCATAATGATACCTGCCGGATAAATGACTCGAAATTGGTTGTAACCAGACACCACGTACTATAGCAGTTTTATTGGAATAACAGCAGGTCAACCAGCATATTTCAATATTGTTTGCCGGTTGATAGCCTGCGCACTGTAATACCAATTACAACGCTACATCAGGTATCGAGGTAGCAAAAAGGGCCGCCCCCGCGGAGCGGGACGACCCTTTGCAAGACAGATACGTCTTTAAGGCTTAGAGAAGCTTCTTGAGCTCCTCGGCAACAGCCTGGACCTGCGTGCCGATGATGACCTGGGTAGCACCCTTGTCCATCTTCATGACACCCAGAGCGCCGGCCTTCTTGCAGGCAGCCTCGTCGACCAGAGCGGAATCGCCGAGCTCGAAGCGCAGGCGAGTAGCGCAGCAGTCAACGGTCTTGACGTTCTCCTTGCCACCGACGGCAGCAAGAACAGCGGCGGCCAGAGCGGCGAACTTGTCGTCGCCAGCAGCGGCGGAAGCGGAGGTCTCCTCGACATCCTCATCCTCGCGACCAGGGGTCATGAGGTTGAACTTGGTGATGGCGAAGCGGAACACGAGGTAGAAGACCAGGAAGGCAGCGATGCCCAGCGGGATGATCATCCAGGTGTTGGCAGCAGCCGGGAGGCTAGCGGAGAACAGGAGGTCGGTAGCACCAGCGGAGAAGCAGAAGCCGGCACGGAAACCAACAAAGTAGGTGATGACGGTGAAGACGCCGTACAGGGCAGCGTACACGACGTAGAGCGGGAAGCACAGGAACATGAAGCCGAACTCGAAGGGCTCGGTGACGCCGCAGACGAAGGCGCAGATGGCAGCGGAGACAACCAGGCCGATAGCAGCCTTCTTGTTCTTAGCGGTCTGAACCATAGCCAGGGCAGCGCCCGGGATACCGAACATCATGCAGGGGAAGAAGCCGGACATGTACATACCGAGGCTCCACTTGACGTCAGCGGAGGTCTCGCCAGCCCAGAAGTGGGTCAGGTCGCCCAGGCCGATGGTGTCGAACCAGAACACGTTGTTGAGTGCGTGGTGCAGACCGGTCGGGATGAGCAGGCGGTTGAGGAAGGCGTAGATGCCAGCGCCGATACCACTCATGGCGGCGATACCCTCACCAAGAGCAACAAGAGCACCGAAGATGAGCGGCCAAGCAAAGAGCAGGACGACGGAGACGACGATGCTGATAACGGCGGTCATGATGGCGACGCAACGCTTGCCGGAGAAGAAGGCCAGCCAGTCGGGAAGACGGGTGTCCTTGAACTTGTTGTAGCAAGTACCACCGATGATGGCGGACAGGATGCCGATGAAGGAGTTACCAGCGATCTTGGAGAACGCGATGCCCTCGGTCGTGGCAAGCCAAGCGGTCTGAGCATCGGCGTCCATACCACGAATGGTGCCAACAACAGCGGGGTTCAGGAGCTGCTGGATCATCAGGAAGGCGACGAGGCCAGCGAGGCCAGCGGTGCCATCGTGATCGTCGGCAAGGCCGACAGCGGCGCCGACTGCGAACAGCCAGGCCATGTTATCGATAAGAGCGCCGCCTGCCTTGATGAGCAGGAAACCGGCGGTATAGGCAAAACCGGTAGTGTCACCGGCAGCACCCATGACTGCGGGAGCGAGCAGGTAGCCCACACCCATAAGAATGCCTGCGACGGGAAGCGCCGCGACGGGAAGCATCAGCGCTTTGCCGAGCTTCTGGAGGTACTTCATCATATTGGTATCTCCTCCAACCTTTCTTTCGTTGTTCACCAACGAGTTCCATGTCCGCGCCCTCTGCATACCGGCTTCTCCGCTTGCCGGCATTAAGCGCAAACTTAGACAACCCAGTCCCTTTTCTCGGGTTGCTGGTATGTACGGTAGCACACACTCAATTCAAACGTCCACCACATTTCGTTCAAATTACTATATCGTTGCCAAACGGTTATTTTTGGCCCGTAAACGGTAATTTACGCAGGTAGATGTGCTGCGTTTCTTTCATTACCAAACTAATTCTTAGCAATTTCCATTCGATTTCATCTCAAAAGTGGTTACTACCAGATGAACAGTGGTACCACATTGTTACTACCAGTTTGGCCGAAATCGTTTTCACTTTACATGAATAAAGTCTCCAAGAATTTGTATATAACCTCTCCCCTACCACCCTCTTCCCCGCCCTTTTCTACAACGCAAAAAGCCCCCTAGAACGATGTCCGTTCTAGGGGGCTTAATCAGATATTTCGGCTTCGTACTCGAAGGCTCAGGCAATCTTTACGCAAACAGGCCGTAGATGCTGATGTTGGCCTTGGCGTAGAGGCCGTTGGCGTACTCGGTCCACTTGGAGCTAGCGCTCGAAGCCTGCGAGGAGTACTGCTGGTAGGCGGTGTAATAGGCGGTCATGGCCTGCTTGTAGGTAGCGCTATCGGCCGTAAAGGCATCGTCAGCGAAGGCCTTAGCGTAGGTGCTATCGGCGTCCTTCCAGGTACCCTTTTCGCTATCCCACTCGTCGCCGGCAAGGTTGATGATGTAGTCGGCGTAGTCCTTGCTCGCGGTCTCCTCGTTGCCGTCAGAAGGCTCGGTCGGGGCGGTCGGCATGCTTGCGGAGCTGTCGCCGACCTTCTTCTTGTAGAGCTTCTGCAGCGTCGCGGACTGGCGGACGATCTGCTTGGCCTGGTCCTTGGACACGCCATACTGCGTGGCCATGGTCTTGTAGTCCGAAGTGCCGATGGAATCCTCGGCGTACTTCTTCATCTCCTTGGAAGAGACGGTGATGCCCTCGTCTTCGGCAGCATCGAGCAGAATCTTGTTGCGCACGTAGGACAGGATGACGTCGGCAGAGGGAGCGGTGTAGTTGCCATCGCCATCCTTGACGGTATCGAGGCTGTACTGGCTCTCGATGGCCTCGCGCGCGGTGATGTCACTCTTCTTGCCGTTGTAGCTGTAGCTTGCCACGGTCGAATCGAGCTGGTCCTCGGTGAGGGTCGCCGAGCCGACGCCCTTGCCGCCAAAACCACCGTTGCCGATAAAGAAGCCGACCACAGCAGCGATCACAACTGCAACCACGAAGGCGGCAATCATAGTCTTCTTGTGCTTGGATGCGCGGTCGTCCACGTCGGAGTCGTCCTCGTCCTGCTCCTCGGGCATGAGGTTCTCGTCAGCGGCATCCGCGGCAATCTGAGCCTCCAGGCGGGCGTCCTCCTCCTCGGCCGTCGTACCGGCAGCAATGTGCTCGGCAGACGTACCGGCGACCAAGTCGATCTTCTCGTCCTCGTCACCGTCGGGGCCTTCGCCGCGCTCGATGATCTGGATGCCGTCGATCTCGTCCTTCTCGTCCTTCTTTTGAATCAGACCCATATCAGTTACTCCTTGTTAGGAAACATAGTCCGCAATAGAATACGCCCGACAGAGCGCCGGGCGTATTGATTCTCAGGTTATACGCAAACACTTAAGTACTATTTAGGCGCTTGCAGCGTGCATACCTTAGGCCAGGTGCGCAATAACGGCATCGGCAAAGGCTTGCGTGCCCACAGCACCCTCAACGGAGCCGGTCTGGGCACGACGAACGTCGCCGGTAACCTGCTCACCCTCGTCGAGCGTGGCAGATACGGCGGCTCGAATACGATTGGCAGCGTCGTTCTCACCCAGGTGATCGAGCATCATCGCAGCAGAGAGGATCTCGGCCGTGGGGTTAGCGATATCCTGGCCAGCGATATCGGGCGCGGAGCCGTGCGTTGCCTCGAAGATGGCGCAGTCGGCACCGATGTTGGAGCCGGGGGCCATCCCTAAGCCGCCCACCAGGCCGGCGCACAAGTCGCTCACGATGTCACCGTACAGGTTGGGCAGCACCAGGACATCGAAGTCGTTGGGGTTCTGGACCAAGCCCATGCAGGTGGCGTCGACGATCTTGTCGTTGAACTCGATATCGGGATAGCTGGCGGCCACTTCGCGCGCGACGCGCAGGAACAGGCCATCGGTCGCCTTCATGATGTTGGCCTTATGCACGGCCGTCACCTTTTTGCGGCCGCAACGGCGGGCATACTCAAAGGCGTACTCTACAATACGGCGGCTCTTGGCGATCGAGATCGGCTTGATCGAGATGGCGGAATCGGCAGCGAAGGTCTTCTGGCCCGAGCGCTCAACGAGCTGTGAGAGCTCCTCGACCTCGGCAGCTCCCTCGTCAAACTCGATGCCGGCGTAGAGATCCTCGGTGTTCTCGCGCACGATAACCAGGTCGACGTCGCGGAAGCGAGAGCCGTCGCCCGGCTGCGACAGGCAGGGGCGCACGCAGGCGTACAGGTCGAAGTGCTTGCGCAGGGCAACGTTGACGCTGCGGAAGCCCGTGCCGACCGGCGTAGTGATGGGGCCCTTGATGGCAACCTTGGTCTCGGCGACCGCATCGAGCACGTGCTGGGGCAGCGGCGTGCCAAACTCGTCCATGACGCCGGCACCGGCCTCCTGGACGTTCCAGTTGATCTGGACACCGGTGGCCTCGACCACGCGGCGCATGGCCTGCGTAATCTCGGGACCGATACCGTCACCGGGAATCAGGACTACATCGTGCGCCATAATCTGTTACTCCTCGTCTTCGGCGTCGTCAGATTTTTTAACGCTAGCACGCTTCTTCTTTTTGGAGAGATCCAGGCCAAAACGTTTAACAAGCATTTCGCAAATCTCGCTCGAGCGGGCCTTGAGATAGCTGCCCTTGCCGTTCTCGGCGTCGAACTTCAGGCGCAGCGCGAGCTTCTCGGCAACCTCGGCGTCGATCTCGCCCTGGCCAAACTCGTACAGGCAACCGAGCATATCGCGGTACTCGAGGTCGCCGTGATAGCACTGGATGGCCTCATCCAGGATGGGCCAAGCCTCGCGCGAACGCTCGACACTCGTGGCGCCCCACACGCACAGCAGGCGGAAGGCGGCGTAGCGCAGCGTGGAGGAAAGCTCGTCGAACAGCGCGGTCTCGGCGCCCTCAAAGGCATCGCCCATCTGCTCGGGGCAGGTGGCGGAGAGCGCCGTCAGGGCATCGAGGGCCTCCCAGCGGGTCTGAGCCTCGGGGCGATCGAGCGCCTCGATCAGCGCAGGCACGCAGGGCACGACGCGCTGCGGATCGCGCTCGGCCAGCAGGTGCAGCACGCGGGCGGCAAACTGGCGGATGCGGCGCGTGGGGCAGCCGAGCTCCTGGACCAGACGGTCGACGGCGTTCTCGTTCTCCTCTGCCAGCTGAAGCTGTGCCAGCTCCTCGTCGGTGAGCTGTTCATCTTTGTTTTCTGCCATAGTTACCTCTTCTTATTTCTTGGTGTGCTTGCCAGCACCCTTGCTGTCATCGGTGACCGAGATGAGTTGTCGGTCGGCAGCGCCATCGCGACGTGCGCGGCGGCGCTCCTCGGCGTCGCCCGCGTCGGCGGCGGCGCGATGGGCCTTATTGACGTTAAAGACCTCGTCATGCTTGCGCCACGGACCAACGGACTCGCCAAAGCTCATCTTAAGGCCGGCGATAAAGCCGCCAAGCCAGCCGATCGGCGCAAACTGCACCAGCGGGAACAGCGAGAACACCCAGGCCAGCAAGACAACTGCCGCCGCTCCCGCAAAGTTGGCAATCCAGTAGTCGCGCTTGGTGATGACGCGCTTTTCGCACGCCCACTGGCCGCACAAAAAGCCGATGTAGATCGCAAAGAGAAAGAGCACCAGCGCGAGCACCACGAACGTCCAGCTCATGGGCGCTACTCCTCGTGATGGTGGCCGCAGCAGCACTCGTGGCCGTCATCGTGGCCGTGGCCGCCGCAGCACTCGTGGTCCTCGCCGTGATGGTGGCCACAACCGCACTCGTGGTCGTCGCCGTGCTCGCCGCAACCGCAGCCGTCCTCGTGGGCACCATGCTCCTCGGGACGATACTGCGACCAGTCCAGACCGGCGGCGATGGCGTCGGCCTCCTCCTTGTAGAGTACCGTGATGGCCTGGGTGCCCAGCTTGGCGCCACCGATGGCGTCGAGCATATCGTAGAGCGTAAAGGCCACGTCGGCACCGGGCAGCGCGAGCTCGCGATCGTCGGCGTAAGCGAGCGCCAGGCGCAGGTCCTTAATGAAGTGCTCGACCATAAAACCGGGCTTGTAGTCGCCGTCGAGCGCCTTGGGAGCCAGGCTCTCCATGGCGCCGGACTTGCCGGTACCGCCCAGGATCATCTGGCGGGTCTTCTCCAGGTCAAGACCGCTCAGCTCGGCAAATGCCATGGCGTCTGCCATGCCGACCATGCAGGCGCCCAGCGACACCTGGTTGGCGAGTTTGGCAGCCTGGCCCTTGCCGGCGCCATCGAAGCAGCAAATGTTGGCCGCAAAGGCGGCAAGGATGTCGCGGACCGGCGCGATGTCGTTCTCGGTAGCACCCACGATAGCCGTGAGCGAACCGGCGATAGCGCCCGACTCGCCGCCGGTGACGGGGCAGTCAAACGCCATGCGGCCAGAAACCTGGGCGGCCTCGGCAATGTCACGGGCGAGCTCGGGCGAGCTCGTGGTGAGGTCGATCAAGACCGCGCCGGGCTTAGTGCACGCGAGCAGGCCGTCGCCCGCCAGGTAGAGCTCCTCGACCTCGGAGGGATAGCCCACCATGGTAAAGACGACATCGGCGTTCGCCACGGCCTCGGCCGGCGTATCGGCCCAAACGGCGCCGCGCTCGATAAGCGCGGCGGCCTTGGACTTGGTGCGGTTGTTGACCGTGACGGGATAGCCGGCGTCCAGGATGTGGCCGGCGATGGGGGCACCCATGATTCCGGTGCCGATGAATGCGACGGAGAGCTTGTTTGCCATGAAACCTTTCCTTTTGGGTTGGGTGTTGTTACCAGGTTGAATACTCGGTGCCAGCGTTTCGGCCGTGACTTGAGGGCGCTTGCAGCCGCAGCGCCCACCTACTCGCCGCGCACACGGCGCGCGATGCGGTCGGAAAGCGAGGCTTTCTCGGCGCGGTTCTTACCCCAAAATGCGCAGGCCACCATGCCGGGGCCCACGTGTGAGCCGATGGTGGGGCCCACGGAGCTGCGAATGATCGTGACGTCGGCGCAGCCCTCCTCCTTGCGGATGGCGGCCTCGAGCCAGTCGCCGTCCTTCTCGGCATCGGCCGTCATGATGGCGATGGGCATGGTGCGATCGGGCACGTAGTTCTCGCGGAACGACTTGAGAATGGACTTGAGCGCCTTCTTGCGGCCGCGGTTGACGCCGATCAGCGACAGCGAGCCGGCAAGGTCGTAGGAGAGCTCGGGCTTGACATCGAGCTTTGCCGTGAGCTGTGCCGCCGCGGGCGGAATGCGGCCACCGGCAGCCAGTGCGTCGAAGCTCTCGAGCGTAAAGTAACCGTGGACGTAGGTCTTTGCCTCGTTTGCCCAATCGACCAGCTGCTTGGCGGTCAGTCCCGCCGAACGCTGGCGCACGGCCTCGAGCGCCAAGAGCGCGCCGGTCGCACAGGGCAGAGCGTTGTCGACCACGTACAGCTCAAAATCGGGATACTCGGCGCGCACGGCGTCCGCCGCCTGGCACGCGGAGTTGTAGCTCGACGACAGCGCCGAGGTAAAGCACAGGTAGACCGTGGGCGTGCCCTCCTTGGCACACTCGGTAAAGAACTCGATATAGCGACCGAGCGACACGGCGGAGGTAGACACGCGAGCGCCGGCGCGCATGCGGTCGTAGAACTCCTTAGGACTCATGCTCGACCAGATATCGTCCGTGCGCTCCTCGCCATCGATAATGAAGGGGAAGCCCAAGATATCGACATCGAGGTTCGCGGCGACCTCGGGGCTAAAGTCGCAGCAGGTATCGACGACGATGCGGCAGCGGTCAGAATGGCCGGTAGATGCAGCCTTGTCCATCAAAGCGACTCCTTACGTAAAAAAGGCGGCCATCCGCATGGGATGACCGCCGGCCGTTAACTCATGCAAGTTAACGTATTTTACTCGTCAAGCGTTTCGATGCGGGGCTTGATGATGCCATATCCACCATTCTTACGGTGATACACCACATTGATGAGGCCAGTCGTCGCGTTCTCGAACACGTAGAAGTCGTGGCCGAGCAGATCGGTCTGCACCAGCGCCTGCTCCTCAGTCATCGGGGTGACATCGATGACCTTCTCGCGGACGAGCAGGTCGTCCTCCTCCTCGGGCAGCAGCAGGTCGGCCAGATCCTCGACGCGCTCGACCGGTGCGACATCCGCTGCGCTGGCACCGCCCTGGCGGTTGTCCACGACCTTGGTCTTGAACTTGCGCAGCTGGCGGGTGACCTTATCGGCGGAGAGGTCGATGGCGGCGTACATATCTGCACCGTGCTCGGCAACGCGAATCACAGAGCCGCGGGCACGAACCGTAACCTCGACGATTGCCGGGTTGGGGTTCGAGGGGTTCTTCTCATAACGAAGTACGACGTCGACCGTCATGGGCTCGATATCGAAAACCTTGAGCGCCTCGCCGATCTTCTCATCCACATGCGCACGCAGAGCATCGGTTACCGTCGTCTTGCGTCCAGAAACCTTGATATCCATACGTGGCTCCAATCTGCCTCGGGGACTTACTGTACTGGCTATGTACCCATTGCCGTGCATTTAATCACGCGATTTCCCAAAGACCCGAATAACGATTGCTTTGTACCGCATACCGAAGTCTCGCACTTTTCCGTGGCAAAGTGCGCTATAGGAGGGCGACGGCGACTTAAGTTTTGCACCTAAAAAACGTATTTGACCTGCTGGTTTTATGGAAACGAAAAAGCCGGGCTCCCCTGTTGGGAAAGCCCGGCAATGCGTGTTGAAACCGTGAAGAGGCGTCCTTTCCAGCGTATAGGAGACGCCACCCCTAGCAATAACTAGCTGTTGAGCTTGTTAATGTCGTCGTCGGTGATGGTGCCTTCTTGGCTGGACGATTTGTCCTCGGAGGATGCGCCCTCGCTGCTCGAATCGGAGGAATCGTCGCCGGAGGACATGGTCTCGCTGGATCCAGAGCCAGCCGACTGCACGTTGGCACCCGAAACTGCTTTGCTGGTGAGGTCATACGGCATCGTGCCATACCAGACGGAGTGGACCGCCTCGAGTGTGCCATCGGCAGTAATACCGTCGAGGGCATCGCTCACGGCGCGGCACAGCTCGTCGTTGGCCGCGAGGCCTGCAACGCCGAGCGTCGAGGGCGTCTCGAGAGCGCCGACGTAGGAGATCTGGCTCATCAGGCGTGCAAGGTAGCCGCCGGCCGTGGAGTCGCAGATCACGTAGTCGACCTCACCGGACTCAAGCGCCTCAAAGCACTCGTTGATGTTGGAGAAGGTCTTTTGGTTGGCCGTGATGCTCTGTTTGGCGAGCGCCTCCTGCGACGCCGAGGAAGTCTGGACGCCCAGGGTGGCGGTGTTAAGCGTTTCGGTGGAAACGCTCAGCGCCTCGCCGTCGCTCGTCTTTCCGAACACGGCGGCAGCGTCATACAGGCAGGTACCGAGCGTGCTGATGTCGCCGTCCGTGGAATTGATGTCGCCAATGAAGATATCGGCCTTTTTGTCGCCGAGCGCGGAATCGGCAGAAGACGCATCGACGAAGGCAACCTTAAGGCCCATACGGCTTGCAAGGGCGCGGGCAGCATCGACCGCGTAGCCCGTGAGGTTGCCATCGGCGCCCTGCATGGCCTGCGGAGCATCGGAGGTATCGAGGGCAACCGTCAGGGTACCGGGAGTGACCAGGGCATCGTCCGACACCGTAGGGGTAACGGTCTCGCGCTCGATCTGGTCAATCGTGGGTGTCGTGAACGTGGACAGCGGATTGAACGCGCATCCGCTCAGGCCCAATACGGCAATGACCGCCGCGGTCCCAGCACCTAACCGAGCCGCGTGCATCAAGCTGCCCCTCACCATGTCCACTACCCTGCCTTCTGTGTCGTATACAATCCGTGCGTTGCGCGGAATAACGGGTGTTCCCACCAGCTGACCTGGTATTTGACCCCACACTTGCGCACCGGGGTGTTTGCTCGGGAGGCCGTAGCCACCTTCACGACTGACCCGCTCGCCCGCGAGGCGGTATTGCCCCAAAGAAAGTAGAACGGACGGTGCGGCTTACATCTAGGACGCGCCATGATCGCGCCGCGCTCACGCGGTCGCTTACGTGGATCCCTTTGACCGCGTCTGTCTTGGACTAGGATGGACATTTCGTCCGTCCGCAACCACAGCCTGGCAGGAACGTAGCGCATTATAGCTAAGTTCAAGCTAAAGTTTAAGGTTAGGGGCGTCATTCGCACCGTGAGCACAGATTTTGCAGGTCGGAGCGGACCATTCGTGCCCCCATGAAGCCCGGAGCTCCCCTACGGGGAGCTCCGGGGCACCCGTCCCCGGGTGCCGTGTGCAAAAAACATCAAATATGAGTACTGTTACCAATTTAGTGGCAGCGGTATTTCGCCCTGCAAGCCACTTTCAATCCCTTTACAGCCTGTTTGGAGCCCTGATACACCACATTTGTCTATTATCTTTTCAACGTATGCCAGTCTCGGGCCCAAAAATCTTTGATTTTGCTGCTACCAATCTAGTGCCGGTACTCATATTTGACGTTTTTTGCACACGACATATAAACAGACCCCCTATAAAGCCATGCACCTATGCTGGCTTAAGCCCAAAGCACGCTCGAAGCGTATTCAGCAGCGCGTCCTGCTTCTTCCGACGAGCCTCCACGCGGTTTTGGTACCGCTTGCCCATGCGTTGATGGATGCGCCATGCGAGTGCTTCCATCGCTTCCATGTCGCAGAGCATTTCGTTGTTGACCGTCGCGACCTCAATTCCCATAGTAATCAAGCCCGTGTTGCGTTTTTCATCATGGATACGTCCCCTCCGGGAGGAATGGCCCAGCTCACCGTTGTATTCAAGGTCAAACCGGGCTGCTTCCTGGTACGCATCGCAAATCGCATGGGGCATCCCCGAGATTGCCTGCGCACGGTCATTGAACTCGATTTTGTAGTCGGTCTTAAAGGGGCCGCAGGAAAATCCCCCATAGGAAAACGGAAGCGAAAACATGGCAAGCATGATGCACTCCATGGGTGAGCGCAGGTTTTCTGACAGGTAGGGGCACAGGCGCAGCAGCCGTTTGGCATCGCTTCCCTTGCATACCGCGAGATAGTCCGTCAACCGTTCGGGCGTCAGGACCGGCTCGACCTCAAAGTAGCCCACATCTGACGGTTGGTCCCTATCCTTTGCAAGTTTGTTCGCGACAGGCGATGTGTAGGGCGGCAGAAACTTGCCGCGATCGCTCAGTGAAATCTTGGAACACAGTTCCTGGGCCAGAGCAAACGCCTGGATACAGCCGACCTCGCGGGCGACGGCAACACAAAGGGCCTCGGGAGATAGGCTGTACACCCCCGGTTCCACCTCTAGAATCGAGCCGGCAGGCAACCCGGAACACACGGACCAGCCCACACCAGGCATGCGTCGGCGCTGCGCCGCAGATCCCACCAGCAAGCACAGATCTTCTTGCACCTCGCCGCTTTTGACTCCAATTCGCACCAGGTCGGGAAGATAGATATCCTCGGTCGAAGGCGATGACGTACACAGCACGCGGCGCTCCTCCTCGGGCTCAAGGTCCTTCCAGCCGATGTAGCCCATCTGTCGGCGCTCGGCGCGCATCATGCGTAGCGCCGAGGCGCCTGTTAGGATTGCGGAAGCCGCTAGCTGTTCGCCTGTCGGCTCGTTGCACCGCTCAATCTTTACCGCCACATGAATCACCCCTACCAAACGCGTGCGATAGCGAGGCCATCAACGGCCGCGGCACCGGCGCGCTTGAGTTCCGCCGAAGCCGCTGCCATCGTCGCGCCCGTGGTGATAACGTCGTCGATAAGCAGCAGGCGGCGGCCCCGCACGTCCTCAACAGTCTCGTACATGCCTCGGGCACGTTCACGGCGTTCTTCACGACCGAGTTCACGCTGGTCGCCATGGCCGTACTTAACGAGGGCGTCGAGCAGCGGAACACCCGACAGCTCGCAAAATGGGCGCGCGATGGCTTCCATATGATCGAAGCCGCGTCGCCGAAACGCCGCCGACGTCGCGGGCACAAACACCACTGCATCGGCGCCGGACAACACACCGCCATAGCGATCGGGTGCCGCGACCTGGGCATGTAAGGCGGTGTCGTATAGCAGCTCTGCCAGATACGGCGCCAGGCGTCGCTCGCCCGCGTCTTTGTACGCTTTGATGATCCGCGGCAGCGGATGCGTGTAAACGGCACATGCCAGGCACCGGTCGAGTGCTTCGGCCATCGCCGAGGACGTACCCTCGACCGAGCACTCGGTGCACAACAAGTCTCCGAACGGGGCACCGCATCGAGTGCAGCTATGCCGCGGGTCGATAAGCGCGAGCACGGCCAGGCAGTCTTGGCAAATAAGCGCGCCGGCGCGCTCGCAGCCAGCACATCGCGTGGGCGACAACGCCTCAAGCGCCTCGTGCGCCGCCTGCTCGGCAAACGGTAACAATTCGTCCGCAAACGGTAGGATGCCAGCACCTTGCAGGCATCCCAACACATCCAAATGTCTCTTCACGACACAACCCTCCCTACGCTCGGTCGCAGGGAGGGTTGTTGATTCAGCGTCATGGTACCCTGACGCGTTTGGGGTCAGGCAGGTTAAATCCGTTTGCGGGCACTATTCGCCGGTGGGCGGTTGCGGTGCGGACGAGTTTTGGGTCGAGCCCTCGCCACCATCCTGGCGCGGCTTGCGGGAACGACGACGGCGACGGCGCTTTTGACCCTGGTCGGCTGAACCCTCGCCACCACGATCTTCGCGCGACTCGCGTTCGTCGCGAGCAGCGCCGCGTGCGACCTTGGCTGCCGCCCCTCCGCCATCTCCGGGGCGACGGCGCGTGACCTTGACCTCGCCATCCGAAACCTGATCGGCCACGGAGGGCACCGAGGGCTTTTGCTGCGTGCCCGAGGAATGGCGACGACGCGGACGCGGGGCGCGCTCGTCATCGTTGCGCTGCTTGCCGCCCTTGTCGGCAGGCGTATCGGAACCCGAACCACCCTTGGGGGCGGCACCGGCTTCGCGAGCGGCTGCGGCGCGGAAGGCGTCCTCGCGCTCCTCGCTCGACAAATGGCGGCGGCGACGGCGCGTGGGATTCATGCCACCGCCGCGGTTTTGCTGCTGAGGCTGCTGAGCCTCGCGCTCGCGGGGGGAATTCTTGCCTGCGGGAGCGGCCTCGCCGGCATCGCCCGAACCCGAGCGCTTGCGGCGGCGACGTCCACCGGCAGCCTCCTCAGCCTCGGGTGCCTCGGCCTTGCCGCGACCCTTACCGCGGCCGCGACCCTCGCTCTGGCTCTGACCGGCACGGGTATCGGCGTCCGCATCGCGACGGCGACGCTTGGGCATCGTCGTCCCCGCCAGACGGTCGGCGCTCGACAGGCCATCGCCCACATCGACGCCGTTCTCGCGGTCGAGCTCCATAAGCGCCAGGCGCATCTCGGGCGACTCGATACGCTCGAGCACATCGCGCGTCACGCAATCGGGGCGGCAGTTGCAGCCCTGCTCGGCGGCCTTCTTTTTGCAGCCCTCGGAGCAGGTCATATCTGCCAGGTTGACCTTAAAGACCTTACCGTTCTCCAGGCGCAGCACCAGCTGCTCGCGCGGGGTGTCGTACTCCTGGATACGCGCCTTGCCGAGCGGCGTATCGATAAGCGTCTTCTTTTTGGGCGCGCGGCTCTTAAAGTCCTTGTATGCCTCGAACTCGTAGCGCAGGCAGCACATCAGGCGGCCGCAGACGCCGCTGATCTTGGAGGAATTGAGCGGCAGGTCCTGCTCTTTTGCCATGCGGATCGAAACCGGCTCAAACTGTCCGCCAAAGCGCGCGCAGCAGAGCTCCTGGCCGCACTGGGCATAGCCACCCACCAGGCGGGTCTCGTCGCGCACGCCGATCTGGCGCATGTCGACGCGAATGTGCAGCGTCGAGGACAGGTCCTTGACGAGCTGGCGAAAATCGACGCGCTCCTCGGCCGCAAAGTAGAACACGGCCTTCTCGCCGCCAAACAGGTACTCGACGCCCACCGGCTTCATCTCGAGGTCGAGCTCCTTGACCAGACGGCGAAAATCGACCATAGCCTCGTCGCCCTGGATGGCCAGGTCGTCGGCAAGCTGCAGGTCGATGTCGCTCGCTACGCGCAGCACGGGCTTGAGCGGCTGGCCGATTTCGTCGAGCGGCACCTCGAAGGGATCGGCCGTGACCAGGCCGATCTCGGTTCCGCGCTCGGTAGAACAAATGGCATAATCGGCCTCGAGGATATCCAGATCCTGCGGGTCGAACCACAGGTCGCGCGAGGCGTAGGTAAACTTAACGGGTACGACTAACGGCATTTCAGTGCCTTCCTGATATCGAACAGCATGACCTCGATGGCCAGCTGGGGAGTAACGTTTCTGGCGATGTTGCGCTCAGCGGTGGCAACCGCCTCGAGCGCCTGGGTGGCACCCGCAACATTCGTCGCGGCGGCAAGCCGCCCGATCGTGTCGCGCACGTCCTCGTTCACAACGTCTGCCGCCCCATCCTGAAGCGTCAGCAGCACGTCGCGCATGAGCGTCCGCGCGCTCGCCAGCGCTTCCATGATACCCGAACGCTCGCGCGCGTTGAGTTCGCGCTTGTTGCGGTCCTCAAGCTGCTTCAATGCTCCACGCGACAGGTAGTCGGCATTTTGCTCGAGCACCTTTTCCTGCGTGGACTTGACCTCGGCGAGCGGCGCCTTGACGGCGACGATGAGCGACTTGGCGCGACTGAGCACATCGGCCTCGTCGGCGGCGATGAGCGAGTCGATGGCACGGACCATCTGGCGACGGGCATCCTGACGCTCGGCGCTCTTGAGGAACTCGATACCACGCGTGGGGCTTCCCGCCACAGCGACGGCCATACGGCAGCGCGCGGGATCCTGGCCGGTGGCGCGGCTCACGGCCTGCGCGGCCACAGTGGGCGACACCAGCCGAAACGGTACGCACTGGCAGCGGCTCACGATGGTGGGCAGCATCACGTCGGCCGAGGTGCCCAACAGGATGAACATGACGCCCTCGGGCGGTTCCTCGAGCGTTTTGAGCAGCGCGTTGGCGGTGTTGGCGCGCAGCTGCTCGGCACGGTCGATGATGTAGACCTTTGCCTTGGCGCGGATGGGCGCCAAGGGCACGTCGTCGAGCAGCTCGCGGGTCTGCGCGATGAGGTAGCCCGTAGCGCTTTCAGGGGTGTAATAGTGCACGTCGGGGTGCGTGTGGCGCGCGACGCGCACGCAGCTGTCACACGAACCACAGCCGTCCTGCTCGCACAGGAATGCCTGGGCAAGCGCCCATGCGGCGTCGAGCTTACCGGCGCCGGGCGCGCCCAAAAACAGGTAGGCGTGCGATGCGCGGCCGCTTGCGATGGCGTTGGTCAAAAAGTCGCACACGCGTTCCTGGGTGTCGAGCTTGGCCAGCAGGCTTGTCTGCGCGGGGGCCATGTTACTCAGCCTCCTGGGCAAGCGCGGCGGCGACGGCGCCTTGGGGAATGTCGAGACCGTACGCGCGAACCAGCTCGACCGTCTGCGCGAAGACGTCTGCGATCGACGCGGTGGCGTCGATGAGCTTTACGCGGCCTGGCTCCTCGGCAGCAATGGCACAAAATCCCTGATAGACGCGCTCCTGGAACGCCATGCCCTTGGCCTCCATGCGGTCTGCCGCACCACGGGCGGCCATGCGCAGCGCCGCCTGCTCGGGCGTGATGTGATAGACGAGCGTGAGCGCCGGATGCGCACCGGCGACAGCCAGGTTGTTGGCATCGCGCACCATCTGACGGTCGAGGCCATCGGCAAACGCCTGGTAGCAGGTCGTGGAATCGTAGAAACGGTCGCATAGGACCACCTTGCCGGCAGCGAGGGCGGGAGCTATGACCTCGTGCACCAGCTGGGCACGCGCTGCCTCGTAGAGCAGCAGCTCGCAGGTGTCGCCCATCGCCGTATTGGCGGGGTCGAGCAGCAGGGCGCGGATCTTTTCGCTGATGGCGGTGCCGCCCGGCTCGCGCAGAGTTACGACCTGATAGCCAGCGAGGTCGAGCGCGCGGGCCAGCAGGCGCGCCTGCGTGGACTTGCCGGCGCCATCGACGCCCTCGAGCGTGATAAAGCTATGTTGAGCGGGCTCAAAAGCCATGGGCGCAGTCCCTTCCTACAAGGCGCGAAAATGCAAGTTATAGCAACCAAGCCATGATACCCCAGCGTCCGACGCGCCCCAAACCGGACCTAGTCATTGGGGACGTTCTTGAATGACTAGTCGTTTAAGAACGTCCCCAACGACTACTTAAGTTGCGGTGAAATAGGGACTGGTTATAGCCCTGAGGCCGCCAAACACTCCCTATTTCACCGCAACTTATGATGGGGAGTTTTGGACGCTGGGTATAATCGTCGTATTGCATTGAAATGTAGCGAAAGGAGTGGCAATGTCTCGGTACTGCGCCTCGTGCGGCAAGCTTCTTGCAGACGACGCCAAGTTCTGCACCTCGTGCGGTGCACCCGTTGAGCAATCGGCCGTGAGCAACGATCAGCCCGCGTTTGAGCAGACCGGCTCCCTCGATACTCCTCAAACCAAACCGGACGATCCTCTCGCCTATCGCCCCGACCCCGCCGCCGGCCCCGCGGCGGTCGAAACGACGCAGCGCATGCCCGTCGCGGGCGGCTCGCCCCAACAGCAGCCGGCGTCTGCATACTCACCCGCTTCGCCACAGACCCCAACTCCCAAAAAGAGCGGCACCGGCCCGCTTATCGCCGTTATCGTTGTGCTGGTGGCGATCATCATCGCCCTGGTCATCTTCTTTGTGATTAAACCGTTCGACAACGCCGCCACGCAGACGACTGCCGAGGTAGCCAAGCTGCACCGCGATGACGACGATGACCTAAAGCCCCTCGGCAATCCCAACAGCCTGTACGACGATGATAACGATGACGACGAGGACGACGAGGATGGCGGCGAAACGACGCTCTCCGAGCAGAACCTCTACCGCCGGTTGAGCGAATACTACGATCTGCTCGAAGATCTCGACAGCCAGGTCCGCGCCTGCGCACAGGCCTTCAACGGCAGCTATCTGGAAGAAGATCGCACCACCCGTCAGAATCTCGCAGATGTCGCCGAGCGCACGGAGGACACGATCGAGCAGTATTACGACATCGTCGAGGACCTGGACGTCCCGACGAGCTCCAAGAACTACAGCTCCTGGAAAGACATCATCGCCCTGTACGATGACTTGGATCACCGCATTGACGCGATTTGCGATGCCTGGGAAATCAGCCTGAAGTACTCCAAGCCCGAGGACCACAAGAATGAGATCGTGGCGCCGCTGGCGCGCGACAACGTGGCGGGCACCAATGACAATAAGTACCGCCTGGACTTTGAGGACCGCCATCCCGGCGCCAAACCCGTCGAAGTGAAGTAGTCGCCTGCGACGTTCTTACTAGTCGTTGGGGACGTTCTTAAACGACTAGTCATTAAAGAACGTCCCCAATGACTATCTAATGACTATCTAAAAAACGAGCGAGGATTTTGGGGTCCTCGCTCGTTTTTTTGGGCAATGTTTCGGCTGTGCCGTTACTTGTCGGCAGCGGTCTTCTTGGTAGTCGACTTCTTCGCGGCCGTCTTTTTGGCCGTTGTGGCCTTCTTGGCCGCGGTCGTCTTCGCCGTGCTCGCCTTGGTCGTGGTCTTGCGGCCGCGGGCGGGCTTCTTCTCCTTGGTCGGGCAGTCCATGTTGACGCAAATACGCCACGGGCCGCGCGCCGTGTTGACCACCACGATGGGGGCGCCGCACTCGGGGCAGGTCTCGCCCGTCGCCTCGAGCTTGCCGCGCGCCGGCAGCGGATAGCTCACGCCGCAGTCGTCGTAGTTGGTGCAGCGGATAAAGCGCTTGCCGCTCTTCTCGCTCTTGTGCGCGATCAGGTCGCCATGGCGTCCTGCCTCGGCACACACCTTGCACTCGCCCACCTTAAGGTCGGGCTCGTAGTTGGTGGGACACGTGGGGTTCACGCAAATCTCGAAGGCCTTCTGGCGGAACGGCTGGCATTTGATGCGCGGCGCGCCGCACTCGGGGCACACGGCCGCCTCGCCCTCGAGCGGACTTACCTTGACGCCACTCGGCACCGGATAGGTCACGTCGCAGTCGGGCCAGCCCATGCAGCCGATAAAGCTGCCGCGGGTCTTGGCGCTCGTCTTCATAACCAGGTCCTTGCCGCACTTGGGGCAGGCGCCCACGCGCGCGTCGGCCGTGACGGCGTCGCTGATGGCGTCGCCCAGCTCCTGCGTGTGCTTGAGCAGCTCGTCGAGCACGCCGGCCAGCAGCGCGCGCGAATGCGTCACGACATGCTCTTCGGTATCCTCGCCGCGTTCCACACGGGTCATGTCGCCGTCGAGCTCGCTGGTCATATCGGGGCTCGTGATGCGCGGGGCAAACTGCGTCAGCGCGTCGATGATGGCGATGCCCAGCTGGCTCGGCTCAACGGGATCGTTTTTGAGGTAGCGCACGGCATACAGGCGCTCGATGATGCTCGCGCGCGTGGACTTGGTGCCCAGGCCGCGCTTCTCCATCTCCTGCACGAGCTTGCCCTGGCTGTAGCGTGCGGGCGGCTCGGTCTGCTTGGCCTCGAGCTTAATGTCGAACACGTCGACCGTATCGCCCTGCTCCAGCGGCGGCATCTGCTCATCGCGCTTAAGGCCGTACGGATAGGCCTCGCGGAAGCCCGGGGTCACGAGCACGTCGCCCGAGGCCACAAACGGCTCGCCGTTGACGTCGAGCTCGAGCTTGGTGTTCTCGATAGTCGCGGGGCCCATGAGCGTCGCCAGGAAGCGACGGGCGATGAGGTCGTAGAGCTTGCGCTGGCCGCCGTCGAGTGTAGACGGATCGCCCTCGCCCGTGGGATAGATAGGCGGGTGGTCGGTGGTCTCGACCTTGCCGCGCGTGGGCTTCATGGGACCGGCGAGCACCTTTTTGCACACGGGCGCCAGCGCCGGGTTGATCTTTGCCAGGTCGCTCACCACGGCGCCCAGATCGAGCGTCGCAGGGTACACGGTATTGTCGACACGCGGGTAGCTGATGAGACCGGCCATGTAGAGGGACTCGGCGATGCGCATCGTACGCGCAGGCGAGATGCCCTCGGCCGCGGCGGCAGCCTGCAGCGAGGTGGTCGCAAACGGCGTGGGCGGCTGCTGTTTACGCGAGCGCTTGGTCACCGCGGCGACGGTTGCCGTCGCGACGCCGTCGACGTGACCATACGCCATCTCGGCAGCATCTTTGTCGGTAAAGCGCGCTGTCTTGTGAGCGATCTTAAAGCGGTCGTCCTCGGCGGCGCCCTGCGCGGCACCCATGCCGCGGATCTGCCAATAGTCCTCGGGCACAAACGCCATGCGCTCGCGCTCGCGCTCGACCACCAGGGCAAGCGTCGGCGTCTGCACGCGGCCGGCGGAGCGCACGTTACCAAAGCCGCCAAACTTGGCGAGCGTCAGGTAGCGCGTGAGCACCGCGCCCCAAATGAGGTCGATGTGCTGACGGCTCTCGCCGGCGTCGGCCAGGTTCTGGTCGAGCGTGACGAGATTATCGAAGGCGTGCGTGATCTCGGCCTTGGTAAACGAAGAGTACTGGGCGCGGGCGACCGGCAAGTCGGGCGCAACCTCGCGCACTTTGTTGAGAGCGTCCGAGCCGATCAGCTCGCCCTCGCGGTCGAAGTCCGTGGCGATAATGACACTGTCGGACTTCTTAGCCAGGTTCTTGAGCGAACGAATGAGCTCCTTCTCGGCCGGCAGCTTAATAACGGGAGCCCAGGTGAGGTAGGGCAGGCTCTCGAGCTTCCAGCCCTTGATGGAGATACCGTCGGCAAGGAACGGCTTGCGCTTGGTGTCATAAGGCGGACGGGCCAGGCCATCGGGCATGTCGGCCGGCAACATCTCGCCGTCCTCGGTGACCGAATACCAACCCAGCTTTTTATCGAACAGCACGCTGTCGCAAAAATCGGGCGCCAGGATGTGACCGGCAAGGCCGATGGTCACGCACTCCTCGCCCTTCCACTCAAAACGGTAGATGGCGGTGTTGTACACCTTGTCCTTTTTGGGCTTGCCCGTGGACAGACGCTCGGCGATCTGGCGCGCGGCGTCATTTTTCTCGGCGATGATGAGCTTCAAAAGAGGCTCCTATCTCATGTCTCTGCGGCTACGCCCGCCTTTTTGGCGGCCGACTTACGCCCTTGCTTGCTCGATCTGCCCGATGAGCCAATCGCACCAGGCATCCATGCCCTCGCCCTTGCGCGCGCTGACGGAAAACCGCGGCGCCTGCGGATTGAGGTCATCGAGTGTCTTAGTATACCTATCCATGTCAAAATCGAAAGCCGGGGCCACATCGACCTTGTTGAGCAGCTGCGCGCCGGCGTGCTGGAAGATGCCCGGGTACTTGATGGGCTTGTCGTCGCCCTCGGGCACCGAGAGAATCATGATGGACAGGTTTTCGCCCAGGTCAAAGTCGACTGA
The DNA here is from genome assembly GCA_025992855.1 of Coriobacteriaceae bacterium. Taxonomy (NCBI): domain Bacteria; kingdom Bacillati; phylum Actinomycetota; class Coriobacteriia; order Coriobacteriales; family Coriobacteriaceae; species Coriobacteriaceae bacterium. The sequence goes on from DAJPGB010000001.1 coordinate 94,310, forward strand.
GCAGACCAGGTTACCCACGTTTTCGATAAAGATAACATCGATGTTTTGAAGGCCCACTGCCTGGTCGAACGCGTCGACGGCCTCCATGATCATGTTGCCCTCGAGGTGGCACAGGCCGCCCGTGTTGATCTGGATGGCGGGCATGCCGGCTTCCTTCATGGTAATGGCGTCGACGTCCGAGGCGATATCGCCCTCGATGACGGCGCAACGCAGGCCCGCCTTGTCGCGCAGGCGCTCGTTGGTGCCCAAAATCGTGGTGGTCTTGCCCGAACCGGGGCTCGACAGCACATTGATCACATAGGTGCCCGTCTCTTTAAATCGCTGACGTAGCTGATCTGCCAGGCGCTCATTGCGCGACAGAATCGGCGATGCGATATCAATCGTTTTCTCAGCCATACTCGGCACTCCTTACTTTGGCCCCTTTATACCCCGTCCCCAGGTGGCTGGCGGGCTAATCGTCGGGGGTTTCGATTTCGATACTCGCGATATCGAGCTCGCGGCCGTGCAGTAGGCGCACGTTGGCGCCGCCGCACTGGGGGCAACGGCAATGGAAGCGGTCGTGCTCAAAGACCTCACCGCAGTCCAGACACTCGCTTTGTGGATGGACTTCCTCCACGGCAAGCTCGCAGCCCTTCGTGAGCGGGTCCTCGTCGCGAAATGTCTCCCACGCAAAGTCGAGCGCCTCGCGCACAACTTCGGTCATATCCCCGATACGCAGCGTTACCAAAACGGCGCGCGAGGCCCCCGCCCCACGCGCCGCGCGAATCACTGTATCGAGTATGCCGTTGACAATGCCAACCTCGTGCATACCGATTTACTCCTCGCTATCCTCTTCGTCGTCCGAAAACAGGTCCAGACGGCTCACGAACAGGCCCTCCTTGCCCTCGCGCGCGGTAATGACCACGCGCGCGATAGCAAGCGAAATCTCGTAGAGCGAAAGCAGGGCGCCGTACATAAGGCCCAGGGTGACAGGCGAGCCGTCGGGCGTGATCACAGCCGAACCCACGAGCAGGCCTACGTACACGTAGCGCCAGGCACTGCGGAAGGCCGCGTAGGACACGATGTGGAAGACGGACAGGTAGAAGATGATGAGCGGCAGCTCAAACGCCACGCCAAAGCCGATCATAAAGAGCAGCTCCATGTTGACGTAGTTCTCCAGGTCGGGCAGCGCCGTGGCGACGGCCGAGGTCTCGCCGATGAGCCACTCAAAGCCCGCCGGGATGATGATGAAGTAGCAGAAGATGGCACCCAGGAAGAACAGCACCGTCGAGGCGAGCACCGTGGGCACAACCCACTTGCGCTCGTTGGGGCGCAGTGCCGGCAGGAAAAATGCCAGGATCTGCCAGATGATCATGGGCGTGCACATGACCACGGCCATCTTGATGGCCAGCGAGAAGCGCAGGCCAAAACCGCCGAGCGTGGTGGTGATGTAGAACTTACCATCCGGCACAAAGGAGCGGATGGGGTCTTCCAAGATGTCGAGCACCACGGGTGTGGCGAAATACAGCACGATAGCGGCGGCAAACACCGACACGACCACGATGGTCAGGCGGCGACGGAGCTCTCCCAGGTGATCGAAGAGCGGCATTCGCGCAGGTCCAATAGGCATTACTCATCGCCTCCCTTCGGGGCATCGGCAGCGGCATCGTCCTCGGCCTCGAGCTCGCGGGCGAGCTGGTCGACGACGGCCTTGCGCTTGCGGGGACGACGGGCGTAGAGGTCAGCCGTCGTGGGCTCTGCCGGCTCGGGCTCGGGCTCTGCAGCAGACTCGGGCTCGACGGCATCAGCAGCAACGGCAGGCTCTGCACCCTCGGCCTCCTCGGCAATACCTTCGACCTCGGTGGCACCCTCACTTGCGACCTTCTCGGCAGCAAGACGGGCGCGACGCTCGGCAAAGGTCTCCTTCTTGGCGGGCGCTGCCGTCTCGGCAGCATCCTCGTCCGCATCGGAATCATCGTCGACAGCAGCGGCCTTCTTGGGCTTGACCGGGGCCGACGCGGCCTCGCTCACCGGATCGATAATCTCGGACTGAACAACGGCCGTCATCTTTTCCTGCGTCTCGCGGAACTGACGGATGGCACGGCCGATCGTGCGGCCCATCTGCGGGAGCTTATCCGGGCCAAACAGCAAAAAGCCGAAGACCACGATGATCGCGAGCTCACCCTCTCCAATACCAAACACACATACCTCCAAGGCTCGATGTGAGTCGAGCCCGCACCGCGCCATTCGGCCGGAACTCGTCTATTCATTCGGTCAAGTATAGCGCCCGGACGCCAAAACGTCCGAGCGCATCATAAACATATGCCAAACGGCACGCCCTTTTGGGGGCAAAAATTATGCAGCGGTGATCGAAATCTCCTGGTCAACACCCAACAGCTGAACCACGCGCATCACCGGAGGCTGCACATTGGTGCAGCTAAAGCGCTTGCCGTGGTCGACCGCGTGGTGCGCGGCGCCCACGAGCACGCCAATGCCCGTCGAATCGATGTAGCTCACCTGGGCGAAATCGAGCTCAACGGCCTCAGTGGGCTGCTCGAGCGCCAGGTCGATGGCATTGCGCAGGCTATCGGCGTTAGAGATATCGATCTCGCCGGTTACCTTAATGGTGTAGAGCTCTGGCGTGGGGTTGGTGGAAATACCCAAATCCATGTATACGCTCCTTTACGTATCGAAAGTGCGGATAGTACGGGAAGTCGCGCGTTAGGCGCGCTCGGCACGCGCGAGCTCGGCAGCGACGAGCTTGACGGCCAGCACCAGCACGTCGAGCGCGGCCTCCAGGTCCTCGACCGTGGGATAGCTCGGTGCGATGCGGATGTTAGTGTCGCGCGGGTCCTTGCCATAGGGCCAAGTGGCACCGGCCGGCGTGAGCTTGACGCCCAGTTCGGCGCAAAGCGCGGCGACCTTCTGGGCCGAGCCCTCGGGACCATCGAAGCTCACAAAGTAACCGCCGCGGGGATGCGTCCAGGTGGCACAGCCCGTGTCGCCCAGGCCCTCGGTGAGCTTGCGCTCGACGGCCTCAAAGCGCGGGCGCAGGAACTCGGCATGCTTTTTCATGTGCTCCTTAACCGCCTCGATGGTGGGAAGGAAACTTACATGGCGCAGCTGGTTGAGCTTGTCGGCGCTGATCAGGCCGGCCTTCAGACGCTTGGAGAACTCGGCGATGACCGCGGGGCTCGCGCCGATAAAGCCGATGCCGGCGCCCGGGAAGGTGATTTTGGACGTCGAGGCAAAGGCCACCACACGGTCCTCGGTGCCCGCCGTGCGAGCGAGGTCAAAGATGTTTGCGAGCTCGTCGGTCTCGTCGTACAGGTCGTGCACGCAGTAGGCGTTGTCCCAGAAGATGCGAAAATCGGGCGCGGCCGTGGGCATCTCGACTAGGCGGCGCACGGTGTCCTCGCTAAAGGTGATGCCCGTGGGGTTGGAATACTTGGGCACGCACCAGATACCCTTGATGGAGTCGTCGGCAGCAACCAGGCGCTCGACCTCGTCCATGTCGGGGCCGTTGTCGGTCATCGCAACGGGGACATTCTCGATACCCAGATCGGCGGTGATGCCAAAGTGGCGATCGTAGCCGGGAACGGGGCACAGGAACTTGACCTTCTTGCCGTCGTGCGCGGCCTCGTAGGCGTCCCAGGGCTCGCTGCCGCACGAGCCACAGCGCCAGAACATACCGGCGATATCGTGCTCGATCAGCAGGCTCGACGAGCCCAGTACGAGCGTCTGCTCGGCAGGGCAACCCAGGAACTCCCCCGCCAGCTTGCGTGCCGAGGGAATGCCCTCAAAGCAGCCGTAGTTGGAACAGTCAACGTTGCCGTCGTGCAGATCGGCATCGGCATTGAGGATATCGAGCATGGGTCGAGAGATGTCCACCTGGGAGGGCGACGGCTTGCCGCGGGCCATGTCGAGCGCCAGGCCCTTGGCCTTGACCTCGGCGACCTCGGCTTTGAGCGCCTCGATGGCGGCATCGAGTTCGGTGGTTTCCATCTTCTGGTAGATCGTCTGCATGGGTGCGACCTTTCGCGAAGCGGTACGTTGCAGTTCGTCTAAGTATAGACCGCCATCGTCGCAACGTTATGAAGCCGTGATAGATTAAGTTCATCGCAATCAATTACGAATCGCCGCGCATGCCAGCGTGGGGCGCCCAAGGAGGCACTATGGAGTACGGATCGTTTCAGGCCGAGGAATTCGGCGACTTGCAGCGCCTGGTCGACGGACTGTTTTACGACCGCCACGCCATCGACCGCCTGGATCTGATCGTACAGGCCGAAATCTTGGACCTGGCGCCCGACCTCATGGAGATCGTGAACCTTTTGCCGCCCGGCTACTACGACCGCCAGTCGCTTTGCGACCAGCTTAACTCGGCCCTAGCCGCCCACGGCTGGGGCGCCGTCTACGGAACGGTGGAATAAGCCTCGAGGCCGGCGATTTGGCCCGCTTCCCAACCTTGGCGAGGCTTGTTTTAGGGCTTGTGGCCAAAAAAGGGCAAATATGAGTACTGTTACCTTTTTAGTAGCAGCGATTCTTGGTCGAAATCGGCAAAACTCGACTTGAAACTTCCTAATCACCGTCAGCTAGCGCCAAATTGGAAGTCGATGGTCACTCATTAACGTACAGTTCTTATAACCTTGTTCATTATTTTCCGCACCTAAAATGATACGCCGTTTGTGACAGTACTCACAAACGGCGTTTTTTGACCACTGGCGTGTCTGGCAGGCGGCAAGCACCGCCCGAATCCGCATTTTGAACGCGCCCGAATCGGTTCTGGAGCCGGTTTTCGCGCTCTTACTCGTCTTTGGGCGCGGGATGCTTGCAGACCACGCTCATATAGATCATGCCCAGCACGGCCGCGGTGACAGAGCCGGCAAGAATGGCGGCCTTTGCGGCCAGAACCTCAAACTGGGCCGTCGGGAAGGCAAGGCCGCTGATGAGAATCGACATGGTAAAGCCGATACCGCCCAGAATGCCCACGCCGGCAATCATGTGCCAGTTGACATTGTGCGGCAGCTCGCAGGCCTTAAGCTTAACCAAGGCAAACGTCATGCCAAAGATACCGATCGGCTTGCCCAGCAGCATGCCAAAGTACACGCCGAGCGTCACCGGGTCGGTGAGCAGCGTGCTCATGTCCACGCCCACCAGGCGAACCTGTGCGTTCACGAACGCAAAGATCGGCAGAATCACAAAGTTGACCGGCGTGGAGATCAGACGCTCCATGCGGATGAGCGGCGGGGTCACGCGGTGCATGACGCGCTCGACCCTGGTGGTCGAGACGGTAAAGTCATGCTGGCCCAAGATGTGCGCCTCGTCGTCGTAGCGGTCATCGAGCAGCGGTAGGCACTCGCCCAGCCAATCGGTGAGACTATCGAGCTTGACGCCGCACTTGGCCGGAATGGTGAAGGCCAGGATGACGCCAGCAAGCGTGGCATGTACGCCGCTCTTGAACATGCAGAACCACAACAGCAGCCCCAGTACCGAATACGGGGCAAGGCGGTAATGCTGCGTCTTGTTGAGCCACACGAGCGCGCAGGTCACAAGCGCGGCGGCGCCCAACCAAAACGGATTGGGGCTCTGACCGTAGAAGATGGCGATGGCGGCGATGGAGATCAGGTCGTCGGCGATAGCGAGCGTCGAGAAGAACACGCGCACGCCGTTGGGAACGCGGTTGCCCAAAAGCGACAGCACGCCCAGCGCAAAGGCAATATCGGTTGCCATGGGGATGGCCCAACCGTTGCGGGCGCCGGCATGGTTAAAGATCAGGTAGATGCAAGCGGGAACGACAACGCCGCCCACGGCCGCCAGCATGGGAAGCATGGCCTGACGCGGATTCTTGAGCTCACCGACCGTCATCTCGTACTTAAGCTCGATGCCCACCAACAAAAAGAAAATCGCCATGAGGAAGTCGTTGACGAAAAGCTCAACGGTGAGACCGGCCGTAAGGTTGCCCAGACCCACATACAGCGGGGTCTCCAAAAAGTGATGGATGGCCTCGTAGGCATCGGTATTGGCGCAGATGACGGCGGCGATGGCGGCGATCACCATGACGGCGGCAGAAATGGTGCCGTTCTCGGCAATGCGCTCCCAAATGTCGTGACGTTCAAAGCGCTTGCGCTCACGAACGTTGAACAGCTGCTCAGTTGCTGCCATGGGCGGCTCCTTTCACGGGAAAGTTCCCGTCTTAAAAAAGCACGGCCCGCCCAAGTGGCGGCGCCGCGCTCTATCGTATTACGCTTGCATCTAGCCTACCCTGCACGACAAGCACGCAGGCGTGGCCGAAAAGCGGAACCACAGGTTGAACATTATTTGCTCAACGGCACGGGCGCGCCTGTCCGGGAGACGACGCGGCGCCGTGCACAAAAAACGACCGGAGCGCGGGGCGTCCGCGATCCGGTCGTGGCGTTCGGTCAACTAAACCTAGCAGGCAGCCATGATGGGGGCAGCGACCTGCTTCTTACGGGAGAGGACGCCCGGCATCCAGACGCCGTCGTGCTCATCGGCAATGCCCAGGCCCTTCTGAGCGGCCTCGGTCTCGCCCTCGAGCAGGACCTGCGAGCCCTCCTCCATGATGTCGGTGATGCACAGGACAATACCGTCGGCACCCTTCTCGGCGGCGTAGGCGCGCATGGCCTCGCGGATCTCGTCGATCATGCCGAGTGCGCGGGTCTTGTCGACGGTCTCGTACTGGCCGATGAGCAGCTTCTTGCCAGCGGGCTCGAACATCTTGATGTCGTTGCCGACCATCTCGACTGCGGTGAAGGAGCCGGACGGACGGGTGAGGAAGACCTCCATGCCAAACTTGACCGGGTCGACGCCCACCTGCTCGCCGAGCTTGGCGGCGACGGCGCGGTCGACATCGGTGGTGGTGGGGCTCTTGAGCATGAGCGTGTCGGTCATCATGGCCGAGAGCAGCAGCTTGGCCTGGACGTCGGAAAGCTCAACGCCGAGCACGTCGGCGAGCTTGGTGACGATGGTGCAGCTGGAGCCCCAGGGCAGGCAGATGTAGTGCAGCGGGCCGGCGGTCTCGAAGTCGCCGATGCGGTGATGATCGACAACGCCAAAGACCGTGGCGTCCTTAAGGCCGGCGACGGACTGGGCAGACTCGTTGTGGTCGGTGAGGACGACGAGCTGACCGGCCTCGACGGACTCGATCACGCGGGGCTCGGCGATGCCGGCGTCGGCGAGCAGCTTGGCGGACTCGGCCGGAAGCTGACCAAGGGCGCAGGCCTCGTAGGTGTTGCCGGCATACTCAACCTGGTTGAGCAGCTGGGACAGGACGACGGCGCTCATAATGGCGTCGTTATCGGGGTTCTGGTGGCCAAAGACAAGAACGTTTGCCATGGATATCCTCCACTTGATATGTGTACTTGGACGTAGCTATGGTAGCACGCCGATGCCGAGCCTTCGCAGACGGAAGGGCTACGGCATATTTTGGGGCAGGCATGGAGGCCAAGGCTGTCCCTTTTGCACCATGTTGGTGCAAAGTAACCTGGCCCCCTTGCACCAGCTATTTGCCGGCGGCGCGCAGGGCTACGTAAGCGGCACCGATGATGCCGGCGTCGTTGCCGAGCGAAGCGACCTTAATGGGCGTCTCGCGCGAGGCGGAGAGCGCGTACTGCTTAAAGTGCTCGCGGACCTTGTCGAGGTAGACATCGGCCGAAGCGGAAGCACCGCCGCCGATCAGGAACATCTCGGGATCGACCACGTTGGCAATAAGCGCCAGGGCGCGGCCGAGATAGTCGGCCATGGTATCGGCAGCTGCCAGCGCGAGCTTGTCACCCTCGCGGCAGGCCTGGAACACGTCCTTGGAATCAGAAGGCCCGGTGAGCTCGATGGGCTCGACGCCCGCCTTCTTGCACTCGGCAAGGTAGTTACTCACCACGCCGGTGGCGCTGGAATACTGCTCCAGATGGCCATGGCCGCCACAGCCGCAGGTGCGCTCCTCAGCCGGGTTCAGGCACATGTGGCCAATCTCGCCGCCGGCGCCCACAACGCCCGACACCACGTCGCCGTTGACGATAACGCCGCCACCCACGCCGGTACCAATGGTGACCATCACCACGTTCTGTACGCCCTTGGCAGAGCCGAGCCAGGCCTCGCCCATGGCAGCGGCGTTGGCATCGTTCTCGTATTTAACAACCGCGTCGGGGCAGTGCTCCTGAATGGCGACTCTTAGCTCGGGCAGGTTAATGGCAATGTTGGCCTTGACCTTGGCATCGCCCGATGCCGGGATGGGGCACGGAACGGCCAGGCCAATACCCGCCACAAAGGCGCGCGGAATCTGGGCCTTGGCGACCACCTGGTCGATAGCCTCGGTCACCGCGGCAAAGCCCGCGGCGTCAACGATAGGCGGCGTGGGCACGCTGGCCTTGGCCAGCAGGTTACCATCCTCGTCGAACAGGCCCTCCTTAACCGAAGTGCCGCCGACGTCGATGCCGATGTAATACTGCTTAGGTTCCATGGGAGCCCGCCTTTCTCGTTTAAACATTGCCTGTATGGTACCGCTCCCAAGGCAAAAACCTGCCAAAAAGGGACAGGTTTGTTTTGGCAGGTTTTATCTGTGAAAACGCAGGGCATGGTATTTGGTTCGTTGGGCGGTAAAACGGCTCAACCCCATCCTCGAGTCGATCAATTTGCTCAATACCACATTATTCGAATGCATATTCATTTAGAGCGCTCTAGTTTTTAAAGAGAAGCGTTTTTTAATTAAACCTTTCTCGAACTTTTCAAAAACGCAATAGGGATGCTTAGGTGTTGACTATACTTTCTTCTGTACTCAATCAAGCCGGAAAGGAGGTTCCATGATTCCCAAATACGAGGCGATAGCTGCAGATATCCGTCGAAGCATCGAGGACGGCTCCCTTAAGCCGGGCGACAAGCTACCCACCGTCGTTGAGTTCTGCGAGCTCTATAGCGTTTCCAAAATCACCGTCAAACGAGCTATCGAGCAGATCACCGAGGAGGGCCTTGTCACCAGCCGGCGCGGGTCGGGCACCTACGTTAAGGACACGGCGGGTCTCCCCGACCAGGCATTTTTCCAGGGCAAAAATGACCGCGCCCAGGGTTTTTCGCATGAGCACCGCGGGGAGAAGGTGACCTCGGTGGTCTACGATTTCTCGATCGTCAATCCGCCGGCAGAGGTTGCGACCCAGCTGGGAATGGCCGAAGACGACTTTGCCTATCACATCGTGCGCGTACGCGAGGTCGATGGTCAGCCCATCGTTATCGAGTACACCTATATGCCACTCGAGCTGATTCCGGGTCTTAAGAAAAAAGACCTGTACGCGTCGGTCTACAGCTTCATCCGCGAGCAGTGCGGACTCAAGATCTCGAGTTTCCACCGCACCATTCGCGCCGTCGCGGCAACTGAGGAAGAGGCTGAGCGCCTGGATACCAAACCCGGCTCTCCCCTGCTCGAACTCAACCAGATTGGCTTCTTGGATAGCGGCACCGCGTTTGAATATTCTATCTCGCACAACGTAGGCGACCGCTTTGAGCTACACAACGTAACGCTGGCCTAGTTTTGCAATCCGGCGGGTGCTCGTTTTGAGCTGTCTTACGCGGCACCCGCACAACCTTATGGGAGTATGCACATGTCCGATTTGATTAAACTCACGCCGATCTTCCACGAGAAGATCTGGGGCGGCCGCCAGCTCGAAACCGTATTTGGTTACGACATTCCCGAGGGTCCCATCGGTGAGTGTTGGGCTATCTCGGCCCACCCCAACGGCGACTGCCAGATCGCGGAGGGCCCGTACGCCGGTCACACGCTTTCGTGGCTGTGGGCCGAGCACCGCGAGCTCTTTGGTAACTGCGAGGGCAAGGAGTTCCCGCTGCTCATTAAGATTCTAGACGCCAAGGACGACCTTTCGATCCAGATCCATCCCAATGACGAGTACGCCGCCGAGCACGAGAACGGCAGCCTGGGCAAAACCGAGTGCTGGTATGTACTGGACTGCGAGCCCGGCGCCACGATCATCGTCGGCCAGCGTGCCAAGGACCGTGCCGAGGCCGCGCGTATGATCGAGGACGGCCGCTGGGACGACATGCTCAACGTGCTGCCGATTCACAAGGGCGACTTTTTCCAGATCGACTCCGGCACCGTGCACGCCATCAAGACCGGCACACTGATTCTTGAGACGCAGCAGTCGAGCGACGTGACGTATCGCCTGTACGACTACGACCGCCCGGGCACCGACGGCAAACTGCGCCCGCTGCACATTGAGCAGAGCCTGGACTGCATCAACTTTAACGCGCAGGCCCCGACCGACGGCACCGTGACCGCACCCGAGGTCGACGGCGTGACCGAGCTCGAGTCCAACCCCTGCTACACCGTCGACCGCGTGCGCGTCGACGGCAGCAAGACCCTGGAGCAGCGCTGGCCCTTCATGTGCCTGTCGATCATCGACGGCAAAGGCACCGTCTGCGGCGACCCCGTCCACAAGGGAAGCCACCTGCTGGCCCCCAGCACCGTCACCTCCATCGACCTCGAAGGCAAGATGGAACTGATCGTCTCGCACCTGTAAGTCATCGATCCCCGAGCGCTCGCCGGGACGGGCGCGGGGATTGGTCGCCTGCTCGGGCAGTCCTGCTCGCACGGAGAGCACATTAAGTGCTCTCCGGCTCGTGCGGAACTCGCGATCGGCCAAACCCTGCGCCCGTCCCGGCGAGCCTCTGGCTAGTTACGACAATCAAAAAGCAACAAGGGGCTCCCCCGCCCATCAAACGGGAGAGCCCCTTGCCATATATAACGAATCACGACGCCTACAAATAGACCCTCTCCAGAAACGATAACGTGTCCTGAAGTCGTGTCCTTTCCTTACGGTTGGTCTGCCGATCTACATAAGAAGAAAAGTCCGCAAAAAAATCCTCTGCGTCAATCCTCATTTGCTCTGTTAGCTCCAAACGAGCCGAAGGCGGCAACAAACCGGCAAGCCGAGCAACATCCGAACGATGCTTTCGTCGATCAATGCTATTGCAACGACGTCCTTCCTCATAACTTCTGTTGATATCGATGTGCGCACGCATCTTAAGGGGAATGATATGGAGTGCATCGAGCAACGTGACGCCCCCTACGTTCGTTGCGTTATCACGAATAAACTCATAGTAGCCATCATCGAGAATAATGGCAGAGAGACTCGATATCGCTCCGTCAAAGGATAGAGGAGCCACTTCGCTCGTTTCATCTTCAAGCGTAAAGTCTGGATGCCGGGCAAACAACTCGATTTGGCCGGGATAATCTAAGGCCTGCCTTGATCCTTCGGGTAAACGGAATCGATAGTAAGTACACTTTCCATCGCCGCCTTTTCCAATCTCGTATCCAGCGATTTTGATAAATGTCCAAAATGCAGTGGCAAATTCGATGCTATTTCCATCAACAATTACAACAACATCCAAATCTTCGGTAGCCCTAAATGAATCACCTTCGCTGTCAAATAGAACGCTGCAGGCTCCTCCGCCAATAAGGACATAGCCGCCCTCGCAATTGCTCATGGCAGCGGCAAATCGCTCTATTCCCCTTACTTTTGGCATATCGTCCTCCTGAGCTGTTCGACCGCATCGAGCAGGCGGTCGTCTTTGTAGTCTGCTTTCGCGCAGGCAACATATAAGGAAAACGGGTCAACGCATTGCAGGCCCGCGGTGTCAAAGCTAACATCGGACGGCTCGTCCACGGGATACGACCAAACCTCAATCTCGATAGCAGGCGATTCGTACCACTGGGCCTCCAGCCATCTGTCACCCATACGCTCTTTTAAGGCCTCTAGCTGATACTTTTCGAGAGCAATGGTTGGGGCAGAGCCATCATGAGCAAGGTCGGACATATAGCTAAGGGCAGACACGCCGGAAAGCAGCGCATCAACGGCCCGCAAATCTACCCTATCGACTGCCTCCTTAAGCCGGATGCGTTCTATAACTGGCGAGCGAAGGTAGTCCTCAAACCCGTCTAGCAACGTCTCGGTCGACAACCCGGTGTCGTGCAATATACGCTTTTTGCCATCCCGCACAATCAATCCAGGAGCTATAGCGGCAATTTCTGAAAGATAGTTGCTTACGCTCGCCGCGCTTTTACCACACAGGCGCGCCAGGTCGCCGGCAGAACAGTCAACCCATCGCCCTGCAATGTAATTTAATACGACTCGCTGGGATTGGGGTGAAAGCGGGGCTGCAGAGGGAGCGTTCAGTATCTCATCAGAAATGAAGGCACCCATAAACGGCAGAAACGCATTCTGCCCATCTCGAATATATGCAATTCCCTCCGAAGCCAGCGCATGCATAAAGCCCAAATCCATGGCATCCCAGCAAATTGCCACCGGACGAGCATCGACCTTGCGCACGGCATCAACAATGTTTCGTGCCGAAATAACACTGGGCAGCTCTTTTGGCTCGGCAACAATAAAGCCACCTTGCTCAGACGTGCCAAGCTGCGCCAAATGAAGCGAAAACCGCTCGAGATACATACGGGGAATCTGCACCTCTACCGGCCTTGGATCGATAGCGAGCTCTAAGGAGAAGATGCGTTTCGGGGGACAGGATATTAACACTCCCTATCACCATTTTCATTTCACCAACGTTTTAGTTACTATCTAAAATTATACTGAACAGTATAAAACGTTCAATCACCAAAACCACAAGGTAACAACCCAAACGCAACAAGGGGCACTCCCGCTCATCAACGGGGGAGCCCCTTGCCATGTCTAATTATTCAGCCCACCCGGCTCTCCAGACCAAAAAGCGACCGAGCAGAGCGACGCTCGCAAGCAACGTTACCCAAGGCCCCGGACAGGCGCCATGGACAACGTCGATCGCGAGTTCCGCACGAGCCGGAGAGCACTTAATGTGCTCTCCGCGCGAGCAGGACTGTCCGAGCAGGCGACGTTGTCCATGGCGCCTGTCCGGGGCCGCCGAGATTACGACAGCTTGACGATCGGCGCAAAGCCCTTCATGAGCTTTTTGGTCTGGCCGGTCTTTTCGAATTGGACCTCGATCATGTCTCCGGCGATCGAGATCACGGTACCGGTGCCAAAGGTCTTGTGGCTCACGGTATCGCCCGCGGCAAAGTCCTGCGACGCGCTGGCGCGATCGACCTTGCGCTCCACCGTCGGCGACACCTTGGACGACGGCTTTTTAGCTCGCGGCGCGCCCGAACCAAAGGTCGAGGCAACACGGCCGGCGTCGGGCGAAACCCCGCGATGGCGCTCGGTGCCATAGGTGCTGCCACCAAAGAAATCGTCGAAGCTCGATCCGCCGCGCGAACCGAAACCGCCGGTCGAGCGCGTATGCGAACCGAACACCTTGCCGCCATACATATCCGAGCCCATGCCCGAGCCAAAGGTGCCGTGACGGTCGCCGCGCTTCTCCCAGCCCGTGCCCTCGAAACCGGCAGAACCGATACCGCTAAACTCGATATCCTCAAACGGAATCTCGTTGAGGAAGCGAGAGCGCGGGTTGGCAGAGGTCGAGCCGTAGGTGCGACGCGTGGCCGCATAGGTCAGGAACAGGCGCTTACGGGCACGCGTGATGGCAACGTAGGCCAGGCGACGCTCCTCCTCGAGCTTGCCCGGGTCATCGCTGTCGCCAAAGTCGTGCACGTGCGGGAAGATACCCTCCTCCATGCCGGCCACGAACACCGCCGGGAACTCCAGGCCCTTGGCGGAGTGGATGGTCATCATGGTAATGGCATGCGTCTCGCCGGCCAGGGAATCCAAGTCGGAGCGCAGGGCCAGCCACTCCATGAGTGCCGGCAGCGCCTTACAGGTGAGCGGACCGTAGGTGCGCTCGATCTCGTCGGCATGCACGGCACCCGCCGGCATCTCCGTCGGCGCGGCATACGCGTTGCCCGCGATGGCGGCGGCCAAGGCATCCTGCGGCGAGAGCGCCGGGGCGGCTAGGTTATCGAGCGGATTGGAACCTGCGGCATCGCGCGCGCCGACGAGTGCCTCAAACGAGGATGCCGGAGCGGACGGTCCCGGCTCGGGCGCGGGCGCACTCACCACGACGGGCTCGGACTCGGCGCCGGCAGGCACGTCGGCAACACCGGCCGCGCGCAGCTCTTCCAAGCTCTCGAGCGTACCCTCGATATCCTCGTGCGTCTCCTCAAATTCGGCGGCGACGCCCAGGAATTCCTGGATGTTCTCGGCGCGGCTCTCGGACTCCATGGTGCCCTCGGCGCGAAACGCCTGCAGCAGGCCCGTCTTATCGACAATCATCTCGACGACGTCCTTGAGCTCGCCGTCCATGCGGCGGCCCTCGCGCACCAGCGCCACAAAACTCGACAGGCCGTTGCGCACCTTGGCACTAAACATGCCCGTCTCGGCTGTTGCGATCTCGCAGGCCTGGAAGAACGAGCAGCGGTTGCCGCGCGCCAGCTGCTCGATCTTTTGGATCGAGGTGGAGCCGATGCCGCGGCGCGGCGTGTTGATGACGCGCTTGACGCTCATCTCGTCTGCCGGGTTCACGATCATCTTGAGGTAGGCCATGACATCGCGAATCTCGGCGCGGTCGAAGAATCGCGTGCCGCCAACGATCTTGTAGGGCACGCCCGCGCGCAGGAACATATCTTCGAGGATACGCGACTGGGCGTTGGTGCGGTAGAACACGGCGATATCGTCGTAGCTCGTACCCTTGGCATGCAGCTTCTCGATCTCGCCGGCAATCCAGCGGCCCTCGTCGCGCTCATCGCTTGCCTGGAAGGCCTGGATCTTCTCGCCGTCGCCCTCGGCCGTAAACAGGCGCTTTTCTTTGCGCTGCGAGTTATGACGCACCACGGCGTTGGCGGCGCTCAGGATATGGCCCGTGGAGCGGTAGTTCTGCTCCAGCTTGACGGTCTTGCAGTTTTTAAAGTCCTTCTCAAAGTCCAGGATATTGGTGATGTCGGCGCCACGCCAGCTGTAAATGGACTGGTCATCGTCGCCCACGACCATGAGGTTTTGGTACTTGGCGGCCAGCAGGTTGGCGATCTCGTACTGGACGTGGTTGGTGTCCTGATACTCATCGACGCTAATGTAGCGGAAGCGCTCTTGGTACTTGTCGAGTACCTCGGGGCGGGTGCGCAGCAGCTCGAGCGTGCGCACAAGCAGGTCGTCGAAGTCCATCGCGTTAGCGGCGCGCAGGCGGCGCTCCAGCTCCAGGTAGACCTGCGCGGCCTTTTTGTCGTTGGGGCTATCGGCGGACTTGAGCATGTCCTCGGGCCCGATCATGGCGTTTTTAGCCGAGCTAATCTTGCTGCGGATCATGTTGATGGGGAACTGCTTTTGCTCGATACCGAGCGCCTGCATAATGTCGCGCACCATGCGCTTTGAGTCATCGTCGTCGTAGATGGTGAACTGACCGGTGTAGCCCAGCAGGTCGGCGTCCTCGCGCAGCATGCGCACGCACATGGCATGGAATGTGCACACCCACATGCCGCGGGTGCCGCTGGGGATGAGCGCTGCCAGACGCTCGCGCATCTCGGCCGCGGCCTTGTTGGTAAACGTGATGGCCAGGACCTGCCAGGGCTTAACGCCCAGGTCGCCGAGCATATGTGCGATGCGGAAGGTCAAGACGCGGGTCTTGCCCGAGCCGGCGCCGGCAAGCACCAGCAACGGGCCCTCGGTGGTCAGAACTGCCTCGCGCTGGGCGGAATTAAGGCTGTCGATGTCGACGAGCGGCTTGGCGGGTTTGGGTGCCGGCGCGGGAGCGTCGTAGATGTCGAGCGGGACGAGCTCGGGCTCCGGCGCAGCGGGGGCGGTGTATGCATCGAGCGGCACGGGTTCCGGCGCGGGCGGCACGGGTACCGCGGCATTCTTTTCCCAGGGCAAGGGCTGGGTCATGGGCGACTCCTCATCTGACGGACGGCGCGCCTGCGGGCGGCGCCATAGTTTGAGCCGTACCAGTATACCGAGCCGCGCGGACACCGACGCAAATCACACCACGACTCCGTGCGTCACCGTCAGGCCCGCCCCAGCGGATTTGGCGCAATGGGGTCAGGTTACTTTGCACCAATCTATTGACAATCACGAAACCACCGATGTCATGGCAGCAGCAGCGAGCGACGGTCAGGGCGAACAAATTGGCATGAAAAGGGGGCGGCATAGACCTTTTGGTCATGCCACCCCCTTTGAATGACAAGTTGTCGCCCTGACCGCCGCGCAGCGTCGACTAAGTTAGAGGCCGAGCATCGGCTCCAGGACGAAGAAGTACGCAAGCACCACGATGCCCAGAATGATGCGGTAGACGCCGAAGCACTTGAAGTCGTGACGGCGGACGAAGCCAATGAGCCACTTAATGGCGATGAGCGAAACCACAAAGGCCACAACGCAGCCCACGCCCAGGATGGCGATCTCGTTGGCGCCAAAGGTACCGCCCTTGATGAAGTACTTGACCAGCTTGAGCGCACTCGCGCCAAACATGACGGGAATGGCAAGGAAGAACGTAAACTTGGACGCCACCGAACGCGTGCAGCCCAAAAGCAGGCCGCCGATGATGGTGGAACCGGAGCGCGACGTGCCCGGAATCAGCGAGAGCACCTGAAAGCATCCGATGCCCAGTGCGGTCTTCCAACTTAGGTCCTCGAGCGTAGTGATGGAACCAAAGTCCAGATCCTCGTCATCGTCATCGTCCTCGGCAACATCTGCCGCGGGCGCCGCAAAGTGTGCACCGGCGGGACGTCCACCCGACACCACAGCACGCGAACCAAACGAACCGGCAACGGCCATTTCCTCGCGCTTGTTTGCGCGCCAGTTCTCGATCACGATAAACAGCACGCCGTACACAATGAGCGCCAGCGCCACGACGGGAGCATTGTAGAAATGCTCCTCCATCCAGTCGTTGAGCGGCAGGCCGATCGCCGCCGCAGGAATGCAACCGAGCACAATCTTGCCCCACAGCACCCAGGTGTCGCGACGGCCCTCCTTGCCCTTGCTGGGCGAGAACGGATTGAGCTCATGGAAGAACAGCACACAGACGGCCAAAATGGCGCCAAGCTGAATCACGACCAGGAACATGTTCCAGAACGTCTCGCTCACGTTCATCTTGACGAACTCGTCCACCAAGATCATGTGACCGGTCGACGAAACAGGCAGCCATTCGGTGATGCCCTCGACCAGGCCCATGAAGGCAGATTTTAAAAGCTCGATGATATCCAAAGGGACCCCCTCGTTAGACACCCGCCGATATTGTTCTGCGGACGGTGCGGGCGATGTCCCATTATCAACCGTTGGCGGCGCGCCTGCGCCTACCCTTACCAAAAAACTCGCCCGTTCACAGAATTGCGAGCGGTCAAACCCAAATCCTTGGGTATAACTGCAACAAGATAAAGTGTCCGGCGGCCAACGCGCCCGCGCCCGCCCGATGCACGAGCCCCGTGCCCGTGCGATAGACCAAGGAGGAAACCATGAACGAGGGCTACACCAAGGTATTTGTTTCACTCGACGGTACTGAACAGCAGGATTTTGTGCTCGCACGCGCCATCAAGGTCGCCGCGAACAACGGCGCCAAGCTAATCATCGGCCACGTTATCGATTCCACGGCGCTCGAGAGCGCCGGTTCCTATCCGGTCGATCTGGTCAACGGCCTAGAGGAGGCATTTAAGAACTCCATCGCCAAGCAGCTCGAAGAGGCCAAGGCCAATCCCGACATTCCCGAGGTCGAAGTCATGATTCGCGCCGGCCGCATTCGCGAGACGCTCAAGGACGAGATGCTCGACGTGGTTAAGCCCGACCTGGTGCTCTGCGGCGCCCGCGGCCTGTCCTCGATCAAGTATGCGCTCCTGGGTTCGATTTCGACGTTCCTGCTGCGCAACACCGACTGCGACATCTTGGTCGTGAAGTAGCGTTGCTCCCACCGGCCGCGGGGCCTGCGGGGTTTCCACGGGCACGTCCTCGCCGCGTTGCGGCTGCGGGATGTGCCCTTAGGAAACCCCTCCCGGCCCCGCGGCCTTCGCAGCCTTACTTCAGCGAGTTGTCTGATGGAAAAATGGCGTGCCGCCCCGTTTGGGGCGGCACGTTTTGTTTGGGGCAGCACGTTTTTGTTTGGGCGGGCGTCTGCCGCGTGCGTTACTCGAAGTATTGGAACTTGTTGGTTGAGAAGGCGAATGTTACGACGAAGCCTTCGCCGGGCTCCGATGCTGCGGTGACGTCGATGCCCATCTTGGAGCACAGGCGCGCCACCAGGTAGAGGCCAATACCCGTTGCGCGCTTGGTGGTGCGGCCGTTGTCGCCGGTAAAGCCCTTCTCGAACACGCGCGGCAGGTCTGCCGCACACACGCCGCAGCCGTTGTCCGCGACAGTAAGCTCGATGCGCTCGCTCGCCAGGCCCTCGTCCAGCAACGCACCCGAAAACACAATCTTTGCGCCGTCCTCGCGCGCATATTTAATGCTGTTCTGAATGAGCTGGCCCAGAATAAACTCGAGCCACTTCTCGTCGGTAAAGACCTCGAAGTCGAGGTTCTCGCACACCGGGGCCACATGCGCCGCGATGAGCTCGCGGGCGTTGGCTTTAATCGCACCCGTCACCAAGGTCTTAAGGTCCCAGCGACGAATCAGGTAGTCGCGCTCCACGACTTCCGAGCGCGCATAGTACAGCGCCTGGTCGATATAGCGCTCCACGCGGGCAAGCTCGCGACCCAGGTCATCCACACGCGACAAATCGTCTTCGCTGCCGTCCAGGTTTTCCAAAATCAGATGGGCTGCTGCCAGGGGCAGCTTGGCCTCGTGGACCCAGCTCTCGATATAGTCGCGGTAGTCATCGGTCTGGCGCCGGCCTTCCGCCACCTCATCGCATGCCGCCTTGCCCACCCGGCGCAAGACCTCGTACTCGAGCTCGCCCTCAGCATAGGTCGGGCATTGCACCATCTCCTGCACCCATGCGGGACTCTCGAGCTCCTCGGCCGCACGCTCCAGCTGGCGCAGAAAACGACGACGGCGCGCGTACTCGATCACGATGCCGAGCATACCAAAGATAAAGGACACACCGACCGCCACGACCACGATAGAAACGGGTGCGCCGGCGACCGTCAGCACAAAGCAGCTCAGCAGCACGCCGCACGTCCACACGGCGACGGGAAGCAGCGCATCTTTAAAGAACTTGCCAAACGACATAGCCGGCCCCTAGACCGAATAGCCCTGGCCGCGGTGCGTTGTCAAATACCCCTTGATGCCGATTTTTTCGAGCGTGGTGCGCAGGCGGTTGATGTTGACGGTGAGCGTATTGTCGTCCACGAAGGCGTCGGAGTCCCACAGGTCCTGCATGATGGCCGAGCGCGAAACGATCTTGCCCGCGCGGCTCAGAAGCAGCGAGAGGATACGCAGCTCGTTTTTGGTGAGCTCGGTGCTGGTGCCCGTTTGTGTGTTGGTGACCATGGAGCGTGCGAGGTCGAGCTCCAGTCCCTTGTGGACGAGCGTGCTGCGCTCGCCCGCCGTCGCGGTGCGACGCAGTAGTGCGTTGATGCGCGCCACGAGCACACGGGCGCTGTAGGGCTTGGGAACAAAGTCGTCCGCGCCGAGCGTCATGGCCATGACCTCGTCGATCTCGGTCGTACGCGACGTGAGGACGATGATGGGAACCTCGGATTCGCGGCGAACCTCATGGCAGATATGCTGGCCGTCCTTGACGGGAAGCGTCAGGTCGAGCAGCACCAAGTCGGGCGCGGCGGCGAGAATATCGCGCGAAACATGCTCGAACGATTCGCAGGCCTCGACCTCAAAACCGGCACGGGCAAGGATGTCGGCAAGCTCGCGACGAATGGGTTCGTCGTCCTCAACGATATAGATCAGCGCCATGGATTCCGCTCCCCTCTTGGTTGTCTTGCCCCATTATGACCGCGGAGCCGCAGGTACGTGCCACGCACGTCGCCAAGGTGACAGAACTGTTCGCGAGCGGGGGCGTTTTGTCCGCCTCGCACTCGCAGCGATGGCGGGGACCAAAATGATTTTTTAATCCCCGTCTCAGAACAATCATTTAGCGACGGGCGCGGAGCTTTTCGTAGCCTTCGGCGAAGAAGGCGACCGTCGCGGCGTCCGTCGCGGCGGCATCGGTATCGTCGGCAGGGACCACGCCGTGCTCGTCGCTCACCAGGAACAGCGCGCCCTTGAGCTGAGCGGGGATGTCTACGCGCGTGACCGGGATGCCCTTGGTCTGGGCCAGCTGCTCGATGAGCGTCGCCGTGCCGCACAGGCACTCGTCCGCTGGCGCCACAAAGGCAAGCTCGCCGTTATCGACGGCGGCGAGCAGCTCGGGCGCCACGCCGGTTTCGTCGGCCTCGGAGCGGGCCTCGGCGGAGCGGGCACGTAGCGCCTTGGCCGACGTATCGGTTAGCGGCTCGTACTCCCCCACCGTCATGGCGGCGTTGCCGTTGACGTCGATCACCAGCATGAGCACGCCGTCGCGTGCGGTGTAATCGCCCTCGGCAAGCGACCACTCAACGTGCTGCTTGGCCCAGCTGAGCATGTTATGGGTAAGCGGCTCGCCCTGCACCAAGCGCTCGGACAGTGCGCGAATGTGGCGGTTGAGCATGGGTACCTTTTTGTTGGACATGCGCCAACGGCAGACAAGCGCGGGCTTGTCGAGCGTAAACTTCTCGACCGCCTCCTGATTGGCGCAAAAGTCCTCGTACGCACGCTGATCCTCGGCATTGCCAAACAGCTCGGCATCATCAATCTGGGGCATGGTCATACCTTTCGTGTTAGTCATTCCGTCCTCTTATACCAAAAAGACGGCCCTCCAAACGGAGCAGCCGTCTTTTGCGGAGATTATTTTGTCCCAAGGCGGAACTTAGTGGCGGAAGTGGCGAGCGCCCGTAAACACCATAGCAATATTGTGCTCATTGCAGGCCTGGATGCTCTCGTCGTCGCGCTTGGAGCCGCCGGGCTGGATGATGCAGGTCACGCCGTGTGCAGCAAGAACGTCGACGTTGTCGCGGAACGGGAAGAACGCGTCGCTTGCACAGGCAAAGCCGCCCTTCTCCACGCCCTCGCGCTCGCAGAAGTCCTCGGCGCGCTCGCAGGCAAGCAGCGCAGAGTCAACGCGGTTAGGCTGACCCGGGCCCATGCCAATGCCGGCCTTGCCCTTGGAAACCAAGATGGCGTTGGACTTAACGCCCTTGCAGACCTTCCAGGCAAACTCGAGCTCGGCCATCTCGGCGTCGGTGGGCTTGCGGTCGGTGGGGAACGTAAAGGTCGCGGGATCCTCGGTCACGTGGTCGACTTCCTGCACCAGCATGCCGCCGTCGATGGAGCGCAGCTCCACCTGGGCGCCGTGGTCCACGCCGCCGGTGGCCAGCACGCGCAGGTTGGGGCGCTTGGCCATGCGCTCGAGCGCCTCGGCAGTGTAGCTCGGGGCGATGATGACCTCGACGAACTGCTTGTTCTGATCGGCAAAGTGCTCGACCAGCTCATAGGGAACCTCGCGGTTGCAGGCGATGATGCCGCCAAAGGCACTCTTGGGATCGCAGGCGAAGGCGCGGTCGTAGGCAGCCGTGATGTCCTCGGCAACGGCAGAACCGCAGGGGTTCTGGTGCTTGAGGATCACGCAGGCCGGCTCGTCGAACTCGCGGACCAGGTTCCAAGCGGCATCGGCATCCAGATAGTTGTTGTAGCTGAGCGGCTTGCCCTGGATCTGCTCGGAGCCAACGAGCGGGAACTGCGAGCTCGCGGTGTTCTCGCAGCCCTCGACAAAGCGGTAGACCGTAGCCTTCTGCTGCGGGTTCTCGCCATAGCGCAGGTCGTCGACCTTCTCCAGCGAGATCTCGAGCTTGGCAGAGGTGTCCGCCACGTCGCTTGCCTGGGCGGCAAGCCAACGGGAGATAGCCGTGTCGTAGGCGGCGGTGGTCTGGTAGACCTTCACCTGCAGGCGACGACGGGTGGAAAGCGTGGTGCAGCCACCGGTCTCGTGCATCTCGGCCAGGACGGCATCATAGTCGGCCGGGTCGGAAATGACGGTAACGCTCGTGGCGTTCTTGGCGGCAGAGCGCAGCATGGAGGGGCCACCGATGTCGATGTGCTCGATGGCGTCCGCGAAGGTGACCTCGGGGTTGGCGACGGTCTTCTCGAACTCGTACAGGTTGACGACGACCAGGTCGATCAGCTTAATGCCGTGCTGAGCGGCCTCCTGCATGTGCTGCTCGGAATCGCGGCGGGCCAGCAGCGCGCCGTGAACCTTGGGGTGCAGGGTCTTAACGCGGCCGTCCATCATCTCGGGGTAGCCCGTGAACTCCTCGATGGGGGTTACGGGAACGCCCGCGTCCTCGATGGCACGAGCCGTGCCGCCCGTAGAGATGATCTCGACGCCAAAGTCATCGACCAGCGTCCGTGCGAAATCGACGACGCCCGTCTTATCGGTAACCGAGATCAACGCGCGTGCGATCTTCACATCAGATCCCATGCAGTCCTCCTGTCTGGTACGCCGCCGTGCTCTGTGAGTCGGTGATACGTCGATCTGCAGCGCTCGCGCAGCGGCATTGAAAATACTGATTTAATGTAGCGCATCGAGCGCATCGATGCACCCCGCAACGGGCGCATGTGCAGAAAAAGTTTGCGAGCAGAGGGGATGGACACGGCACTGGGCACGGTGAGTTCATGGAACACAGGGGCACCATAATTTGATGCCAATGGCGTGGTAGAACTGTGCTCGATATGCATCCGCAAAAGAAAGAGGCACCATGGTCTCGCGGGTTCTCTACCGACCGTTTGATACCGAAGACTTCGACGCCATCGCGCTGATTCTGCAGCAGCTTTGGCATAACAATTCGGATAACGATGAGTACAACCGCCTTGAGGCCGCGTGCGACCTCGCCTATTGCCTTTCGTCGTCGACGTTTTCGCAGGTTGCCGTAATCGACGGTCAGGCGCGCGGCATTGCGCTCGCACGCGCGGGACAGAACTCCGGCGCCACCGTCAAGGAACATTGGATGGATACCGAACGCACGCTGCTATCGCAGATGCGTGAGCTGGAGCCCGATGCCTGCGCCGAGTATCTCTCGTTTGTGCGCGCAACCATCCGAACCAACAACCGTCTGCTCGAATGCAGCCCGCTGCCGCACGACAACGAGGTCACGCTGCTTGCCGTTGATCGCGACGTCCACGGCCTGGGCGTTGGCTCGGTGTTGCTCGATGCCGCGGTCTCGTATCTGTCCTCGCGCGGGGCGACAAGGGCGCACCTGTACACCGACTCCAACTGCTCGTGGAAGTTCTACGAGCTGCACGGCTTTAAGCGCGCGGCCACGCACCGCGCCAACCGCGAAGAGCGCCGTCACGACATGCCGCGCGAAAGCTTCCTCTACGAACTTGACCTAACGGCCTAGGCCCAGCAGCCATACCAAGTCATTTAGGAACGTCCCCAGTGACTAGTCGTTGGGGACAGTCTTCGTAGGTAGCGCATGAAAAAGGGATGGGCTTCCCCCGACGGCTGTCGAGAAAAGCCCATCCCATAATTTAGGACCGCTAGAACGTTCCGCCGCCGCCTCCGCCGACGCCGCCGC
The DNA here is from genome assembly GCA_025992855.1 of Coriobacteriaceae bacterium. NCBI lineage: Bacteria > Bacillati > Actinomycetota > Coriobacteriia > Coriobacteriales > Coriobacteriaceae > Coriobacteriaceae bacterium. Next base: position 117,753 of record DAJPGB010000001.1, read on the forward strand.
CTCCGCCGCCCGAGAAGCCGCCGCCACCGCCGCCGCTCGAGCTATCGGAACTCGAAGCCAGCTCACGGATGCTCTCGTGATACACGTCATCGAATGAATCGAGCGGGGACTCGGTACCGTAATGATGGTAGTACCACCAGTAGCAGGGGTAATTGTCGTAGAAACCGTCGGCCTCGCGCACCTCGGGAGGAACAGCCTCGGCAAGCTGACGCAGGACTTCCTTCGAAACGCCCAGCGCCGCACCCATCACCAGAAGTTTATTCCACAGGACCAGATCGCCGGGGACGGCTTCCTTTAGACGCGTGAAGTCCTCAAGCCAATGCTTAAGCGCCTTGCAGCGAGCCGCCACCTCGGCACCCTCCGGCGTAAAGCGGCGGAAGGTGAGACTCACGCCAATGCCCACAAGCACGATGGGCACCGAGATAATCGCGGCGATAACGTTTGCCTGCGCGCCATCGGTAAAGAAAATGGATCCAATAGGAATAAAGGCAATTAGAATGCCCAGGACCAGGCCAAACACCATTGCGACAATGCCGTCCGAGGCAACGTACTCGCTATCGGCCAACTTGCCCTTAACGGTGTTCTGATAGTCCTCGAGCTTGTCGCCCACGGGCGTAGCGTGCTGCTTGACGTAGTGCTGCAGCTCGTCGAACGTGCGCGAACGATCACCGTTCTCGTCGGGCTTAGCACCGGCAAAGAAGACCTTGAGCACCATGCGGTCAATGCCCTTGGCCGACTTCCAGCCCGCATCACTCACCGTCACACGATACGTCTGCTCTTCTTTTTCACGCCCCAACAGACCCTTCTTGGCCTTGGTCACGGTCGCCTGCTCCAGCTTGATCACACGGTCGTCGGTGAGCTTCATGAGTGTGGCGATATATGTCTGATCGGGCACCTCGTTCCAGCTCATGAGGGCCGAAAGCACGGCGGGATGGTCGGCCGAGGGCACATCGCGGAAATATTCGTCCTGGAAAAGCGGCTTGGGCTTGCGCTTGCGCAGCTTGAGCATAACGATTGTGCCGGTAAAGGCCACCGCCGCAACAACACTTAGCACGACAAGTGCATTGGCAATCATGCGAGCGTGAGCGCGGCGGGCGTTAGCTTCGTCGGCCCATTCCTTCTCTTCGCTCAGGATCGTTGACATGCGCTCTTCGCCCGAGGCGGCAAGCTGCGGCACCCAGTCGCTGGGGAAGGCGATGCGTGCCTCGGCGAATTCGCCCTGATGCACGCAGGGAATGGTATAGGTGACCATGGGTTCGTCCGCATCGAGCGATACATCGCCCGTCAGCGGGCCGTGACCCCATGCGCGGAAGTTATCGCCCTTGACGGCCGCCGTCCCGGCAGCGGCATTTGCGAAGTACACTTCCATCTCGACATCGTCGGAGTCCGCGGACCAGCCGTCGCCCACAAACTTCCAGTAGAGCTCGGCGGTATCGGCCCAGTTCATAACCGCACCGGTCATGGTATAGCTCACGTAATAGGTCGCGCTGTCGCCGCTCTCGTGAGGACTGAATACCTTAATCCTTACGCCGTCACCGGTCTGCTCGACCGTGTAGACGCCAGAGTCGCCCTTGTTCGCGCTATCGACTTTGTTAAACGCGGTGTCCTCTTCCTCGACACTCAGCACGTCGACGCCCGCCGTGCCGCCCTGCTGGTTGGTGCCCGTATTGATCTCCCAAAACACGCCGTTGATGTCGTCGTCGAAATCAAACTGGCGTCCCTCGACAACGGTTAGCGAGCCGTCGGCCTCGACCGTGGCACCGATATAGGTTTGGGTCATGGAATAACCGTCGGCGTGTGCGGCGGCGGGCAGTAGCAGCAATGCAAGCGCGACGAGTGCGCAGACGGAAGCAAATCGCGCAAACAGGCGGCGCTGCCGACAGGTTTTGGCAACGGGGTCGTTCATAGGCACATCCTTTGTCTGTGATACCAGTAGCGTCATTGTCCCACGTTTGCGGGTACGCATGACAAACATCTAGGCGACCGGAGCGCCAAACGGGATGAAAGTCACACCCGCACCCCGGCAGCTAGTCATTGGGGACGTTCTTAAATGACTAGTCATTAGGGACACCCTTGGCATAGCCCGCCCCGGCAATAGATACCACTTCACAGCTCCGTCACAGGTGTAGCGGCTTTGTGTGGGCGCGGCACGCGCTGATTGAGCCGCCAGCCGAGGGGCATAAAGCAGTTGAGCGAAAACGGTTTGCCCCTTTGCCGTTCGCTCGAGGATCATGTCCCCCTTTTCCGCGGAAACCCCGGCAGTTGCGAAGAGCTGCCGGGGTTTCTGTCGTTTGAGGGGTTGGGCTGGCGGGCGGCGATCGAGCTGTCGAGCCGGTGGTCCGGCACGCGCAACGCGCGGCCTCGGCAACTTGCAGGCCACGGCAGCGTCTCCCCCACCGCGCCCCGCGCTATACTCGTCCGCATGGATATCAACGCACGCAACATAGCAACACACGCCGCGGACGCACCAGCAACGGCAGTGCCCACCCCCGTCGTGGGCCGTTTCGCCCCGTCGCCCTCGGGCCGCATGCACCTGGGCAACGTGTTCAGCTGCCTGTGCTCGTGGCTTTCGGCCCGCAGCCAGGGCGGCAGCATCGTGCTGCGCATCGAGGACCTGGACGATCGCTGCAAGCGCCCGGAACTTGCCGCTCAACTGATTGACGATCTGACCTGGCTGGGGCTCGAGTGGGACGAAGGCCCCTACTACCAGCACGATCGCCTGGATCTGTACGAGGACGCCCTGCGCCAGCTGCAAGACGCCGGCCTCACCTATCCCTGTTTTTGCACGCGTGCCGAACTCCACGCCGCGAGCGCACCGCACGCCAGCGACGGCACGCCCATCTACCGCGGCGCCTGCAGAGGTCTTTCTGCTGATGAAATCACCCGCCGCAGTGCCCTGCGTGCTCCGGCCACGCGCCTGCGCGTGCCCACCGTCGACGACCTCGCCAGCGACGTGATCGAATTCGTGGACCGCACGTACGGAGCCCAATGCGAAGCACTCGCCACCGAGTGCGGTGACTTTTTGGTGCGCCGCAGCGACGGCGTGTTTGCCTATCAGCTGGCCGTGGCGGTCGACGACGCTGCCATGGGCGTCACCGAGATCGTACGCGGATGCGACCTGCTTGGTTCCACGCCGCGCCAGATCTATCTGCAACATCTGCTGGGACTGCCCACGCCGCACTACGCGCACATTCCGCTGCTCATGTCACCGGACGGCCGCCGCCTTTCCAAGCGCGATCGCGATCTGGACCTGGGCGAGCTCCGCACCCGCTTTGGCACACCCGAGGCACTGTTGGGATGGCTCGCCGGGCAAACAGGCATCGCGCCGGACACCACGCCGCGTACCGCCGAGCAGCTGGTCGAGCACTTTAGCTGGGACGTCATCCGCGCGCATCGGGAGAACATCACTGTAACGGTCGAGTAGCCAGCCACCCCGCCTCTACGCAACATCCCAGGGCTGGAGTTCGTCGCCCAAGCGAACGATGCAGTCGTAGAGCACGGTGTGACGCTCGGCCGGGTTGGCGTCACGATGAAAATGCCCGTAGTACCAGCGCTTGTAGTCCAGGTGGTCCTCCAGCTCGTCGAAAAACGTGGTGAGTCGATCGACATCGGGATAATTCCAGCCAGGTGCCGGGTAAAGCGTGGGCGAAAGCATGCGCGTGGAGCAGGTATGGGTGATCGCATAGTCGACCTTCCAACCCACGCTGTCGAGCTTTGCCCGCGCCTCCTCAAAGTTGCGCTCGTCCGGCAGCTCCTGCGGCCACCAGCTGGAATACGGAATGCGGTATTCCTTATCCACGCTCGTGGCGCCGCCCATGGTAGAGATCGTTGGGCCGTCGAGCTCAAAAACCTCACCGCGCGTCAGGCGTCGGATGGGCGAGGTGTCCGACAGGCGCTGCGTCAGGCCGCCGTGCCACAGCTCCATGGGGCGCTCCGACCAGTGATCGAAACGCTCGTGGTTGCCGTCGACAAACAGCACGGTATAGGGGCGCGACTCCAGCCAGGCGATGTCGGCACATTCCTCGGCAGAGAAATCCCACGGAAAGCCAAAGTCGCCCGCGATGATGAGATAGTCGTCACTTGTCAAACCATCCCCAAGATCCCAGTCGCGAAGCTTTTGCATGTCGACGCCGCCGTGAATATCGCCCGTCACATAGACCGTCATCGGATCACCACTTCCCTGTAAGTCGCTAGCCCACATTCTGCACGATCACTAAGTCAACCGTTCCAGCCCTTCCATCCTTTGGGACCTACCCTCGCTCTTCCATCCAAACGGGTCAAACACCCAAAAGATCAAATCGAGCACGCCGCCGGTCATCATGGCGCCGGCAAGAGCCATGCAAGCATGCAGAAAGCTGGCACTTCGGAGCACGTCGAACGGCCCCAGAACAGCCAGCAGCGCGACCGCTGCGCCGGCTACGCACAGCGCGAGGCACGGCCCCGCGTCCTTAACGCACTTCTTTGCGAGATGCTTTGCGTTGTCACTCATCGGTATCGAACTCCTTAGAGGGTCGTTGTTCAGACGCATGCCGCCGCGGCAGAGCGGGGCGGCAGGGTAAGTGTCACATGCTGTGCGGACATCAATGGAGAAACCGCCTGCTCGACCAACCTTTGACGCCGTTTTGCACCGACACCACATCCCCCGCTATCGAGGTCTAATACTTTTCCCACCGCTACCCAAAAACTCATCCAACATTAATCTTGGCTCAAGAATCGCTTAATCTATAACCTGCACTATAGAGTTCGACCAAGGGCGAGGCGGCGCCGCGCAACGCAGGCCGCCGAACGCAACGCTCGCGCCCGGGCAGATCGCCCGGCGTCGCGCCCATCGAACGAAAGGACAGGTCATGGACGACCTCGAAAAAGTTGAAACCATCCGCACCAAGTGCAACGTGAGCTACACCGATGCCAAAGCTGCGCTCGACGCCGCCGACGGCAACGTTCTGGATGCCATCATTTGGCTCGAGTCGCAGGGTAAGACCCAGACCACGTCAGCGCACGCCGCCACCGAGTCTGAGCCGGTCGATGAGCCCTCAGCCGAGATGGTCGCCGCGCAGGCCGCCTACGAGAAGTCGAGCGAAAAGACCGACTTCTCCAAGAAGATGGACAGCGTATGGGAGTACCTCAAAAAGCTCTTCCGCCTGAGCCTGGACACCAAGTTTATCGCCACGCGCCGCGATGCGATCATCCTCAACATCCCCATCCTGATCCCCATCATCGCCCTGTTTGCCGGGGGCGCTACGATTTGGCTGATGCTGATTGGCCTGTTCTTTGGCATGCGCTACCGCATCGACAGCGACGGCGACGTGCCCGGCAGTATCAACAACCTTATGAATCACGCCGCCGATGCCGCGGACGACATCAAGCAAAATCTGAACGACGACAAGTAATCGCAGACGGGGGCACGCATGGCACGGATCCTGATCGTAGAGGACGAGGAGAAAATCGCCCGCTTTGTGACGCTCGAGCTGGAGCACGAGGGCTACCAGGTGGAACACGCCGCCGATGGCCGCACCGCCGTGGACCTGGCGCTGGAGCGCAACTACGATCTTATTCTGCTCGATGTGCTGTTGCCGCAGCTCAACGGCATGGAGGTCCTGCGGCGCGTCCGCAAGCACAAGGATGTGCCGGTGATAATGGTCACCGCGCGCGATGCCGTGATGGACAAGGTGGCCGGGCTCGATGCCGGCGCCGACGATTACCTGACCAAGCCGTTTGCGATTGAGGAGCTGTTCGCACGGATCCGCGTGGCGTTGAAGCGCTCGGAGGCCGTGCGGGCGGCTTCGGGCGTTGGCGGCATCGGGACGGGCGCGGCAGGCGGCACGGGTGTCGGCGCCACTGCGATGCCCCCGGTCAGTGACTCGACCCAGGTTTCCGCCTCGCTCTCCCCCGCCACGCTCGCCGCGGGTTCGGTCGTGCTCGATCCCGATCGCCGCGAAGTCACGGTCGGCGGCTCGCCCATCGCGCTCACGGCCCGCGAGTTCGATGTCCTCGCCCTGCTTATGGCGCACGCCGGCAGCGTGCTCACGCGCGAGCGCATCGCGCACGAGGCGCTGGGCTACGAATACGTAGGCGACACCAACAACGTCGACGTGCACATCGCGCACCTGCGCGCCAAGATCGAAGACGCCGGCAGCGCCCGCATCATCCAGACCGTGCGCGGAGTGGGCTATGTCTGCCGTGCGTAACGCCGAGGCCAAACGCGTCACCTCCATCGCCCGTGCCATCAACTGGAGCTATATGTGGCGCCGCCTGATAAGCTACGTCTGGCTCGATCTGCTGCTGATGGTGATTGCGGCGGCGATCCTCGTCTATGGATACAACCAGACGCTGCCCGATGGCGCGTTTACCGCAGGCTGGATTCCCGGCGCCACCGTTCACGGCATGTCGCTGACGCCCGCGCGCGGCTGGGACCTGACAACGCTCACCTATACCGTCGAGCTTGCGCGCACCACCAAGACTTTCCCCCTCGCGCAGGACCTCGTCGCGCTATGGCCTCTCTACCTTGTCGTTGTGGGTTGGCAGGTCATCAGCGTGCTCAACATGCTCGGCGGTGCCCGCCGTGTGCGCCGTACCATGGCACCGCTCAACGACTTGGCACTGCGCGTGGACGAACTCGGCCGCATGCAACTCGCCGGCGGCAAAATGGAGACACTGGAGCAGGCCATCGAGCGCGCAAGCGTCGACTCGCCGAGCGTCACCACCGGCGACGCCGACCTGGCAAGCATCGAGGTCGCGCTCAACCGCCTGCTGCGCCAGATGCAAGAGGCAAAGATGCAGCAGATGCGCTTTGTCAACGATGCAAGCCACGAGCTACGCACGCCCATCGCGGTGATTCAGGGCTACGTAAACATGCTCGACCGCTGGGGCAAAAACGACCCGGACGTGCTGGCGGAATCCATCGCGTCCCTTAAGGCCGAAAGCGAGCACATGCAAGAGCTCGTGGAGCAGCTGCTGTTTTTGGCGCGCGGCGATGCCGGGCGCACGGTCCTACGGCGCGCGAATACCAACCTGGCCGCACTGGTCGGCGAGGTATGCGAGGAATCGCAGATGATCGATACCGAGCACACGTATCGACTGGCCTTTGACGCTGTGCTTGTCAGCGACCCGCGCTGCGACGCGCCCGTTGACGTGGCGCTCGTGAAGCAGGCTCTGCGCGTGATCGTGCAAAACGCCGCCAAGTACTCGGATGCGGGAACGACCGTCACATTTGGCATAACGCCGGATGCGGGCGCGGGCACGATCGACATAAGTGTTGAGGACGAGGGCATCGGCATGAACCAGGAATCCGCAGCTCACGCGTTCGAGCGGTTCTACCGTGCCGACAACGCGCGCGATGCCGGCGCACAGGGTTCGGGTCTGGGGCTTGCGATCGCCAAGTGGATCGTCGACAGCCACGGCGGCGTCATCGGTGTGACCTCGGTCGAAGGGGTCGGCAGCCGCTTTACGATTCGCCTGCCACGATAGGAAGCCCCTCGGCATAAATCAGAACCACCCTTAAAAAGGGTGGTTTGCTCTTAGGGTATAACCCACGGGCCCCGGGCTCGCGTCTAAAGGCGCGGGCCCGGACTTCGTCCAGGCCTAGTGCATCTTGACCCGTGGCGCGCCGGTCGAACCGGCAGCATCACCCCCTCTTGAAGGGGTCCTCGTACTCCTTCACGCTCAGCTTGTCCAGCGCGATGTCGTGGGACTCCTGCTCCCTGATGTACTTGGCGATCGTCGCCTCGTTCAGGCCGACGGTGGACACGCAGTGGCCCTCCGCCCAGAACTTCCTGTTGCCGAACTTGTACTTGAGGTTGGCGTGCCTGTCGAATATCATCAGCAAGCTCTTCCCCTTCAGGTAGCCCATGACGCTCGCGACGCTGTACTTCGGCGGGATCGCCAGCAGCACGTGCACGTGGTCGGGCATCAGGTGCCCCTCGATTATCTCGATCCCCTTGTACTCGCACAGCTTCCTGAGGATCTCCCCTATGTCGCTCCTGATTTGGTTGTAGATCACTTTGCGCCTATACTTCGGCGTGAACACGATGTGGTACTTGCACATCCACCTCGTGTGGGAAAGGCTGTAGGCCTTCTGGGCCATGGCGACCACCCCTTCGACTCGAATTCTTGACGGCCTGAACAATCGTCAATATCGGTCGGAGGGGTGGCTTTGTAAAGCCGTTTGTCTCCACCCGCGTAGCGGGTGGTTTAAAGCTGGCCGCTGCGCGGCCAGCGGACTAAAGTCTTGAAATAAAGGGATAGGGCCACGCGGCCCTATCCCTTTTTGCTAGCTATGGCAGCTTGTGCGCTATTCGCGGCACAGGTGCACGGCGAAACCGGCGAACTCGCGCTTAAAGTACACGAGCTTGGTACCACCGTCGGGCAGCAGCGCGCGCGACTCCTCGTTGACCTCGAGCCCGCGCTCGGCAAACCACTTCTCAGCTGCATCGATGTCGTTAACGGCAAAGCCGATGTGGCCCTTGGTGCCACGACCGTTCTGCTTCATGATCTCGACCAGCGAATCATTAAAGTACGAAACGGGGGTCTCGATAACGGGCAGGCCCATCATCGTCGAGAACAGCTCCGCGATCTCCAAGGCATCTGCCGGGTCAGTGGCGTTAATGCCCACATGGGCAACGCGCATGCCAAAGAGCTCGACCGGATTGGCGTTCTGCTCATTCATACAGGCAGCGCCTACTGAGCCATAACGTCGAGAACGGCCTTCTCGGCAGCGACGCGGTTCATGCCGGTCATGAAGGGCACGCCGCTCACGTACGGGCAGGTGAGGCCCTCGGGGGCAACGGTGGTGGCGATCAGCAGGTCGGCGCCCTCGTCGCAAGCGTCCTTGGCCTCGGAGATGGCGCACTGCACGATCTCATACTTGCCGGCATAACCGTTGGCGTCGAGCATGGTAGCGACCTTCTGGGCAACGAGCGTGGAAGTAGCAGCGCCAGCACCGCAAGCCAAAACGATCTTCTTCATAGGTAATGTCTCCCTTCATGGTTTACTTTAGGTAAGTGTACCGCAGCGAGCGATGGCACTCGGCCTCGATGAGCTTTTATGCCAGTTTGCTTGCGCGCTGCGTATAATACATCTAGTACGTGTTGTCATACCGCTCGCTTTATGAGCGACTAAGGACCCTAACATGCCCGATTCCCGCACCCTCTGGACCGCCGTCGTTATCATCTGCATCGCCGTGTCGGTGTTCTTTAGCGTCAAAAAACGCACCACGTTCAAGCGTCTGCAGCAGCTTATGGCTGCCAAGCAGTGGGATGAGTTCGATCGTTTGCTCGACGGCAAACTCACCAGCATGCTGTACCCGCGCTACAACCGCGACTACCTGCGTCTGAACTCCTATCTGCTGCGCGAGGACCACAAGCGCGCCGATGAGATGTTCGATTTGCTGCTGGGGCTCAATCTGCCCAAGATGCAGCGCGTCGACCTGGTGATCAAGGCCTTTAACTACTACGTTGGCCAGGAGGACCGCAAAAAGTCCAAGGAACTCCTGCACGAGATCAAGGGCTTTGAGGGCGGTCAGGCCGAGGCAGTCGCGCACGAATGCCAACTGATGTACGACACGATGATCCTCAAGCGCCACAACGACATTCCCGAGCTGGAGCGCATGCTCAAGGATGCCGGTGACGACAAGGTCAAGAGCTGCCGCCTGGAATACCTGCTGGCCCTGCAGTACAAGAACAAAGGCGACGAAGCCAAGTTCCAAGAGTTCCTGGAGAAGTCTGGCCAACACTCGATGGCCGTCAACGCGTAACGGACGGCTTGTGCTAGACTTCTAGTCTCACGGGGGCGTGGCGGAATTGGCATACGCAGGAGACTTAAAATCTCTCGCCGCAAGGATTGTGGGTTCGAGTCCCACCGCCCCTACCACGTATTGTTTACGAGCCCGCGTCCCCCAGGGATGCGGGCTCGCTTCTTTTACACGCCGGCGGGGCTCTAAGTTGCGGTGGAATAGATCCTGTTTATACCGTTTACCAGCTTATTTAGGAACTATCTCACCGCAACTCAGAGGAAGACGGTTAAAGAGCACTCAGGCTCGGGGTCCAGCCGATGGTGGGGGTCGCGCCGTCGAGAGTCTCGTTGATGGTGGCGGCCATGCCGGCGAGTAGGCTGTTCTCGCTTACGGTGAGCGTCTTGTAGCCGCCGGCACGCATGAGTTCGCGGATCACCACGGCGCCAGCCAAGATCACGCCCGCGCGTTTGGGCTGTACACCCGGTAGCGCGGCGATGCCTTCCGCGTCCAACACAGACATGCGCTCGATAGCGGCCGAGACCTGCTCCAGCGACAGCTCGCGTAGGTGAACAAAGCTCGAATCGTACGGTTCCAGCTCGTGGACCAGAGCCACCAGCGTAGTCACCGTGCCACCCACCGCGACCAGACGCTCGGCGCGCTCAAAGTCGCTGGGCAGGCCTTCAAAATAGGCGGCGAACTGCTCGCCTGCCCACGAGGCAGCGGCAGCAAGCTCGCCGCGTGCGGGCGGCAGCGCCGAGAAAAACCGCTCCGTCACGCGACGGCAACCGATGTCCAGTGAGCGCGTTCCCTCCAGCGCAAAGACCCCGCGCTCAGGCGCATAGACGCCCGTCGCGAGCTCCGTGGAGCCGCCACCCGAATCGGCGACGATGATGCGCTCGCCTGCAAAGTCGTGCGCTACGCCAAAAAACGTCAGGCGCGCCTCAACCTCGCCCGGAATCACCTGCGGTTCGAGCCCCAGATCGCGCAGGCCGTCCAGCAGCAGGGCAGCATTGGACGCATCGCGTGCGGCGCTCGTGCACGTGGTGCAGATGCACGCGGCCCCAAAGGCACGGGCTTCGTCCACAAACATGCGGCACGCAGCGAGCACGCGCTCAACGGCCGCCTCGCAAAAGCGCCCCGTCGCGTCCACGCCCTCGCCCAAGTCGGTGATCTCGGTATGCTTGGACGATTCCACGATCGCCCCGGCCTCGACCTGCGCCAGCACCAGTCGCGACGACACCGTTCCCAGGTCGATCGCGGCTACCTTATAGCGTTTGCAATTTGTCATTGCGGGCTCCCCTCCGGGCGCTATTTGCCGTTGGACACGACCGTCTGGCCCTCGACGCCGTTAAACCCAAACAGCATGTCGAGCGCTTGGATGTACCACGGCGCGTCCTTACCGACTTCTTCGATTTCCTTGGCAACTTCGCTGGCCTTCTTGGCGTTCGACGACTTCTGGCTCGACGAGGCATCCGAATCGCCGTCCAGGCCCTGCACTTCAATCCTCTTCTCGCCGGGCATCACCAAGCCCAGGTCCTCGGATGCCGCATCCTTGATACCCTCCTCCGAGAGCAGCTTGTCGACGCTTTTTTGCAGCCCATCATTGTATTGCTGGCGAATCTCGACCTGCTTGGTCAAGATATCGCTCGAACGCTTTGCCACGTACAGGTCGCGCACGGGGAAATACAGGCTCACGAGCACCAGGGCAACGACGATGCCGATGAATAGCCCTCGCTGAGGACCGTGGGTAAAGTCGTAGATCGCCTTGACCACCGCGTTGTCGTTGGCGTAGTGCATAAAGTCCGAGCCCGAAAAACGGTTCGAGGGCCTGCTCGACCTATCGTGCGTTTGAGCCGACGAGCGCTGAGCATGCGACGAACGTGCCGGGCGCACTGGTCCATCTGTCGAAGTATTCACTTGAGCATTGGGGCGCGAGGTACTTGTCGGGCGCTGCATGGAGCGGTCGGCGCCGGCGTAGGCGGACCCACCGAGCTGCACCGTGCGCGCACGGCGAGGCGACGGCTCACGCGAACCGGCGGAATAGTACCTGTTGTCGTAAATCTGATCCATGTGCGCCTTGTGCGGTTGAGGTTTGTTTGCGCTAAGTATTCTAGTTATAGCACGAGCGCCCGCACCGCCTTCGCCAGCCTTTGCTCGACATAAAAAAGGCGCTGAGCCGTATGGCCCAGCGCCCATAGCGCTTTGCGGTATCCTGCCAAGGCGAGGCGGAACCGAGTCAGCCTCCCCCTCGCCAAATTCGCCCGTTTAGCGAATGTTGTAGAACGCGGCCTTGCCGGCGTAGCGCGCGCTGCCCTCGAGCTCGTCCTCGATGCGGATGAGCTGGTTGTACTTGGCGATGCGGTCGCTGCGGCACGGGGCGCCCGACTTGATCTGGCCGGCGTTGACGCCCACGACCAGGTCGGCGATCGTGGAGTCCTCGGTCTCGCCGGAACGGTGGCTCACGATGCAAGCGTAGCCGGCCTCCTTGGCGGTCTCGATGGCCTCGAGCGACTCGGTGAGCGTGCCGATCTGGTTGACCTTGACCAGGATCGCGTTGGCGGCACCCAGCTCGATGCCCTTCTTGAGGCGCTCGGTGTTGGTGACGAACAGGTCGTCGCCTACGAGCTGCACCTTGTTGCCAATGCGGCGGGTAAGCTCGACCCAGCCGTCCCAGTCCTCCTCGGCCATGCCGTCCTCGATGGAGATGATGGGATAGGTGTCGACGAGCTTCTCCCAGTAATCAACCATCTGGGCGCTCGTGTACTCCACGCCCTCGCCCTTGAGCTCGTACATACCGGTCTCGGCGTTGTAGAACTCGGTCGAGGCCGGGTCCATGGCGTACATGAAGTCGGCGCCGGGCTTAAAGCCGGCCTTCTCCACGGCCTTGGTGATGTACTCGAACGGTTCGGCATTGGTCTTGAGGTTGGGTGCGAAGCCGCCCTCGTCGCCCACGCCGCCGCCCAGGCCGGCCTCGTGCAGCACGCCCTTGAGGGTGTGGTAGACCTCGGCGCACCAACGCAGGCCCTCGGCAAAGCTCGGGGCGCCCACCGGCATGATCATGAACTCCTGGAAGTCAACGTTATTGTCGGCATGCACGCCGCCGTTGAGGATATTCATCATAGGTGTGGGCAGCAGATGGGCGTTGACGCCGCCCAGGTACTGGTACAGCGACAGGCCCGCCGACTCGGCAGCGGCGCGGGCAACGGCCAGCGACACGCCCAGGATGGCGTTGGCACCGAGCTTGTTCTTGTTGGGGGTACCGTCCGCGGCAATCAGCGCGGCATCGACGGCGCGCTGGTCGAAGGCATCGAGGCCCACGACGGCGTTAGCGCACTCGTTGTTGACATGCTCGACGGCCTGCGAAACGCCCTTGCCCAGGTAGCGGCCCTTGTCGCCATCGCGCAGCTCGCAGGCCTCAAAGGCGCCGGTCGAAGCACCCGAAGGCACCATCGCGCGGCCGAAGCTGCCGTCCTCGAGCACGACCTCGACCTCGACGGTGGGATTGCCGCGGCTGTCGAGCACCTCGCGACCGTAGACGTCCAAAATATCGCTCATGTTGTCTCCCTCTCACTTGAAAACGGGTTGAATGCTTGGCGACCGGCCGGCCGTGCACCGTCGGTGTGCCTCCGTAAGTTAGCCATGTCGCACTTTTTGCATTATGCCCTAAGTTAGCCGAGGGATACACTTGTTTTTCGAAAAATTTAGCGAGAACGATGAGGCCTGTCAGCCCGTCGTCCCCGCAGTCTTACTCCTCCGCCTTTGCGGCATCCCACAGGTCATTGAGACCGTGGGTCGAAAGCTCAGCCAGATCCACATGGGCGTTGGCCGCCATCTGCTCCATCGCGGCCCAGCGACGGCGGAACTTGGCCGTGCTCGCGCGCAGGGCGCTCTCGGCGTCGATTCCCTCCTTGCGCGCAACGTTGACCAGGGCAAAGAGCAGGTCGCCAAACTCCATCTCGCGCTCGGGAGAGCCGGGAGCCTCGGCCTCAAACTCGGCACGCTCCTCGGCAACCTCGTCCCACACATCCTGGACTGTCTCCCACTCAAAGCCCACGGCAGCCGCCTTGCGCGACACCTTCTGGGCCTGCATCAGCGCCGGCAGATGCGTGGGCACGCCGTCAAGCAGGCCCTCGGGCGCAGCCTCGCCTGCCGCCACGGCCTTGTCCTTGGCAGCCTTCTCGGCAAGCTTGACCTCGTCCCAAATCTTGAGCACCTCGTCGGAGTTATCGGCATCCGCATCGCCAAACACGTGCGGGTGGCGGCGGATGAGCTTGGCGTCGATATCGTGTGCCACATCGGCCAGCGTAAACTCACCGGCGTCAGCCGCAATCTGCGCATGCAGCACTACCTGCATGAGCACGTCGCCGAGCTCCTCGCGCAGATGCGCCGCGTCGTCCGCCTCGATGCAATCGAGCGCCTCGTAGGCTTCCTCGATCATGTTCTTGCCGATGCTCTGATGCGTCTGTTCGCGATCCCACGGGCAGCCATCGGGCTGACGCAGACGCCAGATGGTCTGCACCAGATGCTGTAGCTCGGCCGACGCGTCGACCAGCGTGGACAGATCGCGCGAGCCCTCGGCATTTTGCTGAGCCATATGCTGCGCCATGGTTATTCCTCCCCCAGGATCACATGGCGGAACGCGCCGCCCTCGTAGATGCCGTAGCTGTGCGTACCGTCCTTGGGAATGCTCACGCTGCCGGGGTTGAAGAGCCACAGGCCCGGGTGCGCCTCGCTTGCCTCGTTAACCTTGATATGCGTGTGGCCGTAGACGAGCGCGGAGCCCTCGGGCAGCGCGGGCGCGTGGTCGATGCTGTTGTGCATGCCGGCGCCAAAGACGTGGCCATGCGTCAGGAACAGCTCGCGGCCGGTCTCGTCGAACAGCATGGCGTAGTCCGCCATGACGGGAAAGTCGAGGACCATCTGGTCGACCTCGGCGTCGCAGTTGCCGCGCACCGCGATGATGCGGTCGGCTAGGGCGTTGAGCAGCGGAATCACGCGCTTGGGAGCATAGTCGCGCGGCAGGTCGTTACGCGGGCCATGGTAGAGCAGGTCGCCCAGCAGAACGATGCGGTCGGGCTGCTCGGACTCGATGGCGGCACAGAGGCGCTCAGCCCAGTATGCCGAGCCGTGGATGTCGGAGGCGATGAGGTATTTCATGGTGGTCCTTTCGGTGAGGTTGATGGGGTGGGTGTGGCGCGTCGCCGACCGTGTCACTCAAATTGCAGAGCCGCGGCTTGTGCTGCCTGCATCACGCGCTGGAGCGGCACACCGTGCTCGCGGGCAAGGCGGGCGCAGTCCTCGTACTCGGGCGCTGCACGCTCGCTGCCGTCGGGCAGGGTGGCCACCTTGACGGACACCTCGCCCCATGGCGTCGTCACCTGCTCAAAGCGGCGTGGCAGGCAAACGCGTTCCATGACCTGGCGACGGATGCCATTGGTCGTGGTTTCCAAAAAGATGATCGTCTGCAGGCGCTCGATGTCCTCGTGGGCGCAGATTACCTGCAGCTGCCAGCCGGGACGGCCTTTCTTGCAATAGACGGGCAGCCAGTGCACCTCGCGCGCACCCGCCTCGCGCAGGCGGTCGGCGGCGTAGGCAAGCACCTCGGGCGACGCGTCATCAATATCGCATTCCAGCTTGACGATGGTTTCGGGCGCATCGGTCTCGCGGGACAGCGGGGATGTGCTATCGCATGGCATACGGTCCGGCTCCTTTCCGCGCGGGCTCGTTTTGTTCATCCAAACGCTAGCACATCGCGGGCGGCGCAGGGGCGGCGTCATGGGATAGGTGCGACTTTTGCTGGGCGCAAGTGCTGGCGCGCTCCAATGCCGGCCCGCTCCACTCAAACGTGTACGTCAGCCTCCAAACATGTCATTATTTGTCGGTTTTGGAGGCTGACGTACACGTTTTGAGAGCAAGCGAGGCCGCACCACGCGCCGCGCAACCTTTCCAATCGATTTCGATCCCCGGCGTGCCCGGCGTGTTGAGAGCTGCGCCATTACAATGAAGCGGATTAGCTTGACGCAAAGGAGCCGCTATGCCCATGTGCCCGCTGGTCGATTGCCATACCCACACCTCGTTTTCGGACGGGCATGCCTCGTTTGAGGACAACGTCCGTGCCGCTGCTGCGGCCGGCTGCCGCGTCATGGTCTCGACCGACCATCTCACCCTGCCCGCCAGCATGGATGCTAACTGCGAGGTGCAGGTTACTGAGGGCGACCTCCCGGCGCATCGTCTGGCTTTTGAGGACGCTCGCAATCTTGCCGCTCAGATTGCGCCAGAACTCACCTTTATCTACGGTTTCGAATGCGATTGGTACGAGGGCTGCGAGCCTTTGGTTGAGCGCTGGTCCCAGGGCGCCGTCGTGCGCCTGGGCAGTGTGCACTGGATTGGCAACCCAGGCGATATCATGGCCGGTGCCGCGGGTACGGCGGGAACGGAGGACGTCGCTCGTCCCGATACGCCCGATTCGCGCTGCGGCTGGATCGACGATGACACCAACTTGCACGTTTGGGAAAACCTGGGGGTACGCGGCGTGTGGGAGCGCTATGTCGATGACTGGTGCCGCGCCTGCGAGAGCCCGCTCAACTTTGATGTGATGGCTCACCCCGACCTGGTCATGCGCTTTTCGAAGGAAGGCTTTGCGCCCGATTTTGACCCCGCACCGTTTTGGCAGCAGATGGCAGAGTGCGCGCACGATACGGGCCGCCGCGTTGAGGTCTCGACGGCCGCGCCGCGCAAGGGCTTGGGCGACTACTACCCCGCAACCGGTCTTTTGCGCTGCTTTGCCCATGCCGAAGCGCCGATCACCTTTGGCTCGGACGCGCACCGCGCCTGCGATATCTGCTGGAACATCCGCGAGGCCCAGGCGCACGCCTACGACTGCGGTTATCGAACCTTCGACATCCCCCACGCCACCGGCGAATGGGAATCCACGCCCCTCGCCTAGCCATCCCTTCATAAGTTGCGGTGAAATAGGGATTGTTTTGCTTGATGAAGCGCTTAAACAGTCCCTATTTCACCGCAACTTCCATGACCCCGTCACACCAACAAAGACTGTCCCAAACGACTAGTGGCGGCGGGCGTTGAGTTCGCCGGCAAGCTCGTCGAGGGTGATACCGTAGCGCTCAAGGGTTACGAGCAGGTGGTAGACCAGGTCGCCGGCCTCGTAGCGGATGTGATCGTGATCGTTATCCTTGCAGGCCATGATCACCTCGCTCGACTCCTCGGCAAGCTTCTTGAGCAGCTCATCCTCGACGTCGGTCAGCAGACGCGCGGTATAGCTCTCCTGCGGCGATGCATCACGACGACCGTGAATCACCTCGGCCAGACCTGTCAGCGTCTCACCGATATTTCCATCCTGAATGTTTGCGGTGCGCACACCCATAGTTCAATCCTTTCTGGTGGCCGAGCGTCTAATCGAGCGCCCGCCCTACGCAAGTTTCTTAAAGAAGCAGGTACGGTTGCCGGTGTGGCAAGCCGGGCCCGGAGAGTCAACCTTGACCAGCAGCGTATCGCTATCGCAGTCGGCCCAGAGTTCCTTGACCTCCTGCATATTGCCGCTCGTCGCGCCCTTATTCCAGAGCTCCTGACGGCTGCGGCTCCAAAACCACGTGGTACCGGTCTTGAGCGTCAGTCCCACCGACTCCTCGTTCATCCAAGCAACCATAAGCACCTCGCCGGTGTCATATTGCTGAACCACACAAGGAATCAGTCCACGGGCGTCGTACGTAAGATCAGACGCTTCTATTACCTCAGTCATCATTTCTCCCAAGTCATAAACGAAACCCCACAGGTCGGCGAGGGTTGTCCAGGTGCCGCAGGTTGCCGCGAAAGAGGAGCGACGCGTACTTTGGTACGCGAGCGACGGTTTGAGCGGCAAGATGCGGTGCCTGGGCAAGCCGCAGCATTAGAAGTCCAACCTCACAGGAATACCTTGAGATGCCATGTACTCTTTGACTTCGCGAATGCTGAACGTCCCAAAGTGAAAGACGCTGGCCGCCAGTACGGCGTCGGCTTCGCCCTCGATCACGCCCTCGGCGAAATGCTCGAGCGTGCCCACGCCACCGCTCGCGATGACGGGAATCGGCACCGCACGCGCCACGGCGCGGGTAAGCGCCAGGTCGAAGCCGGCCTTGGTGCCGTCGCGGTCCATACTGGTAAGCAGAATCTCGCCGGCGCCGCGACGAGCCGCTTCCTCGGCCCACGCCACAGCATCGATACCCGTGGCGTTGCGGCCTCCCGCGGTGAAGACCTCCCACTTGTCGGCGCCCGGCTCGCCGGGCAGGCCGACGCGCTTGGCATCAATCGCCACGATCACGGCTTGGCTGCCAAACGCCGCAGCTGCCTGGCTGATGAGCGACGGGTCGCGCACGGCGGCGGAGTTGAGCGACACCTTGTCGGCGCCGGCCGCAACCATGGTACGCATGCCCGCCAGGTCGCGGAAGCCGCCGCCCACGGTATAGGGAATAGCGAGTTCCTCGGCCGCGTGCGCCGCCATCTCGATGGTCGTCGCGCGGTTATCGCTCGTCGCGGTGATGTCCAAAAACACGACCTCGTCCGCACCCTCGCGGTCGTAGGCACGCGCCAGCTCCACCGGGTCGCCAGCATCGCGCAGGCTCACAAAGTTGACGCCCTTGACCACGCGGCCGTCCTTGACGTCCAGGCAGGGAATCACGCGTTTGGTAAGCATGGGCTACTCCTCCCCTCGGGCGGCGGCCAGCGCCTGGGCCAGCGTAAAGTTGCCCTCGTAGAGCGCGCGACCGGTAATGGCGCCCTCGATGGCGTCCTCGCCCACCGCGGCGAGTGCGCGGATATCGTCGAGCGTCGAGATGCCGCCCGACGCCACGACGGGAAAGCCCGCGATCTGCGCCACGTGGCGATACGCAGCCACGTCGATGCCCGTCTGCATGCCGTCGCGCGCGATGTCGGTGTAGACCAGGTGCTTAAAGCCCAGCTCGCTGAGCTGCGCCACGGCATCGTCGAGCGCCACGCCCGCGCCGTCGCGCCAGCCGTTCACCTTGACCTGGCCATCGCGCGCAGCGATGTCTGCCACCAGCAGCTCGCCAAATCCGCGGGCCGCCACCTCGGCAAAGCCCGGCTCGGTCACGAGCACCGTGCCCAGCGCAATGCGACGCGCGCCGTAGCCGGCAAGCTCGTCGATACGCGCGAGCGAGCGAACGCCGCCGCCCACGTCCACGGACAGACCGTCGACGCCGCAGATGGCCTTAATCGCCGCCGAATTGGCAGCGCATGCGTCCTCGTCCTCGCCAAAGGCGGCGGACAGGTCGACAACATGCACCCAGCTCGCGCCCTGCTCGGCAAACGAGCGGGCGACGGCCACAGGGTCGTCGGAATATACCTTGCAGCGGCTGCGGTCGCCGCGCTCCAGGCGCACAACCTTGCCGCCGATCAGATCGATTGCGGGAAACAGGATCATCGGCCGGCCTCCTCGACGATGTTGACGAAATTCTTTAGGATGCGCTGGCCCAGCGCAGAGGATTTCTCGGGGTGGAACTGGCAGCCCCACACGTTGCCGTGGCGCACGATGCACGGGAAGCTCCGCGTGTAGTGCGTGCGCGCCAGGACGTCGGCAGCATCGGCGTCATCAGCCACCGCGTAGCTGTGGGTGAAGTACATGTTGGCACCCTCGGCAAAACCGGCAAGCAGTGGATCGGCCGCACCGGCAGGCGTCATGTGCACCTGATCCCAACCCACATGCGGCACCTTCAGTCGGCTCGACTCCAGGCGCGTGCACGAGCCGCGCATGATGCCCAGGCCATCGACCCAGGGGCCACCGGCCTGCTCGGAGGCATCGTCGTCCGCGTCCGCACCCTCGTCCGCCGGCACGCCCTCGTTGCCGCGCTCAAAAAACAGCTGAAGGCCCAAGCAGATGCCGAGCAGCGGAGTTCCGGCGGCGACGGCATCGAGCACCGCGTCCGCCTCGCCGCCCTCGCGCATAAAGGCAATCGCGTCGTAGAACGCACCCACGCCCGGGATGACCAGGCCGTCGGCGTTACGGATCTGCTCCGGGTCGTCCGACGTGCAGGCGGCGGCACCGGCGCGCGCAAGCCCGCGCACGACGCTCGACAAGTTGCCCTTGTGGTAGTCGACCACCACGATCTTCGGTTCGCCCACGCGACCCCTCCACTTCTCATCATCCAAAACCACCACGAAGGTGCCTGTCCCCTTTGTGGTGGTTTTACCCTTGTGACGGTTACAGCGAGCCCTTGGTGCTGGGGATGCCCTGCACGCGGGGGTCGAGCTCGCAAGCGTGGCGCATCGTGCGGCCCACGGCCTTAAAGGCGGCCTCGATAATGTGATGCGAGTTACCGCCCGCCAGCTCGCGCACGTGCAGCGTGAGCCTGGCATCGCGCGCAAAGGCATAGAAGAACTCGACGGCCAGCTCGGTATCAAAGCTACCCACGCGCTCGGTCGGCACGGGCAGCTCGCAGTAGGCCTGCCCGCGACCCGAGATGTCAACGGCGGCCATCACGAGCGTCTCGTCCATGGCGATCGCCGCATCGGCAAAGCGCGTAATGCCCGCCTTGTCACCCAGTGCCCGGCAGAACGCCTCGCCCAGCACAATGCCCGTGTCCTCGACGGTGTGATGCGCATCGACCTCCACGTCGCCCACCGCGCGCACCGTCAAATCAAACAGGCCATGGCGGCCAAAGGCGTTGAGCATGTGGTCGAAAAACGGTACGCCGGTCGAGATATCGCACGTACCGGTTCCATCCAAATCGAGCTTGACGACAATATCGGTCTCCCCCGTCTTACGGGTTACCTCGGCATAACGGCCCATCTACATCTCCTCCTTCACCAGCGCGGCAAACGCGGCCAGCACCTCGTCGTTTTCCTGCGGGGTGCCCACGGTAATGCGCAGGCAGTCCGCGAGCCCCGGCGCGTAGCTAAAGTCGCGCACCAAAATCGAATACTCATCGCGCAGACGCTCGCGCACGCGCGTGGCATGCGGCGTACGCACGAGCACAAAGTTCGCCGCGCTCGGCCACGCCTCCACGGGCAGACCCTCGGCAGCCATCGAGCGCAGGGCGCACAGCTCGCGCTCGCGCTCGGATGCGACCTGTGCCACCACGGGCGCGTACGCATCGCGGGCACGCACGCAGGCAAGCGCGGCGGCCTGGCTCAGCACGTTGACCGAATAGATCTGGCGAATCGCCGCGAACACGTCGATGACCTCGGGCGCAGCGATCACGTAGCCAAGACGCGTGCCGGCGGCGCCAAACGCCTTGGACAGCGTATGCAGGATCACCAGGTTGGGGTGCTCGGCGATAAGACCTTGCGCCGTGGTGGCCGCGCCAAACGAATCGTCGGCAAACTCAACGTAGGCCTCGTCGACCATGACCATGCCGGGGCACGCATCGCACAGGGCCGCGACAAAGTCGAGCGGCGCCACGTCGCCCGTGGGATTGTTGGGCGAGGTCACAATGGCGAGGTTGCACTCAGACGCGGCCGCGAGCACAGCCGCTTGATCGAGCTCAAAGGTCGCCGGGTCGCGCCACACGTCGCGCACCTCGGTCTGACAGAGCGATGCAAAGAACGCATACTCGCTAAAGCACGGCGGGCAGTTGAGCAGGGTCCGCCCCGCGCCGCCAAACGCCAGCAGATAGTTATAGAGCAGCTCGTCGCCGCCGTTTCCCACGCAGATGTTCTCGCGCGTCACGCCATGCCAGGCAGCAAGCTCGTCGCGCAAGTCGTTCGACATGGGATCGGGATAGCGGTTGAGCGGTGTAGCAGCCAGGGCGGCGTCGACCGCTTCGCGCACGCCAGCCGGCACGGGATAGGTATTCTCGTTGGCCGAAAGGTTGATACGCGTGGGCGTAAAGTTGGGATCGTAGGGCTCAATACCGGCCAGGTAAGGCTGGACGAGCTCCTTCATGCGGGGCGTCAGCTCGGCCATATTAGGCCCCCTCGACGACCGCGCCAGCGGCACCGCCCACAGCCGCCAGGTCCACGCCCTCGGCAACCGTCGCCACGGCGTCACCCGGCCAGGCGACCTTGGTCAGGTCGGCCGCGGCCAGAGACTCGGCACTCACGGCATCCTCGCCCTGTTCCAACACGCGGCGACGGAGAGCGGCGGAAAGCGCGTGCGCCCACAGACCCTCGGCCTCGGCCAGGCGCTGCGTAGCGGGAGCGTCGGAGAGCAGGCCTTCGGGCGTATAGCAAATAACACTCGAGCGTTTGACGAACTCTTCGACCGAAAGCGGGTTGGAGAACATGGCCGTGCCGCCGGTCGGCAGCGTGTGGTTGGGGCCAGCAACATAATCGCCAAGCGGCTCGGAGCTCCAAGCGCCCACAAAGATGGCGCCGGCGTTACGGATACCACCAAGCAGGCCCATTGCGTCCTTGCAGTGCAGCTCAAGGTGCTCGGGCGCCACGGTGTTCACGGCCTCGACGGCAGCGTCCATGTCGGCGGCCACCACGATGGTGCCCTCGTTGTCGAGCGAGGCGCGCGTGATCTCGGCGCGCGGGGACTGCGCGACCAGAATGTCGATGCCCGCCTCGACCTCGCGCGCAAACTGCTCGTCGCAGGTCACCAGATAGCAGGCGGCCAGCGGATCGTGCTCGGCCTGAGCCATCAGGTCGGCTGCGACCACCATGGGCTTGGCCGTAGCGTCGGCCAGCACGCAAACCTCGGACGGGCCGGCGACCATATCGATACCCACGTCACCCGAGACGATCTGCTTGGCCGCGGCGACAAAGGCGTTGCCCGGGCCGGTGATCTTATCGACGCGCGGAATGGTCTCGGTGCCGTACGCCAGCGCGGCCACGGCCTGGGCGCCGCCCACCATATAAATCTCGTCCACGCCGCCGAGCTTGGCGGCCGCGAGCGTATAGGGACTGATCAGACCGTCTTTTTGCGGCGGGGTCACCATGACCACACGCTCAACGCCGGCGACCTTGGCGGGAATGGCATTCATGAGCACGGTGGAGGGATACTGCGCGCGACCGCCCGGCACGTAAATGCCGGCCGCCGCGAGCGGGGTCACCTTAACGCCGAGCATCGTGCCGTCCGGGCGCGTGGTAAACCAGCTTTGCTCGACCTCGCGCTGGTGGAACTCGCGAATCTGGCGCGCGGCCTTCTCGAGCGCGGCGACAAAGGCCGGGTCGAGGCCTTCGAGCGCGGCGTCGACCTGCTCCTGCGGCAGACGGAAGCTCTCCAGCTCCACGCCGTCAAAACGCTTACAGTAATCGCGCACTGCGGAATCGCCGTTGGCGCGCACGTTGGCCACGATATCGCGGGCGGCGTCGACGATGTTTTGCGGCAGCACGCCCTTGCGGTTGAGCTGGTTGGTAACGAGGCGCTCGCCGGGAGCAAGTTTGATGGTCTTCATATCGGTATCCCCTATCGGTTGAGGTTGCGTTTGAAAAACGAGAGGCCGGGCAGCGGCATCAATCGGCCCGCAGCCCGGATATGGGGCGCCCGTGCGCGCTCGCGCTATTGTGCCGAGCCCGCGACGGGCTCAAAATGCTTGTCCTTCACGGCAGCCGCCAGGCGATCGGCCAGGTTGCGAACGCGCGGATCCAAGCGCGCCGCACCCGGGTTGACGAAGAAGCGGGCCGTGCAGTCCATAATGCGACCAGTAATAACGAGGTCGTTATCGCGCAGCGTGGCGCCCGTGGCGGTAATATCCACGATGCGATCGGTCATGCCGACGATGGGACCCAGCTCAATGTTACCGTGCAGCGAGACGATATCGGCGTTCACACCGCGCTCGGAATACCAAGCACTCGCGATGCGCGGGTACTTGGTGGCCACGCGCAGCGACCCGCGGCGGGCATAGTTGCGCTCGGCCTGGCCGGCGCGCCACTCGGGCTCCGCCTCGATAAAGGTGCACAGACCATAGCCCAGATCGACGAGCTGCAGCAGGTTGAGATCTGCCTCGATGAGCGAGTCCCAGCCGCAGATGCCGCAGTCGGCGCCGCCGCAGCCCACAAAGGCCGGCGCGTCGCTGGGGCGCACGATGACAAACTCGATATCGCCGACCGCACCCTCGCCGGCACGCGTGTCGCGACCGCGCACAATCAGGTGACGACCGGGATCGCGCAACTCGGAGACGTCCAGGCCCGCAGCCTCGAGCACGTCGAGCGTGTCGGCCTTGAGCGAACCCTTGGGCACGGCGATGCGCAGCGGGCCCTCGGCGCCACGACCTACGGCGTGGTCGCCATCGGAGGCAGCGTCCTCGGCCGAAGTGCGCGCGGCCTCCAGGCGCTCGAGCGAAAAGGCAAAGCCCGCCGCCGGTACCTCGATGCCGTCGCCAAATGCGCCGGTAAAGATGGAGTCGTAGCGACCGCCCGAGCCGACCGGATCGGGCAGGCCACCCGCGTAGGCCTTAAAGACCAGGCCCGTGTAGTAATCGAAGGAATTCATGATGGAGAAGTCGAAGGACAGCACCTGAGCGTCCTCGGGAGCCAGGCCCTCAACCAGGGCTCGCAGCTCGCGTGTGAGCGGCGCGACGATACCGGCCGCCGCCAGCAACGCATCCACGCGGTCGAGCACCTCGGCGCCGCCATGCAGGCGCGGCAGCTCGCTAATGGCGGCCTTGACGGCATCGGACTCGGCGCTTGCCGCCACGCGGGCATCGAGGCCCACAAAGTCGTTGGCGTGCACGCAGCGCAGGGCCTCGGCGGCCAGCTCGCGATCCTCGCACGCCGCGAGCAGCTCCTTAAACGGACGCACGCTACCTGCGATAATGCGCGCATCGGGCAGTGCGAGCTTACGCACGGCCTCGGCGACCAACGAGACAATCTCGACATCGCCCGCGGTATCGCCCGCGCCGATGAGCTCAAAGCCCAGCTGGGTAAACTGACGCGAGCCGCCGGCATTGCGCTGGCACTCGCGGACCACCGGCGCCTCGTAGCGCAGGCGAAGCGGCAGGTCGGCCGCGCGCATACGGGTCGAGACCAGGCGCACGATGGGCAGCGTGTTGTCGGGGCGAACCACCAGCAGGCGGCCGTCGTCATCAAAGAGCTTGAACGGCGTGTCCGCGATACGGCCGCCCTCCTCGAGCGAACCCTTATCCTCGAGCAGCGGCGTTTCGACCGGAAAATAATGATGCTCCCTAAAGCAGCCCTTCACCGTACATGCGATCTCCTCGCGCGCCTGAGCCTCCTCGGGCAATATGTCCCGGAATCCCCACGGTGTGGCCGTCATCTGGTGAGCCTCCTCATGTTGTACTTCATATAGAACAGAAGACCGGCATAGCTCCGCCGGTCTTCTGGGTACTTTAGCATACTAGAGTGTTTGCGGGGAGAATCGTCCTCCTCGGCTCACACCGTATTCATTTGGAAACATAGGGCAAGCGGTTAGCAGCAGTCTCTTGTCACAACGCAAAAAGGGCGCCCGCGCAATTGCGGACGCCCTTGTGCAGGATCGAGATATCAACCAGCCAAGATATCGGACCCGTGACCAGCTCTTAGTAGTCGAACTGGTGGTAGTAGCGGCGGTACTTGAGGTTGTGCTTGGTGACCAGCTCGTAGTTGCGCGAGAGGCGGTCGGTGGTCAGCACGGACAGGATCCACGGCGACACGATGACGCGGAAGTCGTCGTCCAGGCCCGGGATCGCGTACTCGGCGGTGTCGATGATGACGTAGTCCTCGTCGCCGGTCACGCCGCTGGTGAGGAAGGCGCGGACGCGCTCGTCGAGGGCGCGGCACTCGTCCTCGCCCATGAACAGGAACACCGGGACGCCGGGCTCGAGCAGCTCGAGCGTGCCGTGGAAGAAGTCGTGCGAGGTGATGTGGCGGATGCGCTTCCACTGCATCTCCTCGAGCAGGCACATGGAGTACAGGATGGTCTCGCCCCAGAGGGCCCCCGAGCCGATGAACATGGTGTAGTCGGCCAGCGCGTACTTCCTGGCGATCTCCTCGGCGCGCGGCTCGAAGCGCTTGCGGATGTCGAGCAAGTCCTTCCAGACGTCCTTCGTCTGCTCGATGAACAGGTCGAACTTGGGGAAGCAGCCGCGGCGGTTGAGCAGGCGCAGGCCGAAGCAGTCGGCGAGGTAGTAGCCCTTCTCGCAGCCGCCGGCGCCGTGGTCGGAGGCCATCATGACGCAGTTCTCGGCGCCCACGGCCTGCCCGATCTTGCCCTCGGGGTTGGTCATGGCGTAGACGCGCACGCCCATGGCCTTCATCTTGCCGATGGCCTCGAGGACCTCGGGGGTGGTGCCGGACTCGGAGGCGGTCAGCACGACGGATTTGTCGGTCATGCGCTTGTGGCCCATGACGTTCCACTCGGCGGCGTGGATCAGGTAGACCTCGAGGTCGCGGTCGCCGAACTTGTTCATGAGGTACTCGAGCTGCATGAACTCGTCCCAGGTGCCGCCGACGCCCATCAGGAAGACGGCGTCGTAGCCCTCCTCGTGCACGCGGTCGGCCAGGGCGGTCATCTTCTTGCCGGCCTCGTAGACGTTCCTGCCGTCCTCGAGGTAGCCCTCCTGGTCGAAGTGCATGATCTCGATCTTCTCGGTCTCCTTCATGTGTGTCCTCCCATCACATGTGCGCAATTCTATACATCGCGCTTCTTGCTGATACCAATTATAGCCATACGATTGCTTGTTATTTAATACCAATCCAAACTCACGGAGATTTGCGGCGAACGGTCGGTTTCCTCGCCCGAGTGGTATTACAACGCCAATAGTTGTCTATTTCGAGCGCTACTGCCAACGGGCTCCCCACAACTCGCCAGCTATAAAAGCGTTGCGCCAGACCCGCCCAAGCGTTTCCAGCGCAACCGCGCAGTTTAGTTATTCGGCTTCCATCTCCGCTGTCACACGGCGATACATCTCGATAACCTGAGTCGTCGCCTTGGACGGACCCTGATAGTAGCGGCCATCACACGTCTCGGCCGAGACATAGCCCGTATAGCCGTGGCGCATGAGTGCCTCGAGGTCGGCACGCATATCACGCTCGCCGTCGCCCCAGGCAAGATGCGTCGTGCCGCCGCCCACATCTACAAAGTGGGTGTGAACGATCTTTTCGCCCAAAACCTCAAAGTAGCCGTCGATCGTGTCGCCGGCAACTTCCATGGCGCCAAAGTCGATACAGGCCTTCAGGTTGGGACGATCGACCGCCTCGAGGATGCGCACGACATCCTGTGCGGTGTTGACCAACACGGACTCCGACGGCTGCAGGGCCTCGAGCGCGACGCGAATACCGCGCGTATCGGCGTAGTCGCACACCGAGCGCAGCATGGCAACGCTGCGGGCCCAGGCGTCCTCAGCCGGCTCGTCCAGATAGGCCCAACCACTCGTCACCAGAATCTGCGGCGCGCCCAACTCAACGGCTACGTCGATCACATTCTTAAAGTACGAGAGGATGCGTTTTTGGCCCGCCTCACCGCGCACCGCGACGTTCCACGGCTTGGGGTTGTTCTGCTCGGGGCACACGCACACGATCTTGATACCGTATTGGGCGGCAAGATCGCGAATCTTATCCACCGAATCGTGCTCATGGCAATCCACATACAGGTGCATCGAGCCGGTCCACAGCTCGATATTGCGATAGCCGGCCTCACCTGCAGCCTTAAAAAACGTCTCGATGCTGTAGTAACGATGGTTGATGTTCATGAGCGAAAGCTCGGGTACGACCATAGCCCTCCCCTTTCGTACGGAGTTTTAAAAAACAGGGGGCCGCCGCAGATGCGACAAGCCCCCAAAGATCGACGCAACCGTTAGACGCGATGGAAGCGCGATTCGAACATATTAGGCAAGCACGCCAAAGTAAGCGCCGATGATGCCCACGACCATGGTGCAGAGGATCAGGACCATCGGGTTGATCTTCTTGGAGAGCAGCCAATAGTAGAGCCAGAAGGCGGCCATGCCGAGCATACCGGGCATGATACCGTCCAGGATGTCCTGGAGAGTCTGGGCGGAGTCGCCCTGACCAATAGCGACAGGCACCGAAGCCCAGAACATGTCCTTGCTCATGGCGCCGACGACCATAACGCCGACAATGCCGACGCAGGCCATGATCTTTTGCATCAGGCCGGTCTTCTGTGCCTCGTCGAGGAAGCCAATGCCTAGCTCATAGCCCTTGATAGCGCCAAAGATACGAATCAGGAACGCCGGGATGTTGTAGACGAGCAGGAAGGCGATGGGGCCAAAGACGTTGCCGGCCTGGCACAGGCTGATGCCCACGGCAGCGGCGACGACGCGCAGGGTGGACAGGAAGAAGGAGTCACCCAGGCCGGAAAGCGGACCCATGAGGGCGGCCTTGATGTCGTTGACGCTCTCGGGCTCAACCTCGCCACGAGCGACCTTTTCTTCCATGGCCATCGCGATGCCGCCCACGAAGGGAGCGAGCTGCGGGGTGATGTTGAAGAATGCGCTGTGACGGTGCAAGGCCTCGGCGTAATCATCGGGACGGCCGGCATAGATCTTCTTGAGCATGTTGGCGACCATCAGGCAGAAGGCAATGTTCATCTGCTTGTAGTAGGTCCAGGAGAATTCCATGCCCAGGGCGCCGGTGTTCACGGCGCTCTTAATGAGGTCGGAGCGAGTAATCTGGTTCTCGGAATTAGAAGTCATCGTCCTCATCCCCTTCCACAGAAAGCTGGGGCTGGGCGCCACCAAGGCCCAGCAGGTCGTACTTGTCGATGCCGATGATGATTGCGATCAGAGCGACGCCGAGGACGGGCACGTTGGCATAGGAGCACAGCAGGAAGCCCAGGAAGTAGAACGGCACGAGCTGCTTGGTAAGCACCAGACGGCCGAGCATGGCGAAGCCCATGGCAGGCAGGATGTTGGCTGCGACGCCAAAGCCATCGAGGACGAACGTCGGGATGAAGTCGAGCAGGCCCTGAACGGCGTCGGCACCCAGATAGAAGGAGACCGAGCACAGGATAAAGGCCAGGACGACAATCACGAGACCGATAATCCAGTGCATAGCGTAGATACCCTTGAGGTTACCCTTGCTGGCAAAGACGTCGGCGCGGTCGACCAGAAGGGGCATACCGGCGTTGATGACGTTCTTGATGGCCAGGCACAGGGTGGCGATGGGCATCGCGAGCGCGATAGCGGCCTCAGTGCTCTGGCCCAGCTGAATAGCGAAGGCGCAGGCGAGCACACCGCCAATACACTCATCGGGCGGCACGTAAGCGCCGATGGAGATTGAACCCATGAAGAGCAGCTCGAGGCTCGCGCCGATGGCGAGGCCGGACTGCAGGTCCCCGAGGACTATGCCGACGAGCGGGCACAGAACGATCGGGCGGAACGCATAGAGCGTACCGAGCTGATAATCGAGCTTACCGAAGGCAGCGATAAGTCCGATGAGGATCGCTTGAACAAGCATTGTTCCTCCTTTTGATCCCTCTTGGATCCGGTCGGCGATTCCCGACTTGTCAGCGCGCCCTTTTCCATGCCGACAATCGCCTAGGCAGATCCAGCTTGTACCGGCGTGCTGTTAACACCTAAACCGGTACAAATGATTTGATACCAATTATATAGTCATGAGAAAACTATTTAATACCAATCGCTCAACGGGCGTGTACTCCCGGTGAACGGTAGATGGGGGTAACGGGTAAAGCGTTTATCCGGTACGCCCACGAATAGGGGCGGCGCCGTGCGCGCCGCCCGTGGTTCTCAATTAGAGGGCGCTTAGGGCATCGACCTTGGGGTCGTCGGCCAGAGCGCGAATCTCGACCTCGACACCGCGGCCGACGAGCTCACGAATGTCCTCTTCCTCGGCAGCAGTCACAAAGATCTGGCGGGAGATCTTACGGGCATCGGGACGCCGCTCGTCCTTGGACTTGGTGTTGCCCAGGTTGATGGAGGTGATCTGCGGGCAGCCGTCGACAAGCTGCTTGGCCTCGGCGATGCTGGCGACGCAGATGATCATCTTGTACTTATCGGTAACACCGGAGTTGATGGCCTCGATGGCGTGCTCCATGTCCTTGATGACGAGCTTGACGTTGGCCGGCTTTCCCATCTTGAGCGTAGTCTTCCAGACGGGATCGTTGGCAACCTTGTCGCCAACGCAGAAGATGCAGTCAGAGCCCAAGCCCTGGACCCAAGAGACGGCCACCTGGCCATGAAGCAGACGATGGTCGACGCGAAGCAGTTGAATCATGATTGACCCCCAAAGGTCTCATGCCGGAAACCCGGCCCCATTAATAGCAGGCGGTGACTAGAACTCTTCCTCGTCATCCGCATCGGTCAGCAGGTCGTTGACAAACTTGACGCGCGTGTCGTCAGCCGCGAGGATCTCGCGGATAACCTGATCGGCGGGAGCCTCCTGGTCCGAAAAGAGCAGCTGGATCAGCAGCGGCAGATTCATGTTGGCAACCAGGTAGGTGTTGGGGCGCGTCTGGACGATCTTGGTGAACTCGTTGTTGACGCTGCCGCCAAACAGGTCGGTGCACACGATTACGTCGTCGGCGGGGTCGAAGGTCGCCAGGAGCTTGGCGGCCTCCTCGGCGACGTCGGTGCGGCCGTCGACAAACATCGACAGGTCGTGGACGTTATCGCGCGCGCCCGAGAGCAGCTCGGTGCTCTCCTTGATGCCGGTCGCAAAATGCGCGTGGCTGGCGAAGATGTATTGCCTCATTGCGGTTTCCCCCAAATGAAATTAGTAGTCGAACTGGTGGTAGTAGCGGCGGTACTTGAGGTTGTGCTTGGTGACCAGCTCGTAGTTGCGCGAGAGGCGGTCGGTGGTCAGCACGGACAGGATCCACGGCGACACGATGACGCGGAAGTCGTCGTCCAGGCCCGGGATCGCGTACTCGGCGGTGTCGATGATGACGTAGTCCTCGTCGCCGGTCACGCCGCTGGTGAGGAAGGCGCGGACGCGCTCGTCGAGGGCGCGGCACTCGTCCTCTCCCATGAACAGGAACACCGGGACGCCGGGCTCGAGCAGCTCGAGCGTGCCGTGGAAGAAGTCGTGCGAGGTGATGTGGCGGATGCGCTTCCACTGCATCTCCTCGAGCAGGCACATGGAGTACAGGATGGTCTCGCCCCACAGCGCGCCCGAGCCGATGAACATGGTGTAGTCGGCCAGCGCGTACTTCCTGGCGAGCTCCTCGGCGCGCGGCTCGAAGCGCTTGCGGATGTCGAGCATGTCCTTCCAGACGTCCTTCGTCTGCTCGATGAACAGGTCGAACTTGGGGAAGCAGCCGCGGCGGTTGAGCAGGCGCAGGCCGAAGCAGTCGGCGAGGTAGTAGCCCTTCTCGCAGCCGCCGGCGCCGTGGTCGGAGGCCATCATGACGCAGTTCTCGGCGCCCACGGCCTGCCCGATCTTGCCCTCGGGGTTGGTCATGGCGAAGACGCGCACGCCCATCTCCCTCATCTTGCCGACGGCCTCGAGCACCTCGGGGGTGGTGCCGGACTCGGAGGCGGTCAGCACGACGGACCTGTCGGTCATGCGCTTGTGGCCCATGACGTTCCACTCGGCGGCGTGGATCAGGTAGACCTCGAGGTCGCGGTCGCCGAACTTGTTCATGAGGTACTCGAGCTGCATGAACTCGTCCCAGGTGCCGCCGACGCCCATCAGGAAGACGGCGTCGTAGCCCTCCTCGTGCACGCGGTCGGCCAGGGCGGTCATCTTCTTGCCGGCCTCGTAGACGTTCCTGCCGTCCTCGAGGTAGCCCTCCTGGTCGAAGTGCATGATCTCGATCTTCTCGGTCTCCTTCATTCCCGCTCCTTTCACGAGCAGTTTGAATTGTCGCACGGAATGAACGGGCTTGCCGCCCCGTCGCACCGCTTAACCTTGTGGACATCTTGGCCAAAGCTCAACAATTCAAGGGTTCTTAATACCAGTGAACGACTACAGGTTAATTACTTTTTGATACCGATTTTTGCTATAACGTCCCTTCTTCGGTGGACGGTCGCTTTTTCCCGCCCATCGGTCGTAGGGGCGCACAAACCTGACGTAATTGGGCGCGCCCCAGCCATGCCAAGGACGCGCCCATCCAATTAGTAAATATAGGTGTAACCGCCGGCGTCACCGCGCGTGAAGGATTTGGCGTACTCGATGACCTGTCCGCTCGCATCGTAGGTCAAGCATTCCAGCACAAGCGCCAGATCTCCTGGCTCAAGATTGAGCAGGCTCGCATCGCGTGCGCCCAAAGCTTCGATATCGAGCTTCTCAATCGATCTATCTGGCTTTCGACCCAACATGTCATAGGTTTCATACAGACTGAAAACCGAAATATCGACATCCTCGATACCCGGAAACAGCAGACACGGAATCAGCGTCATCTCGATCGACACGGGCTCGCCATCGATGCAGTTAAGACGGCGCACCGAGTAAAGCAAATCGTCCTCGGCGATACCAAACAGGTCGGCATAGTACAGGCCGGCATAGCGTTTGGAACGCGCGAGGATGCGCACCGACGGCGTCGCGCCCGAGGCCAAAACCGTCTGGCGAAAACCGCCTTTGCGAACGTGCTCATCAAACCACTTATGCCCCACAAAGGCGCCCTTGCCCTGCACGCGACGAATCTGACCGCTCTTGACCAGCTCGTCCATGGCGCTACGAATTGTCAGGCGCGTGGTGCCAAACTCCTCGGCAAGCTCGTTTTCGGACGGTATCATCGAACCCGTCGGATAATCGCCGCGCTCGATCCGCTCCGCAATACAGCGGCGGATTTGTTTGTAGACCGGCAGGTCCCCTACCGCTTCAGCCATTCGACACCCACCTTCGTTGCAACGCCGTCCGCCTCGCCGTTATCGGCAAAGCGATACTTGGTCGGCAGAATCACGGACTTGCAATACTCGACAAAGCCGTCGTTCTCGTCGCGTTCGTGAGACGCCTTGTAAAACACCGGCGTGCCCTCCTGGGCATCCAGCAGCTTGGCCTCGTCGGCGTTCAGGCGGCTGATGGAGATATGCTCCTTGCCGTGCGTCACATGGACATTTCCCTCTTTGAGCAAAACGTCGTAGAGGCTCTCCTGCTCAAAATCGTGATCGGGAAGCGAGGGACATAAAGACAGATTGACGTATGCCGTCTCGATCGATGCGGGGGATCCATTGACCACGCGAACGCGTCGAATGCAGAAGAGCGGCATGCCCAGATCGATCTGCGCCTTTTGAGCCAAATCGATATCGGCATACACGACCTTGGACCATATCAGGCGTGCGGTGGACTTTGAGCCGACCCTCTCGACGGCCTGGGTATAGTTCCACGTTTCCTGGAAAATGTTCAGCGGTTTGGGCGGGCACACATAGG
This sequence comes from Coriobacteriaceae bacterium, assembly GCA_025992855.1. Taxonomy (NCBI): domain Bacteria; kingdom Bacillati; phylum Actinomycetota; class Coriobacteriia; order Coriobacteriales; family Coriobacteriaceae; species Coriobacteriaceae bacterium. Next base: position 150,664 of record DAJPGB010000001.1, read on the forward strand.
TGCCCGAGCCACGACGGCTCTCCAAGGTTCCACACGATATAAGGCGCGTTATGGCAGCACGAAGCGCCGTGCGCGATACGCCCAGCTCTTCGCAGAGCACGCGCTCGGCAGGCAACCGATCGCCACCCTGTAAGTCATAGTGTTTGATATACCAAAGAATGCCCTCAAAAGCGCGATCTTTGGGCGGAATCGCATATGGTTCGCTCGACATGGGCAAGGCTCCTCAACCGCTTGATGCTGCGGGCATCATTTCTCCGAACACCCCATGGCGTCGAAGGCCTCCTTAATCTGTTCCGCAACGTTCCGATACGACCGATACAGGCCGGAGTCTCGCTTGACTTCGCCCACGGTCACCGGAATCTCAAGCTTCGAAATCTCATCCTCGCCGGTTTGCACGGCAACGATGACACCCATACCAAGGCACATATTACGCTTGGCGGCGTTATTTTTGGTAGCCTGAGCTGGATTAATCAGAATCTGCTGAGCGAGCTCACGATTGCTGAGCTCTGGCACATCCTCGGGATTTCCAGTCTCAACGATCTCGCACTGCAGCACATCCGCATAGTCAAAAATCTTTGGCTGCGCACCGCGCTGATGCACAGCCCACTTACGACGCGTGGAATCCTGGTAGATAGCAGGCAAAAACGTAAACCGCGGCGGGTCCAGAATCGTATCCGTGATGGTAAACACATCGGGATCAAAGGCATCCTGCGGGTTTTTCTTCTTGAACAGCCCCATATCAGCCTCCCGTACTAGCATTAAACAACTCAAGCCGAATATAGCACCAATTTCAAGCTAGCACTTTGCCATATCGGTGCGTGGCGTCTTTAGCTCGCTCAGCGGGGTGATAACGGACGAGGGCCGGGGTGCCTGCTTTGTTTTGAGAAGTGGGCTTCGCGAACTTCTCAAAACAAAGCAGGCACCCCGGCCCCAGCAATGTAAAGCAGGCTGACCAAAGGAGGATGCGCTACCTCCAAGGCCACAACAGCCATGGCCCCATTGCTTTAAAAATATATCAGCCCCGCAGATCGAAACGGTCGAGAGGGCCGCCTCCGGGCGGGTTACCTTGCTCCGGGAAGTTCGCGAAGCCCACTTCCCAGAGCAAGGTAACCCGCCCGGAGGCGGCCCCAGCGCGAGACCGTCCCGGATGCTACTCGTTGTCGCCCGCGGTCATTTGGGTTGCGGAGAGTGCGCCGTCGGCTGCGGTTGCGGCAGCGGCGTCCGGCCAGACCCAGTCGGTGAAGGCCGGGTGATCGTAGCCCTCGTCGCAGGCGAACTCGAAGGCCTCGGTGCGGAAGGCCTCCCACTCGCTGATCTGCCCGGCAAACTTATCGGCATCGACCATGCGCAGCACGTCGGCAGCAAGAGCCCAGCGGTCCATGTTGTTCAGGCGCAGCATGTCGAACGGCGTCGTCGTGGAGCCCTTCTCCTCGTAGCCGTGGACGCGGAAGGCGTCGTGGCCGGGACGGTTCCAGATCAGGCGGCGAATCGTGCCGGCATAGGCGTGGAAGGCAAAGAGCACGGGCTTCTCGCCGCAGCCAAACAGCTCGGCCCAGCGCTCGTCGCTGATGGCCAGGTCGTTCTCGCAGACGTTCTGGATCTTGAGCAGGTCGACCACGTTGACGAACCACACCTTGATGCCCAGCTCGCGCAGCATATCGGTTGCCGCCAGGGCCTCGAGCGTCGGCACGTCACCGCAGGTGGCAACGACGACGTCGGCCTCGGCGAGCGAGTCGGCAGTCGATGCCCACCTCCAGGTCGCAACGCCCTCGGCAAGCTCGGCCTTGGCCTCGTCGACCGTCTGGAAGGTCGGGGCGGGCTGCTTGCCGCAGAAGATGGCGTTGACGCAGTCGGTGGACTGGTAGACGCGCTCGGCCACGGCAAGGGCCATGTTGGCGTCGGCCGGATAGTAGGCGTTCACGATATGCGTATCGTTGGCCTTGTTGAGCAGCAGGTCGATAAAGCCGGGGTCCTGGTGCGAGAAGCCGTTGTGGTCCTGACGCCAGACGTGGCTCGACAGCAAAATGTTGAGGCCGCTGATGGGGGCGCGCCACGGAATCTCGCGCTTGGTGGCCTCGAGCCACTTGCAGTGCTGGTTGACCATGGAATCGACCACGTGGACAAAGCTCTCGTAGGAACTCCACACGCCGGAGCGGCCGGTGAGCACATAGGCCTCGAGGAAGCCCTCGCACTGATGCTCGGACAGCTGCTCGACGACCTTGCCGGAACCAGCCAGCAGCTCGTCGTTGGCCTCGTCCTCGTAGAAGCCGGCGTCCCACTGCTTCTTGGTCACCTTGTAGGCAGCCTGCAGGCGGTTGGACGCGGTCTCGTCGGGACCAAAGATGCGGAAGTCATCCATGTTCTTGGCCAGAACGTCGGCAGTGTACTCACCAAAGACGCGGGCGGCCTCGGTGGAGCCCCAGCCATGACCCTTAGTTGCGACGGGGACCTCGTGGGCATGAACATCGGGCAGCTCGAGCTCGCGACGCACCTTACCGCCGTTCGCGTTGGGGTTGGCGCCGATGCGCAGCTCGCCGGTCGGCATAAAGGCCGTCACCTCGGGGCGCACCTGGCCCTCGGGTGTAAAGAGCTCCTCGGGCTTGTAGGAACGCAGCCACTCGCGCAGCACGCGGAAGTGCTCGTGGGTGTCCTTGGCACTCGCCAGCGGCACCTGATGTGCGCGCCAGGAGTCCTCGGTCTTCTTGCCGTCGATGTGCTTGGGGCAAGTCCAGCCCTTGGGCGTACGGAACACAATCATGGGGTAGGCCGGGCGGACCACGGTCTCGCCTGAGGCGGCCTGGGCCTGCGCGGTGGCCTTGATGTCACAGATCTCGTCAAAGACCTGCTCAAACAGGGCAGCGAAACGCGCATGAATGCTTGCGTGGCTCTCGTCGTCAAAGCCGGCGACAAAGAAGTGCGGCTTATAGCCCATGCCCTCAAAGAACTTGGTGAGCTCTTCGTCGGACACGCGGGCAAGGATGGTGGGGTTGGCGATCTTGTAGCCGTTGAGGTGCAGGATCGGCAGGACGATACCGTCGGTTGCCGGGTTCACGAGCTTGTTGGACTGCCAAGAGGTCGCGAGCGGGCCGGTCTCGGACTCGCCATCGCCCACCACGGCCACGGCCAGCAGGCTCGGGTTATCCATAACGGCGCCGTAGGCGTGGCTGAGCGTGTAGCCGAGCTCGCCGCCCTCGTGGATGGAACCGGGCGTCTCGGGCGCAAAGTGGCTCGGGATGCCGCCGGGATAGGAGAACTGGCGGAAGAACTTCTGCAGGCCGGCCTCGTCATTGGTGATGTCGGGGCGAATCTCGCGGTAGGTGCCGTCGAGCAGCGACTGAGCAGTACCGGCGGGGCCACCGTGACCAGGGCCCATCAAGAAGATAGCATTCTGGCTGTGGTCGGCAACGAGACGATTGACGTGACCAAACAGGAAGTTGATGCCGGGCGTGGTACCCCAGTGGCCAACCAGGCGGTGCTTAACGTCCGGACGACCGAAGTCGCGCGTCTCGCCGGTCTTCTCGTCGACAAAGTCGGGGCGCATTAGCGGGTTAGAGCGAAGGTAGATCTGACCGACGGACAGATAGTTCGATGCGCGCCAATACAGGTCGACGCCCTCGAGCTCGGAAGCCGGCACCTCGTGGCCCAGCTTTTGCCACGGCGTCCCCAGTGTTTTAGCCATTGTTTATGTCCCTTCGCTGTGCGGTCGCCCTCCGATACGGCAACCTTTCGTTGGGACTAGTATATTTGCTAAAACGTTTTATCATGGTGAAAAAACGTTTTAGCACCCTTATCAATTCCATCGATTAGCAAAACGCGACATTCACCTGCGGCATTGCCCGTCACAGGTGCTCCACATTCGGTCTCTGCAAATTGATAAACGTGTTTAGTTGTGTTTAGTAAGCTCGAGCACGCTGTCCTTAACGATAAGCTCCGGCTCCAGAACGACCTCTTCGGCACGCCTGCCGCCCCTACCGGCAAGACGCTTGGACATGCAGCCAAAAGCATGCTCCGCGAGGACACCAGGATCCTGCTCAATGGCGGTCAGCGCCGGCTCAAAGAGAACGTCGGCCGCCGAGTTGTCATAGCTCACCACCGAGATATCGCCCGGGATGCTCTTCCCCATCTCGTGCAAGCGCTTGAGCAAACCGAGGGCAATGTTATCCGAGCTTGCGAACACGGCAGTGGCGTCAGTTGCGAGCACCGCCTCCGAGGCCTCGTATGCGCTCGGGATGTAGTACTCGCTCTCAAACTCCAAACGCGCGTCGATCGGCAGGCCAACCTCACGCAGAGCGCGCTCATAGCCGGCAAGTCGCTTGCGACCCGTATTGGAACGGCGTGCGTTAACCAAGCAGGCGATGCGACGGTGACCTTGCTCGATCAGATAGCGGGTGGCCATGTAGCCACCCATCTCGTGGTCGAACATCACCTTGTCGCACTCGAGCCCCTCAATGGCACGGTCGACCATTACCGCCGGGATGGGCAGATGGCTGACTTCTTCGCGCAGGGCGCGGTCGTCGGAGAACTCGTCACCCACCACCAGAAAGACGCCATCAACGCCGCGCGTCACCAGCTGGCGCAGCAGCTCCAGATCGTCATCGGCGCTGCCGCCCGAGCTGGTAATGAAGAGCGCATAGCCGTCCTCGCGGCAGCGCTTTTCCAGGCTACCGGCGAGCGAGGCAAAAAAGCGGCTCTCGATGTTAGGGACGATAAGGCCCAGCGTGCGCGACTCGCGCATGACCAGGCTGCGCGCAATCTGGTTGGGAACATAGTGGTTGCGCGCCGCGACCTCTTTGATGAGCTTGCGGTTTTCTTCCGAGATGCGACAGGGCCGATTATTAAGAACAAGCGAGACCGACGAGGGGGAAAGCCCCACCTCCTGGGCGATCTGCTTGAGGGTGACTTTGTTGGCCATCTCGCTCCTTCCGGGTTTACGCGCAATCTCTTGAAAGTATAGCGACTACCCCTCTACCTCGGTGATAAACACTTTACCAATCCGGTGGACGGCTGTTTTATCGCCGCCAGCGCACCAAATCCGTCCGGGTGGGGTATATTGCAATCGATTGATGACAACGACCACCAAAAGGCGGATATTCGTATGCACGAGAACGATTTTTTTAACGAGGACCTGCTGTGCGCGCTCGCTGGCGTTGCCGGCGAGGACAACGTGCTGATGAGCGAGCCCATGCGCGAGCACACCACGTTTAAGATCGGCGGCCCGGCCGACGTCTTTGTCACGCCCGATACCGAGCAGGGCCTCGTCGCCACGCTCGATACCTGCTATCGCTGCGACCTGCCACTCACCATCGTGGGCAACGGCTCCGACTTGCTCGTCGGCGACAAGGGCATCCGCGGCGTCGTCGTAGCGCTGGGCGAGGGCCTCTCCGACATTACGGTCAACGGCACGCACGTCACGGCGGCAGCCGGCGCCTTGCTTTCCGATGTCGCCGCGGCGGCAGCCGAGGCCGGTCTCACCGGCATGGAGCCCATCTCGGGCATTCCCGGATCGGTCGGCGGCGCCTGCTACATGAACGCCGGTGCCTACGGTGCCTGCATGGCCGATGTGCTGGAGTCCGCGCGCGTCTACAAGCCCGCCCGCATGCTCGACGACGGCACCCGCGGTAGCGGCAGCATTATCGAGTTCGATGTCGATGAGCTCAACCTGGGCTATCGCAAGAGCCGCATCGCCGACGACGGCTTCATCGTGCTTTCGGCCACTTTCAATCTCGCCCCGGGCAACGCCGTGATGATCAAGGCCGACATGGACGACTACCGCCAACGCCGCGAGGACAAGCAGCCGCTCGACATGCCGAGCGCCGGCTCCACCTTCAAGCGCCCCGAGGGCTACTTTGCCGGCAAGCTCATCATGGACGCCGGCCTGCGAGGACACGCCATCGGCGGCGCGCAGGTGAGCGAAAAGCACTGCGGCTTCATCGTCAACGCCGACCACGCCACCGCCGCCGACGTCGACGAACTCATCCGCCACATCCAAACAACCGTCAAAGACCAATTCGACGTAGACCTAGAACCCGAAGTCCACCGAGTAGGCGAATTCCTCTAAAAAAGAAGGCCCCGAAAGGGGCCTTCACTTTCTTTAATTCAGACAACCAGTCCGGTGTGTCGCGCCCCGAACCCGAGAGGGCCGCGTGCCCGCCCGCAATATATTTGATTGATCGCGAGTTCCGCACGCAAAGAGGGCCACTTAATGTGGCCTTCGTCTTGCGCAGGACTGCCCGAGCAGGCAATCAAATATATTGCGGGCGGGCACGCGGCCCAGTCGGCTTTACGACAGCGCAATACCGCCAAGCCAGCCCCAACGCACGCCAGAGCCAGTACCATAAAAGCTAATGAACGAATCAAGCGACTTAGACGTAATGGCACCCTCGTTGCTCATAACGATGCCGCCGCCAACGTAGATACCCACATGACCGTAGATAAGGCCCGGAGCACCCGTGCCGCTGTGCGAGGAATCGGCCACGATCATGCCCACCTGCAGCGCCGAGCGGTCGGAGCTATAGCACCAGGCGTTGAACATGTCACACGCGTTGCCGCCAAAATAGCCCACGCCGGCATTGCGGAAGACGTTGGTAACCCAGGCAGCACACCAGCCCTGGCCGGGAGAAGGCGTCGAGTAGCACGCATTGACGACGGCCTGCTGCTTGCCCGAACCGCCCGTCTGTTGCGGGGTGCCGCCGGCATACGAGCCGCCACCCGAGCTCGAGCCACCCGAAGAAGAGCCCGTGTTCGCAGAGGCCGCGGCTGCCGCAGCCGCCTTCCTAGCGGCCTCCTCGGCCTGGGCGGCAGCGAGAATCTCGGAATCGCGCTGAGCCATGAGTTCCTTGACGTCGTCGGAAAGACCGTTCAGCACGGTCTGGACTTCTTGCTGCTTGGCCTGCATATCCTGCATCTGAGCCGTCTGCTGGTCCTTGAGTTTCTCCAGGTTGGCCTTTTGTGCTTCGAGCTCGGTCTTCTGCGCGTCGAGCTCAGCCTGAATCGTCTGGATATCCTCGATGGCATCGCGGTCGCTCTTGTTGATCTTCTCAACGTAATGCGCGTTGGCGACGAGTTCCTCAAACGAGCCAGAGGCCAGCAGCAGCGACAGGATATTCGTACCGCCGGACTTGTAGCTGGCGGCCACGCGATCGGAAAGGTCGTTGCGCTTCTTCTTGAGCTCGGCCTTCTTTTCATCGATCTGGGCCTGTGTGTCGTCAATCTTGCCCTGGACATTCTCAATGTCGTTGAGGGTCTGGGCATTCTTGTTGGCCAGCGCCGCATACTCATTTGCGATGCTGTCGAGCTGGGCCTGAACCTCGTCGAGCTGGGCCTGGGCGGCATTCAATTTATCGGTGGTTTCTTTGGAAGCCTCCGCCGCATGGGCGCGAGTGGGCAGGCCGAAAAGAACTGCCGCAGAAGCGGCGCCGAACAGGGCCTTAAGGGCAGTGCGGCGCGAGAGCTCCTGGGAAAGGATGGAATCGCTGTTTGGTGACATATGTACTCCGTTACATGCTTATTTATATGTCGCTCAACTCATACATATTAGCGTACATATGGCGCGTCCCAACGATTTCCACGAACGGCAGGAAACTACAAGGTCGGCGGCTCGTAAGCAAATGCCAAAGATCAGGTTATGCGTACGCAAGCTCTTCTGATGAGTACGTTAGCACAATCCTCTGCTTTTCCTACAGCGCACGATTTGGGCGTCCCTGCCTGCGCTATACTCCCCTGAAGAAGTGTTCCTGATTCGATAGGAGACTACATGTCCAAAGCACTCGACCCCAAAGACACCTGCGTCCTCGTTACCGGTGGCGCCGGTTTTATCGGCTCGCACACCGTCGTTCAGCTGCTCGAGGGTGGCTACCAGGTCGTCATCGTCGATGATCTCTCCAACTCCAGCGCCGTCGCCGTCGACCGCGTCAAGACCATCGTGGGCGAAGAGGCTGCCAAGAACCTCACCTTCTACGAGGCCAACGTGCTCGACCGCGAGGCCATGAACAAGATCTTCGACACCCATCAGATCGACCGCGTCATCCACTTCGCCGGCTTTAAGGCCGTCGGCGAGTCGGTGAGCAAGCCCGTCGAGTACTACCACAACAACATCGAGAACACCCTGGTGCTCATCGACGTCATGCGCAACCATGGCTGCAAGTCCATCATCTTCTCGAGCTCCTCGACCGTCTACGGCGACCCGGACAACCCGCCTGTCACCGAGGAAGACCCCAAGAAGCCCGCAACCAACCCCTATGGCTGGACCAAGTGGATGATCGAGCAGATCCTTATGGACGTTCACACCGCCGACCCCGAGTGGGACGTCGTGCTGCTCCGCTACTTCAACCCCATCGGCGCCCATCCGTCGGGCCTGATCGGCGAGGACCCCAAGGGCATCCCCAACAACCTGGTGCCCTATGTCGCGCAGGTTGCCGTGGGCAAGCTCGAGGCCGTTCAGGTCTTTGGCAATGACTACCCCACTCCCGACGGCACGGGCGTGCGCGACTATATCCACGTTTGCGACCTGGCATCTGGTCACGTGGCCGCCCTCAACTGGATGAACGGCAAGACCGGCGTCGAGATCTTTAACCTGGGCACCGGCACCGGCACCTCGGTACTCGAGGTCGTCGCCGCCTTCTCCAAGGCCTGCGGCAAGGAGCTGCCCTACGTGATCCGCGAGCGCCGTGCCGGCGACATCGCCGCCAACTGGTGCGATGCCTCCAAGGCCGAACGTATGATGGGTTGGAAGGCCCAGTACGATATCGCGGATATGTGCCGTGACAGCTGGAATTGGCAGAGCCACAACCCCAACGGCTTCGCCGACGCCGAGTAGCCACTCCCCCGTGCTAGGTTTTGTGGCATGCCTCAAAACCTAGCACGCGACATGCTCGGCACATGCCGCTTCCCGCATGGGTAGATTTCTAGACATGTCCCAAAAATCTACTGGCCCCGGCCTCCAATGTGAGGTCGGGGCTTTTTAGGAACTCGTTCTCGAGCTCGAGCTCGCGCATGCACTTGCGGGCGGCCCTCACCTCGGCGGTCTCGGTCTTGGCCGCGGCCGCCGCGACCGGGTGGTTGGCCAGTTCCTTCTTTCTGACCGTCACCCATCTTCCCAGGATCTTCTCATTGATGCCGAGGTCGGCGGCCACTTGGGCGATGGGCTTCCCCGACGCGACGGCGAAGTCTGCGTCCTCGGTGCGGTGCCCCGCTGTGCAGGAGAGCCTATCTGCCATGACTGAACACTCCTTTCTTTTTGGCGCTGAAACGATTATCGCCGCTCAACGCCATTCCTCTAAGTCAAGTGTCCTGGGATACAATACAGTTCAAATGGACGAGGAGGATCCGGCGCTCCTCTTGATGAGCCCGGAGAGGCCCCTGGTCGTCACCCTTCCCCGCGCGAACGCAAAGCGGACGGCGGCGAGCCATGTCCTCCCCGCGCGTTCCATTTAGGGAGTCCTCGAGAAGTCGATCTCCCTGTGCGATAATCGAGCTATTGAGTCTCGCGAGTTTAGAGCTGGTGATATGCATTGAAAATCAAGGTGAAAAACATCGGCAGGGTCGCTGAGGCCGATATCGAGATTAATGGCATTGCCGTGATCGCCGGGGAGAACGGGACGGGGAAAAGCACGGTTGGAAAAGCGCTTTATGCGGCCTTCAACAGCATGTCCGATTCGGAGAACAAAATCGACCGCATGAGGCGCAATAGTGTTGAACGCGCCATCAGGAAGGCATATGTGGGAGGCCCTCTCGACTCCACGTCTCGCCACAGGCGAACTGCTGGAAGAATGAATGGTTTCATCGACAGGGTTTTTTCGGGCGAGTGCACGAGGGACGAGCTTATTGATGAGATAAAGGAGTATTACGGGGAGGAGATCTCCCGTGAGATCGAATCCGATTTCACGAATGGCGTAGCAGGAGTTGCCGATCAGATTATCGAGATCATGGATATCTCCGATGATGAGGTATTTCGTGCGATTGCGACAAACAGGTTCCAAAGCGAGTTCAACGGCCAGATCAATTCGGTTTTCGGCGAAGAGCCCGGGAAGGTCGAACTCCAGATAAAGGACGCATCTACGGTTTTCTCGGTTGCAGGTGACGAGGTGGCGGAGGTGCACGATAGGAGGGTTTTGCGATTCAGGGCGCATTATCTGGACGACCCGTTCCTGATCGATTCTCTCGGAGGGCCCTACGGCCCCGCTTTTCGGTTCAGGCCCCTCCTTGGACACCAGGAGGAGCTGCGGCAAGATTTGATTCAGGCGACCGTCCGTAACGATGACAGCGAGTCCTCGCTGTTCGACGAGATCGCGAAGGAGCGGCACCTGAAGGTTCTCATGGACAAGGTCTCCTCCTTATGTCCGGGGTATTTCGAGAGGAGCGAAAGTCGCGGTCACCTTACGTATCTCGAAGAGGGCTTCGCTCGGGGGTTGGAGCCTGGGAACCTTTCTGCTGGCTTGAAGACGTTCGCCATCATGAAGGTGCTCTTGAAGTCCGGCGCGCTAGATGCCGGAGGGACTATTATCCTCGATGAACCCGAGATTCATCTTCATCCTGCATGGCAGCTGGCCTTCGCCGAGATAATCGTGCTGCTCCAGAAAGAGCTCGGGATGCACGTCTTAATGAGCACCCATAGTCCATATTTCTTGAATGCGATCGAAGTGTATTCTAAGAAGCACGCTGTTGATGGATTGTGCTCATATTATCTTGCGGAGACCTGCGCTGATGGACGCTCTCGCTTTGCCGAAATAACCGGCTCGACTGAGGTCGCCTACGAGAAGCTGGCGGCTCCTTTTGATACGCTTGAGAGGGAGGAGTACGGCCTTGAGTAGCGACCTGTGCGCCTCCTGCCCTCATCCGAACTCTCCCGTGGTGCCAGATGGCAGCGATGGTTGCTCCCGTTGCAGGACCTGTATCCTAAGGGACTGCACGTCGACCATCTCCAAAACATCCAGAGACGGGAGCGTCTCTCTTGTGGATGACGATTTGCCTGTTGTCAATTTTGACTCTGTTAAAGAATGCTACTGCAAGAAGGTCAATAGGTGGATGCAACTCCCGCGCTCCGCCGATGCGCTGTATTGCGATCGGGAAACGTTATATCTAGTCGAATTTAAAAACGGCAGTCTGAAGGAGACGCTGGGGAAGAGGCTCAATCCCAAGGATGACGAAGAGCTTGGTATCAATCTTGGCCAAAGGGACGCCCTCATCGAGAAGTGCAAGGACAGCGTTTTGATCTGCTCGGACCTGTGGGGAAAGAGGACGAGATGGTTTCGCGAGCACTGCGTCTTTGTTTTGGTATACAACGAGGACAAGAACAAGACCGCGTTGAAGCGGGTTGCCAGCTCGATTAGGAAAAAAGCGCGTTTTGGGCTTCCTGACAAATTGAAAGGTTTTTGCGTGAAGGATGTCTTGACGCTAACCGAAAAGGAGTTTTCGACATCGCTCCTTTCAACTTGGCGAGACGCAGAAGAAATCGCGGAGGTCGACGCGTAGGAGACCGAAAAGCATCCGGTGGCTATTTGCTCCCGGTATCGATCGTTCGTCTGCAGTCGGTTTTCTTTCCGCTGCGCCCGCCAGTTTGCGATGAGTCGCGCACCGTGTGAAGCTCAACACGGATGAAATACAAATATAATCCCCCCTTGCACTGTGTTGATAAATATTGCTCGTCGAACTCATCTGAACTGGGCTTTCTTGCATAGAACTGCCTGAACCTGAGCGTTTTCGGGTATCGCATTGCCCGATCGAGCACCATCGCGACCTTCTCAAGCTTGTCCTCGGGCGGACTCATAGCCACAGCCCCGCATGTCGTCCCGGTTGGAGCCGGGATGAGCCCTCAGGAAGCACTGCATGAAGTAGCGCATCCGGTTCACGGGCCCCAGCGGGTTCTGACCGTCGGGAACGCCCTTGAGCAGCTTCGCGTTGTAGTGCTGGCTCTTCAGTGACAGATTGTTGACGGGAGCCGTGTGGCGCCCGGCTCCATGTCGTGGATGAGCGTGGAGCCGGGCGCCACACGGCTCCCGAACGTCGCCAAGGTCTTCGCCCTGCTTGTCTTGCCAAGGCCCTCCCGGATGAAGATTGAATTGCCTGGCTCATCGCAGCCGAGCGCGACACGGCCTCTACCCGAGACCATCATCTCTACACATAGCCCATCATTCGACAAGAACGCGCAGTTTGTCCTGCATAGGCGCATGGTGTCCCCCTCCGCCGCAAGAGGTGAGCAAAAGAGAGGCTCCCCTCGCCACTACCGGACAAAGGGACCTCTCTGGGGAAACACGCTATAAAACCTTCTTGCCGGGCGGTCGAGTACAGCACCGACGGCGTACCCGTGGAGACCTACCCAGAGCCCACGCCATTTCAAGTTTCTTGGTCTTCAACGCCACAATCCGATAATCATCCAGCCGTCGAAATGACCTCGTCACAGGCGGCAAGCATCTCCTCGTCATGAGTGACAACGATTACAATATGGTCTCTCTTAATTTCATGAAGCAATTTGATCAGCGCGCCTCGACTCTTCGCATCAAGTGCTGAGGTCGGTTCATCAAAAAGCATAACGTCCGGCGATTTCAACAGCTGTCTCACAATTGCAATCTTTTGCTTCTCGCCGCCGGACACCCCTCCTTTCCCGCCGTCAAGCATCGCCGTTGCCCCGTTCTCCACAGAAGCAACCATTTCGTCTAGCCCCAATATGACAAGCATCCGATTCAGCTTATCCATCTCGTAATCATCAGAAAGCAGCGTAAGATTATCGAGAATCGTCCCCTCAACGATAGGGGGTTCTTGCTCCGTAATGCTGACTCGACACCGCCGCAATGCATATCGATCGATGCAACGCTGTGACACCCCGTTGTAGCGAACGGCCCCTTCTGTGTCATCTGGATATAGCCCCAATATCACTGACAGCAGCGAGCTCTTCCCCGAACCATTCGGCCCCGAGATTCCATATAGCCGACCCCTGGAAAACGCGAGCCCCTCAATGCTTAACGCGACCCTTTCCGCCCCTGGATAACGTAGCTTGATGTTCTCTAGACGGATTTCCTCAATCGGACCAAGCGCCAATTTGCCATTCGCTTCCACCGGGACATCCCAAATTCTTTTCAGCCGCTCATAGCATACGCGATTAGTCTGGTAATCCCTTCCCCAGCCCAACAAATACTGTACCGCTGAGCTTAAGTTCGAATAATATCCAACAGCGGTCACGAGAAAACCAGGCAACAGTCTCCCGCCCATCACTTCAACCGCGCCCACAGCAAGAAGACATCCTTGAGCGGCGGAAGCGACCAACGCGTTGCCAAAGGTAAATCTAGACCCTACTTCCTGATTTGCTCTCATCGTTGGATAGAGCCCATTAAAAGCTTCGACCAGTACAGCGCGGGACCTATCGAACAAAGCATGTTTGCGGATGAAATCAACTTTCTCCAACTGATCTTGTAGACAGGAAAAAAACCTCGCGCTCTGCTCTTGTACGTCAAAACTTCTCTCAAACAGCCTTGCGCGTGAAACCGCATAAAAAGCGGCACTCGCTGCCGCAAGAACAAGGCAGACCACACTCAACTTGATATTCAGGCTACCGAGAACAAACAGGGCGGACAAAAGGGTGATAACGTTGCTTGAAACCCCCACAACCGAGTTGATTACGAAGATGACAAGGTCATTAGCGTCGTGATTGATTTGCTGGTTATAATACGACGCGTTGAAGCCCTCGAAGAATGCCTGGGGAAGGTGCTTCACGTGCTCAAGCGTATCCGCATTTAAGCCGAACCCCGCATGCGACTGAAGGTTGATGTACAGCATCTCTGAGCAATACACTAGTCCCGCTCGAACCGCTTGGACCGCAACCAAAATAAGGCAACAAACGAGAACGGCGGCAAGATCGGCGCTGGCCGGCATCGCCAATCGGTTTACCACTATGCCGGTAAGAAAGGGACCCGCAAGCGCAAGCAGCCCGACCAAAACTGTTACGACAAGATAGGCGTAGAATCGACCGCCCAGTATATATTTTCTACAGAGATTAAGCATCAGCCTCATTTTGCCCCGCACCCCGTTTTGCCGTATTCATCATCTGGGAGAGCAGCATTTTTTGCTCGGCATCATACCGGAAGGAAACGCAACGTTTCCCCTCACCGTTTAAGGCGTGGTTGGGGCACCCTCCCATGCACATGGGAAAAGCAAAGCACTCTTGGCATTCCGGGTCATCCGGCTCATATGCCATCCAGTTAATCATGTTCTTGCTCAACATTGGCGGCTCGAAAATAGTTCCGACCCTCCGCTCCTTCATTCCAATGTCATCCCAGCACTTATACAAATCTCCGACGGGATCAACCACGTACGAGTTGATTCCAACGGCGCAACATATCCCGAAATTCGTCCCACCAAAAGGTTGAACTTTAAAGCCCCGCGCAATTGCCCTTTTATAAAACTCAGTCTCCTCATACGAGAACTCTTTTACAGTAAAGCAGTGGCTGTCGTTCGCACATACCTGATTGATATCGTCAACAGGGGCTAAATAGAAGTGAACCTTATTCATCAGGCCATTTAGCTCGAGATGATCCAATAGCTCTTGAGCGGCCTCGATGTTGGTCTTGTCGACGTTGCTCCTTATCGAAATATCGATGATGTCGGCACACTCTTTGACGTTCTTGAGAATACGTTCGTATGTAGGGCTTCCGTCGTGAAGAATCCTCCTCGAATCGTGATCCGACTTCGATCCATCTATAGTCACTTGCGCGCTCGTCACACCACATGCCGCGAGCCTCCTTGCAACATCAGGCGTCAGCAGATAGCCATTTGTCACTATCGATGCGGAATATTCACACGTTGGCCCCACGACATCTTTCAGATCCGACGTAATCCGTTCGATCATCTTCATTCCGAGCAGAGGCTCGCCGCCGTACCATCCAACTGAGAGACTTGCGATACCAGGATAGTAATCTTTCACGAACTTGGAGAGCTGTGTCAAAACCTCCTCGCCCATCGTCGTGTACGCCTGTCCCTTTTCATAGCAGTAGGGACAGCAAAAGTTGCAAGCCATCGTTGGCGCAATGGTAAGGGACAGAGCAGTATTCGCAAAGCGCGCGGCGCGACTTTGCAACCTGATCTCCCCAAGCTCGTCCCTCTCCTCATTGACTAGGATGCCTCCCCTTATCAGCTCCGCGACAAGATCATCGGCATCCCGAACGTCCCCTTCTTGAATCCTTTAGAATTTCTGCGCGTATTCCGGATTTAACGACAGGATGCCGCCGGTTCGCGCATTCATGATAAGAAGACTTCCGTTATGTTCATGCACCACATTAAATTGCGACAGTTTCACTTCGCACCATCTCCATTTCCAATCAAATCCATATCGACCCTCAGACGCTGCGCATACGCCAGCGCACTACCTTCTTCGATAAAAACTGCACGAAAGCAGCAATAGACATGCGAGCGACACGATGACCGCATGGCCGCATGCAGCCATCAGGACCGTCCCGCCGGCAGCCCCGCACGCCCTCATCCAATAAGCCATGTGAACCGGGGGTAAAACGGTTGGGAAACTCATCGCGATAACAAGGCCCGCGAACGTTGCGACCAGCAAGGCTCCCGACACAAGAGATCTGATCCTGAACACCTCATATGCAACCGCAACCATCAGCGTATAAGCGGCGTCTATAACGATATTCGACAGGAGTGCCGAGGTCACATTACCAACCGTAAGGCTGTCTAGACCGCTTCCGGAGCACACGGCAAAGACCGCAGCGACACCGAGAGTAAACACGATGTAGGGGCACAGCGTATACACTTCGCAAGCCAATGTCTTTGCCGCAAACAGCTGCCAGCTGCGGAAGCCCCGAGCAATCGAAACTCCCCTTGCCGACACGCTCGTCGCATCACCGAATAGCGTCCCCGCCACAACAACAGAGACGATTGGGAAGAACACCGTATGCGCCATGGAGACGACACTTAGCCAGGAAGAGATACCCGTTGGCCCAACCCCTATCGAGAAAAGATAGCCCGGATCGGCGGAAAAGCCAAAGAACTGGCCCTCTCCCCCTGCGGAGACCCATGCGCCGGACCCGGCAAACACATAAATCCCCGCGATGCCCAAATACATCAGCGCTATTATCACGGCGAGTTTCATTCTCCTTGCGCGGAACAGTTCCGCCCTGACCGACATCCCAAGATTCATCGAACCGCCGTCCTTACAAATAGCGAGACGAGCGCAACTCCAACCGACACAAGCACAGTGCCGCCCGCATACAGCAAAACCTGAATTACACCAACATTCTGCATACTCAGGGAACACAGGTTCATCAGGTAATACACGGGCGAGAGCATGAGCAGCAAGCTGGGCTGACCGCTTCCGTATGTACTTGGGAACCACACCATCACAAATATCGAAACCGCTATTGCAACGACGCTGCTCGCCACCACACTCCTCGTGAGCAAATACAGGGCGAAGGTAGCGGCGTACATCGAAATGAGCAGCAGCGCGATCATCAGCGCAATCGATACAAATTGGGCAAACCCTGAGCACGAGGCCCCAACATCCCATTGGGCCATCTTGGTTAAATACAGCGCAGTCGTAGAAAGAAGATACACGGCACCGACCAGAGTGCAGTTCACCAACAGCTTCGTGATCACAATCGCCGCCTGCGACACCCCTCGCGATCTCGATACGGCGTAAGCCACGGATTCAAAGTCTCTCGACGTAGCGTAAACCGCGTAGAGAATCGTCACCGGAATCCAGACCACTGTAGACGCAAAAGACGTCCGGGCAACAGAGCCCAAAACGTCCCCTGCATCCACTAGGTTTCCAATAAAACCTATAGCCCCTCCAAGCGTATACGGGTCATCACCGGCGACCATGATCAGCACCTCAGACGAAGTCGCAGCCGCAACCACATACAGCACAGCCGCAAGCGCAATCATCAGAGCGGTCGCCGGGTGCCTGGCGAGCAACCATACCTCGCTCCGAAAAGCTGAGATGAACTCGCGTTTCATCACAGCTCGCTCTCTCGACCGATGAGCTCCGAATAAAACTCCTCAAGGCTCTTCCTATGAGAATACGCCTCCGCAACCCTCACACCTGCGGTCGAGAGCGCTTCGATTGCAACGCCCCGCCCTTCCTTTTTCTCCTCATAGCGCATAAGGACGCTGCCGTCCGGCAGAAAAGAATGTGAGGTCTCATCTCCGAGAACCGATCTCGTTCGCTCCAGATCGTCCACATGCAACACGAAACCACCGCGGCATGACTTTTCCAGCTGAGGTGCGGTCATCCTTCGAATGAGGCGACCATGACTTATGAAGAGGTAATCAGTTGCCAGCTTGTGCATCTCCTCAAGATTGTGGCTGGATACGAGAATCGTTTTACCTTGATCTTTGTTAAGATGCGTAAGGATTTTTCTTACTTCGACTATCCCCATCGGATCCAGGCCGTTTGTCGGCTCGTCCAGGATCAACAGCTCCGGATCGCCCAGCAACGCTATGGCCAGATCGAGACGCCTCCTCATTCCCATTGAGAAGTTCTTCACTTTCTTCCCGCCGGCCTCCCCCAAACCGACGGTTGATAACACACCGTCGATGGAACGATCGGTGGGAAGCCCCCACTCAATACAGCGAACGACCAAGTTGTCTCGCGCGGTCAGATTAGGATACGAAGCATTGAGGTCGGGCATATAACCCAGCCTTTCCCTGCAGCTCCGTATTTCACGTCTCCCGGTTTGCCCAAACATCGAGATCGTTCCTGACGATGGCTCCGAAAGCCCCGTGATCAATCGAATTAACGTGCTCTTGCCGGCACCATTCTCCCCAATGAGTGCACACAGCTCGCCTTCCATTAAAGAGAACGAGACTGATTTAACCGCTTCAAACCCGCCATATCTCTTGGATATGGCACGCAATTCAACTGGGACTTCCCGCATGGACGACATCCTCCCCGTCAATAAAAAGGGACGACATGGCAATTGTGCGGGGTTATAGGTAACGTCGGTTCGCCCCCCATATTGCAATGCCACATCGCCCCTCAGGCGCTGCTGGCCAAAATATCTTTGAACAGTCTGTGCACGCCGTACGGCGTGCACTATCCGCTAAAAGCGGATAGTGCACGCCTGTGAAGAACACTTGGTGCTGCAGCTGCCGTGCGCGTAAAAGAAGCAATTGTTGCACATGGGCTCAGCCCCGGCTGACGGCTCGGTAATCCATTCCATTTCATTCCCCTCCTTTCGCGGTAGAAAGCCAGTTCATCTCTGCCCCCTAGAAACGGAACGTGCAGGACTGATTGGGGCACCTCTTCGTGCATCCCCCGTGCGCGTAGAAGAAGCAGTTGCCGCACGCGGGTGCAACGCCTTCCTCCGGCTCGTTAATCCAATCCATCTCTCCCTCCTTTCCTTGCATACCGAATTGATAATGTTATTCTAATTCGATATGTGTCATATTTCAATATAAGCTTATTTATATATTACACAAGGTAAGCACCCCCCTGCATCCAGCACAGGAAATGACTCTCTCGTTCCCCAGTGACGCGGCGAGAAATACAGGCCACTGCAGGACGTTGAATGAACAGCCCGTGAAAACCGTTGTTTTCACGGGCTGCACCTGCTCAATACTTTTTTATTCTCCAGCCTCAGTCGTCTCTAAGATCGACCACGTAAACATGATCTGACTCCAGGACCGGGTCATCACCCGTCGCGGTCGCCCTGCTCAGCGCGTTGCGGGCGCGCCGCGTCGCCAGTTCCTCAAGTTCTCTTTCGTTGACGCGCTTAATAAGATCGCCAGGCTGGCAATCAAGCTCTACGCAAATATCCAGCAATGTCTTTAACCTAATTGCCTTCACCTTGCCATTTCGTATTTTTGAGATACTTGCCGGTGTGTGCCCGGTCGCCCGAATGATATCCGTACTCGTCTTTCCGCGTCGAAGCAATAAGCTTTCAAGCTCAATAATCAGATAGTCCATGCCGCCCCTCACACCAAATCCTCGGTCTGGTCTTGAAGCAGAGCTCCGTAGCGCCATATCGCAGAAATCGAGAAGCAGCAAACGGCCCCCAGCACAGCACCAATATCTATGGGCAGGGCCAGGTTTTCAAACATCGAATAGGCGTTCCCCAGCAAGTCGAAGGGGCCAATCACTATCGAAAGAAACCCCGGAGAAAACAAGAGGTCACCTATTGCTGCTGCAACAAACAGCCACCCGATAATCGAGATTCTTCGAGCATGCGAAAGGGTAAAGGGCGATTCGCCATGAGCCATGTCCATGCTGATTCCCCGCAGGGTCCATGTGGCCCCTCCGGAAATCAGAAGATACATCAAAGGAACCACTACGGAAACCGTCTTTGATGGATCATATAGGTTTCCTTGAGCAGCCATAAGCCCAATGGAAATAACCACCACCACCGAACAGCAACACACCGCTATAAACAGCGCCGTAAACAGAATCCCAAGCCTTCTTCCGAGAGTCATCATCTTCTGGATGGACTTATCGATCTTCTGGGCGCTATTCACCACAGCTCCTCCTAAAGCAATCAGAGGTCTTCTTACTTACTGTTTTTCCTACATTGTAACGAACTCGATAAGAAGAGGGTCGCTTCACGCCGCGCAATCCCGAACTCCAAGCGTTTCTCATCAGCATTGCCCATCTTTCGAGTCGAAATTCAAATCCAGTTTCTTATCGCATGCCAAAATCAAATCCTGATCGTGGCTTACAACAAGAATTAGCTGATTAAAGGGGTTTCGAGAGACATACTCCGTGAACTCCCGACGGCTTTCTTCGTCTAAATCATTCGTCGGCTCGTCAAACACAAGCACTTCCGGTTGCCTGCAAAGTGCTGAGATTATCCTTAGCTTCCGATACTCTCCACCAGAAAGGTCCCTACAATTCTTACCTTTTAACGATTCGACGGTTCGGCAGAAACTCGGCACAAGCTCGCAGAGATGCTCGCCCGTTCCCCGAATCGATGCCCTCTCAAGATAGTGTTCCACCGTTTCATTCGGAATAAAGAGCTTTTGCGGGCACACCGCAAACAGGTCATGTCGGATCGTCTCCATATCGAGCTCTTCATATGGCACCGACCCCAAAGTCCGATGCCCCCCAGCAGAATATAGTCCAAGAAGCACCTTCAGAAACGTGCTTTTGCCGCATCCGTTCGGCCCGGTAATGGCATAGGTTTCCCCCTCTCGACCTCCACGGAGAGATCGCGGTACAAGTAGGGCTTTCCCGCATATCGGTACGCGATGTTGGACAACGATATGCTCTCCACGTGCCCAACCGAGATGGTGCCGCGGTCCTCGGCGCCTTCCGACAGAGCCTCCAATCGGTCGAACGAGGCCCTCGCGTCCTGATATGATTTGAAATAATTCAAATAATATTTGAAGCATCCGAACGCCATCGAGTAATACGGGTTCACCATTGTGAACTCGCCAATGCTCATTCTTCCGCTTAATATTTCCATTCCGGAGATCACAAGCAACGCTCCCCGGAACACAGATGAGATCAGGCCGTCGCTCGAGGTGGCCAGATTCGAGATCCTACTTGCTTTCATGTAAATCGGGTAGTACCCCTCGAATATCCCCTTGAGCGTACGGGCACTCTGGTCATATGCCCCATCGCACTTAATGTCAAACAACTGCGACAGCTCGCCGCTCACGGATGCGAACAGCTTGCTCAACCCCTCTTTGTTCGCAAGCGAACTGTTGTACAGCGGCTTTTTCAACACCCTAAATAAAATGAAGTATGCCCCAAGCGAACATGTACTTAACGCCAGAAACACCGGGTTAATTGAAAACAGAATGATGAAAATAAACACAATCAGAACGATGTTAAGCCCGATTGTCAGGAAGTTGTTCACGACAAACGATGACACCGCATTCGAATCCGCATACACCCTCTGCGTTGTATAGGATGAATCCGCCTGCTCCCCCTTTTCCAAGGGCCCTCGTTCAAACGACTCACACGTGGCCCCCATCAGTCTCGTAGTCATCTCCAAAATGACGCGCGATACGTTCACGCCCATCGCATACGACATGAAGGATGCCGATATCCCTATGCTGGCAACAAAGGCTGCAAATCATACGACGCGAGATGGATCCCTATTCGTCACGAGAAAATCTACAAACCCACCGTTTAAGGCGGGCATGACGCACGAGAGAGCATAATTCACCGACATGAGAATCACGAAAAGCCGCGACCCTTTACAGCGAAATAACTCGTTAACCGTCTTCTTAAACATGCCAGCCCCCATCAAGCGACCTTTTATCCAAAACTGAATTAGTTCGCCGCTTAATCGCTCCCATACACTCCTTATTGTTAATCCTCGCAAAACACTATCGCGGGTTGCGATGCCCAGGATTCCGTTTCGCCTTGATATACATACGAATAGACTCCCTATTTACATAGGCAAGTGCGGCGATTATTACGGCAGCCACCATCAGACCGAAAATCGCCCTTTTGTCCGGAAAAAGGGACGAAAAAAGGAGACATATTGCGGAGAAAACTATAACCGCCCCCACCGCTCGGTTTGTGCCTAGAGACTCGGCCGTCCGCTTTTCCTCCTCTAAACGCCCTCCCGATAGCGATGACATTCCAGCAAGCAATCCCGTGAGCTTGCCTCGATACATCATTATTCCGAACACCAGCAGCAGGCATGACCCCACCATTGGAACTATAACGTCCGACATCGCCATCACTCAAGTCCACTCCTTGTCATCGAATCCTTGCGGCGGCTCAGCGCATCTGGCGTCAAATGCAACCTCGTGTCAAACGGTCTGCTCGCAAACTCAAATACTTTGCATGAGCTCGAACGCGCCGGTTTAAACGGCATACAGTTTAGCCTCGATGGCCTACGCGATTCTCACGAACATATGCGAGGACTCTCGGGATTATACGACCGGGTGCTCGACGCCATCGATATCACGCTGAACGAAGCCTCACTGCACCTTTCAATTGCCTTTTGTCCGACATCGTTCAATGTCGACGATTTCAAACCAGTTTGCACGATGCTTCGAGACAAGCTGAAATCGTCGGGTAGAACTGACCGAATTGACCTTAGAGTTCAGCCGCTCATGCTCCTCGGTAGAGCCCGAAGAAACCGCACGATTCGCCCTTCGAATAATCAATACCGTCGGCTAGTCAACACGATCAACGACCTTCGATACGATCCGGACTATCGAGGCTACTTCATGCTTGAGTGGGGCGACCCCATCGACCACTTGGTCAGATTCCCCCAGCTGCAGATGCAATTTGACCAAGTGGCCATCCACGCCAATGGCGATATCGTCGTATCCCCCTATATACCTCTCATCATTGGAAACGTTCGCAAACACAGTCTTCAGGAATACTACGATGCCGGAATGGCAACCGTTTGGGATAAACCCGTTATTACCGCGTTGGCCAATCGCATGCACTCGATTGACGAGATGGAAGAGATCTCATCGTTGATTGCAGACATCAATATGGACGGCGACCTCTATATCGACCTAATCGATGACGATCTAGGCGACCTGAGCGTCCTGTCCCAACTCTAAGGAGATGTTCCCATGTACGAGACCCCAGAAGTAGAGAAGATGGATTCCAAAACCGGCCCCATTCCCGTTGTAGTCAACTTCGCAGCCGTCGTGGATAACGTAGTTGCAGCCGTCTACGATGCCGTCGTTGCGGCCTACGCATTCTGGTACTCGGCAGATAACGACGGCACCGGGGCAAGTACGGCACAAAACTAGTCGCCAACCCATCGAGCAATCACCTCGCCTATCGCTGCATGCGATTGACTGCGCAGCCCTAGCCAACGCCCAGAGCGCCTTGAAGAGCTGCTTGTAAAATTCGCTCATTCAACAACGCGATCTCTTCACCAATCTCGGCCGGCCCGACAGAACTGCACACCAGTCGGACCGGCCAGACCCATAAAACGCTGCGTCCCGTCCACACCACACCTCACGAAACTCGCACTGCCACCACATGGGCGATTCGCGCCTCGATGTTGCGGCGCGATACTATCACGAATAGTCCCCGTCCAACAAGGCTATCCCTTCCACAGGCGTTTCAACTGTCAGTGGTAGCATTAAACTGAACGGTGAAAAATACACTAACACTAACAGCGGAGATGACGACGTCGATGCCCTTCATGCAGCTGAGCACGTCCATCGTCGGCTTCCATCGGGGCTGTTCCGACTGGGACTCCACCTTGGATTCCAGGTCCTTCTTCTCGTCTACCGCCCGCTTGACGCGCTCCTTATAGCAGTCGAGGGTCTGCTGGGCCGTGGGGTCGGCCATCTCCGCGGCTTCGATCCAGGCCCAGTGCGCCCTGGTCCACGTCCCGAGCCTCCTTCTCTGGTCGTCTCCGCCGGGGTGGCACTGCCCATTCCTGGGCAGGTACTTGGAGAGGCGCTGCTTGACGGTAACACGGTAACCTCTCCCGGGCATCGGCGGGGGCCTGGGAGAGGTCCCTGGCGCCCTCGCACTCGCAGTCGGGGACGTGGACCTCGACGATTTCGTGCAGTGCGAGCTGCTTGGCCGAAAACTCGGCGTCGCGCTTGTCGGTCTTGCGTCGCTTGTCGGCCGCGGGCCTCTGCATCTTGGAGACCGCGCCGATGACGCAGTCCACGCCGAGGCAGCGCGGCTCCCTGCAGAAGGGAAAGCCGGTGACGCCGGACTCGTAGACTGCCCCGGGCGACTCGATAGAAAGGATCGAGTCGGCGACGGAGGCGGGGTCGTAGGAGAAGGGGCTTCCCGCCGATCTCGCCCGTGAACGGATTGAAGGCGCATCCTTTGATGCTGCGGGCGTGCACCTCAAGGCCAATAGAGGCAACATGTGGCATTGTGAGCCAGTCTCGCATTGTGGCAACCTGGCTGGCTGCCGGATTTTAATGACGACGACCATTGTCAGCCTTGGCCCACGAATCAAAAGACGATACGAAGCAGGGGCTCACATTGTTCTGCTCATATCGTCTTTATGGCGCACTACCATTCACCGAAATTCGGCAACTTTTTCATTCTCTATATACATGTTTAAACAACATGTTCTACAATAGGGACAATAGAAATGGAAACTCGGGACGAGCCGTCTATCCATCTACGGCGCAGCCCCTTATTCAAAAGGACGGTGAGTGCATCCATGGAGCGTGCAAGCGGTGTTCTGATGCCCGTTTCGTCATTGCCCGGACCATACGGAATCGGCGGCTTTGGCTGGAACGCCTACGACTTCGTCGATTTCCTCGCCTCGTGCAAACAACATTACTGGCAGATTCTGCCCCTTACGACGACCAGCTATGGCGATTCGCCCTATCAGTCGTTCTCGGCCCGCGCAGGCAACCCCAACTTTATCGACTTTGCCGAGCTTATCGAAGCCGGGTATCTGGAGCAGCGCGATATCGACGGCGTGTACCTGGGCTCCGATCCCAGCAATGTCGACTACGGTGCTATCTTTGCTGGCCGCCGCCAAATCCTCGACCGCGCCGCCGAGCGCTTCGCCGCGAATAAACCGGCCGATTTCGACGACTTTATCCAGGCAAACGAGGACTGGCTCATTCCCTACTGCGAGTTTATGACCGTAAAGGAGGAGTGCGGGCTCAAGGCCTTTTGGGAGTGGCCCGAGGAGCTCCGCCGCCGCGGCGAGGCATCCAACAAGATCTGCGCCGCCCATCCCGAGCGCATGCTCTACCACCAGATGACGCAGCACTTCTTCGATCGCCAGTGGAGCCGCCTCAAGGCCTATGCCAACGAGCGCGACATTCTCATCATCGGCGACCTGCCCATCTATGTCTCGCGTGACTCCGTCGAGATGTGGGCGACACCTGAGCTCTTTAAGATCGACGCCGCCGGCAATCCCGTGAGCGTCGGCGGCACGCCGCCCGACCAGTTCTCGGCCACCGGCCAGTATTGGGGCAACCCCATCTACGACTGGGACGCCATGGAAGCAGACGACTTCTCCTGGTGGGAAGGCCGCATCCGAGCCGCCCTCGACATGTACGACATCATCCGTCTGGACCACTTCCGCGGTTTCGAGGCATTTTGGGAGGTGCCTTTCTCCTCTCCCGATTCGTCCTACGGTTCGTGGACGCAGGGACCCGGCCTCAAGCTCTTCAAGGTGCTCGAGGAGAAGCTCGGCACGCTTCCCATCATTGCCGAAGACCTGGGCTTTCTTACCCCTGGTGTCATCGACATGCGCGACACCACGGGCTTCCCTGGCATGAAGATCCTGCAGTTTGCCTTTGAGGGCACCAACTCGTACTACCTGCCGCACAACTACATTGCCAACACCGTCGCCTACGTCGGAACGCATGACAACGAAACGGCACGCGGCTGGTATGAGGGAACGGCCACCCCGCGTCAGCGCGAGCAGGCGGCCCTGTATACCCACCAGCAGGCAGGCGAGTCCATGGCCGACGCGCTCAACCGCACCATCGCCGCCAGCGTGAGCGATACCTGCATCTACACCATGCAGGACCTGCTCAATCTGGGCAACGAGGCGCGCATCAACACCCCCGCCACTCTGGGCGGCAACTGGACCTGGCGCATGCTTGATGGCGCCATCACCCGCGAACTCGAGCATAAACTCACCGACTGGACCGAGACCTACTTCCGCATCCCGTCGGAAGCCGAAATCGAGCTTCCTCAATAGGAGCTACCGCGCCCAACCCCTCCCCACCGTGCGGACGCGCTTGCTTTTCCCGCGCGAGGCCACCCCAATCCCCTCGCGCGGGCTTCTTTTGAATTACTGACATGTAGACAACTCACCACAGGAGGAAACATGCCCCGTATCGATCTTGCGGATCTTACCGAGCAGTCCTTTGGAACTTCGCTCGAGCAACTCGATGACCGCCGCATTTACAAACTGCTGGTCAAGCTCGTACAGGAGCGCTCCGCCGCCTGCCCGCTCAACAATGGCAAGAAAAAGCTCTACTACATCTCTGCTGAGTTTTTGATTGGCAAACTGCTCATCAACAACATGATCGACCTTGGCATCTACGACGAGGTTAAGGACCAGCTCACCGCCGCAGGCCACGACCTCAACAAGATCGAGGAGTTCGAGGTCGAGCCGTCGCTCGGCAACGGCGGCCTGGGCCGTCTGGCCGCGTGCTTCCTGGATTCCATTGCCACGCTGGGCCTTACCGGTGACGGTGTGGGCCTCAATTACCATTACGGCCTGTTCCGTCAGCGCTTTGCCGACAACCAGCAAAAGGCCGTCCCCGACGAGTGGCTTAGCGAGCAGGACATCCTGATCGATGACGACCGCTCCTACACCGTCGAGTTTGGCGATTTTGCCGTCACCTCCAAGCTCGTCAACATCGATGTGCCCGGTTACGGCCAGCCCACCAAGAACCGCCTGCGTCTGTTCGACCTGGCGAGCGTCGACGACGGCCTGGTCCCCGGCAGCTCCATCGACTTCGACAAGACGAAGATCGCCAAGAACCTCACCTTGTTCCTCTATCCGGATGATTCCGATGAGCAGGGCCGCCTGCTTCGCATCTACCAGGAGTACTTCATGGTGAGCAACGCCGCCCAGCTCCTGATCGACGAGGCCGTCGAGCGCGGCAGCAACCTGCACGATCTGGCCGACTACGCCGTGGTCCAGATCAACGACACGCACCCCACCATGGTCATCCCCGAGCTCATTCGCTTGCTCACCACCGAGCATGGCATCGAGTTTGACGAGGCCGTGACCATCGTACGCTCCATGGTCGCCTACACTAACCACACGATTCTTGCCGAGGCGCTCGAGAAGTGGCCGCTCGTCAGCCTGCAGAAGGTCTCCCCTGCCATCGCCGACATTATCGTCAAGCTCGATGAGATCGCGAAGGCCGAGCACGATGACCCGCGCGTCGCCGTCATCGACGAATACGACACCGTCCACATGGCCCACATGGACATCCACTTTGGCTTCTCCATCAATGGCGTAGCCGCCCTCCACACCAAGATCTTGGAGGACACCGAGCTTCATCCGTTCTACGAAATCTATCCCGAGAAGTTCTCCAACAAGACCAACGGCATCACCTTCCGCCGCTGGATCCATGGAGCCAACCCCGCGCTCGCCAGCCTGCTCGACGATGTAATCGGCACCGACTGGCGCAGCACCGGCGATCTGAGCAAACTCGCCAAGTTCGCCGACGACAAGGACGTTCTTGAGCGCCTGGCCGCCACCAAGGTCGAGGCCAAGGCCATCATGCGCCAGTTCATGGCGCTCGAGCAGGGCGTGACCATTCCCTCCAACGCCATCATCGACGTCCAGGTCAAGCGCATCCACGAGTACAAGCGTCAGCAGATGCTCGCGCTCTACATCATCTGGAAGTACCTCGATATCAAGAACGGCAACAGACCTAAGCACCCCGTCACCATCATCTTTGGCGGCAAGGCGGCGCCTGCCTACACTATCGCGCAGGACATCATCCATCTGATCCTGACGCTGTCGCAGTGGATTGCAAACGACCCCGACGTGGCTCCCTACCTGCAGGTTGTCATGATCGAGAACTACAACGTCACCGCCGCCGAGCGCGTGATTCCCGCCGCTGACATCTCCGAGCAGATCAGCTTGGCCTCCAAGGAGGCGAGCGGCACCTCCAACATGAAGTTCATGCTCAACGGCGCCCTAACCCTGTGCACGCTCGACGGTGCCAACGTGGAGATTGCCGAGCTCGTGGGCGACGAGAACATCTATACCTTTGGTGCCTCGTCCAAACAGGTCGAGCAGCTCTACGCCGACGGCACCTACAACGCCGGTGCGCTCTACCGCAAGCCCGGAATTAAACTGCTGGTGGACTTCATCACCAACCCGGCCTTTATGGCAACCGGCAACGCCGAGCGCCTGCAGCGCCTGCACGACGACATTAAGGGCAAGGACTGGTTTATGGCCCTGCTCGACATTGAGGAGTACATCCAGACCAAGGAGCGCGTGCTGGCCGACTACGAGGACCAGGACGCCTGGATGCGCAAGGCGCTCATCAATATCGCCAACGCCGGCACCTTCTCGTCCGACCGTACGATCTCCCAGTACAACGACGAGATCTGGCACCTGAGCTAATTCGGTTTCATCGCCCATCCTCTTGAAAACGGAGCCACGGCAACGCGGCTCCGTTTTTTGTGCCCGCACGTTACCCTGTGATCCGACTCGGCCAAACAATCTCGATCCATAACAACTACTCAACCAAAACGGTCCCAGCTGTTACAGATTGAGACATACCGGCCCCTCCCCTTGGGTTTATCTCAATTTGTAACATCTAGCAGGTGAAATTCGCCTTTGGTGTTACAGATTTAGATGAAATGGTTAGCTCAGCGGAACCGTCTCGATCTGTAACATCTAACGTCCGA
Source organism: Coriobacteriaceae bacterium (assembly GCA_025992855.1). NCBI lineage: Bacteria > Bacillati > Actinomycetota > Coriobacteriia > Coriobacteriales > Coriobacteriaceae > Coriobacteriaceae bacterium. The sequence continues at coordinate 178,907 of DAJPGB010000001.1, forward strand.
AATCGGCCCTATCCGTTACAGATCGAGACAAACGACCGGTCAGACAGTCCCAACACAAAGAAAGGCTCCCCTCTCGCCCAGTGGACGGGAGGGGAGCCTTATATGTGACCGCGGCAAAAGGATGGCAAAGCCGCAGTCGCCCAAAGGGAGGGCCTGGTTGCACCGGGCCTAGATAAGGTTCTTGCCAGATACCTTATCGAAGAGGTGGGTCGCGTTCTTCTCGAACTTGAACCAGATGGGGTCGCCCGCCTTGAGCGCACCCTTGGCCTCAAGGTCGACAACGGGAATGATCAGGACGAACTGGCCATCGGGAGCGGTCACGTGGACATGCTCGGTCGAACCCATGAGCTCGGTCACCTCGACGGTACCCTGGAGCGCACCCTCCTCGCCCTTGTCGGCAAGCAGAATCTGCTCGGGACGCACGCCGGCCGTAATCTCCTTCACGTCGCCGCCGTCCCAGTTGAGGGCAAGCTGAGCGCAGGTCTCGGGGGCGAGCGCCACGTTCATATCCTCGGTCTTGACGGTAAAGCCGTTGCCCGAGCGCACCAGCTGGGCATCGAAGAAGTTCATCTGCGGCACGCCGATGAAGCCGGCGACGAAGATGTTCGCGGGATGGTTGAAGACCTCCTGCGGCGTGGCGATCTGCTGGACGACGCCGTCCTTCATGACCACGATGCGGTCGCCGAGGGTCATAGCCTCGGTCTGGTCGTGAGTAACATAAATGAACGTGCCCTTGATCTCGTGGCGCAGCTTGATGAGCTCGGCACGCATCTGGTTACGCAGCTTGGCGTCCAGGTTGGACAGCGGCTCGTCCATCAGGAAGACCTTAGGATCACGCACGATGGCGCGGCCGATGGCGACGCGCTGACGCTGGCCGCCCGAAAGCGCCTTGGGCTTACGGTCGAGGTACTCGGTGATGCCCAGGATCTCGGCAGCGGAGCGAACCTTGCGGTCGATCCCGTCCTTGGGGACCTTCTTGAGCTCAAGCGTAAACGCCATGTTCTCGTACACCGTCATATTGGGGTACAGAGCGTAGCTCTGGAACACCATGGCGATGTCGCGGTCCTTGGGCGCCACGTCGTTGACGCGCTTGCCGTCGATGAGCACGTCGCCGGAGGTGATGTCCTCTAGGCCGGCGACCATGCGCATCGTCGTGGACTTACCGCAGCCAGAGGGGCCAACGAGGACGATGAACTCCTGGTCGTGAACGGTGAGGTTGAAGTCCTCTACAGCGAGCACACCGTCCTCGGTAACCTTGAGGTTGTGCTTCTTCTCCTCGGTCTTCTTCTTTTTGCCAAAGAAGCCCTTCTTTTTTGACTCGTTGTTGGGATACACCTTCTGAACATGTTTGAGAACGATCTCGGCCATGTCTCTACCTTTCGATACGCGGCGCCGCGCTGAGGGGCGCCGCCAAAACTTGCAAAACAGTTACGGCATCAGCCCTTGACGGCACCTGCCACCACACCGTCGATGATGTACTTCTGGCAGAAGATGTACATGATGACGATGGGGACAACGACCATCATGATGCAGGCCATCATGGGGCCGAGCTCGACGTGGCCATAGCCGCCACGGAAGTACTGGATCAAGATAGGAATGGTCTTGTACTTGGTGGAGTCGAGCGTAAGGTAGGGCAGCAGATAGTCGTTCCAGACCCACATGGTCTCAAGGATGCCGACCGAAAGATAGGTGGGCTTCATAATGGGGAGAACGATCTTAAAGAACACCTGGACCGGGTTGCAGCCGTCAATCATGGCCGCTTCCTCAATCTCGAGCGGGATGTTCTTGACGAAGCCGGCGAACATAAAGACCGCGAGGCCCGCGCCAAAACCGAGGTAGATGAAGCAGATGTTAAACGGCGTGTTAAAGCCGATGCGGTCCGCGAGGTTGGACAGCGTGAACATGAGCATCTGGAACGGTACGACCATCGAGAAGACGAACAGGTAATAGAAGAAGTTCGAGATCTTGCTGTTGACGCGCACCACGTACCAAGCGCACATGGAGCAGCACACCAGAATCAGCACGACCGACGTGACCGTGATGATAAGAGAGTACATAAACGCCGAGGCAAAGCCCTGCTCGTTCAGAGCGTGCACGTAGTTTGCGAGGCCGTTGAACGTCTCGGGCGTGAGCAGATCGAACGCCGTGGTGGTGCTGATTGCGGTCGCTTTCTTAAAGGAATTGAGCGCAATCATGAACACGGGGTAGATCCATGCGAGCGACAGAATCGTAAAGAAGATCGAGAGCGCGCGGTTGATAGCCTTATCGCGTTTCATTACTGCTGCACCTCCTTGGACCTCGTGGCCTTAAGCTGGATCATAGAAATAGCGACAACCAGGATGCAGAAGATAACTGCCTTGGCCTGACCGATGCCCTGCCATGCGATGCCAGCACGCGAATAGAACGTGTTGTAGATGTTCAGGGCGAGCATCTCGGTGGAGTGCGCCGGGGCGCCACCGGTAAGGGCGAGGTTCTGGTCGAACAGCTTAAAGCCGTTGGTGATGGACAGGAACAGGCAGATGGTGATGGTCGGCATCAGGTTGGGGATCTTAACCTTCCAAAACGTCTGCCATGCCGTAGCGCCGTCGACCTTGGCGGCCTCGATGTAATCAGACGGAATGGACTGCAGACCGGCGATGTAGATGATCATCATGTAGCCGACCTGTTGCCACAGGGTCAGGATGATAAGGCCCCAGAAGCCAGCGGCGGAGTTGAGGGCGATAAGCTGGGCACCCACGTTGGAGAGCAGGCAGTTGATCAGAATCTGCCAAATGTAACCCAGTACAATGCCGCCAATCAGGTTAGGCATAAAGAAAATCGTACGGAAGATGTTGGTGCCCTTGAGCGCCTTGCGAGTGAGCGCCTGCGCAATGGCCAGCGCGATCACGTTGATGAGCACCGTCGACAGGAAGGCAAACGCCACGGTAAAGAAGAACGACGTGGAGAACTGCGGATCGGACAGCGCGCGCACGTAGTTCTCGATACCGACAAAGTGCGCGTTATTGATGGTAATAAACTGGCAGAACGAGAGATAGAAACCCTGGATAAAGGGAATCACGAACCCGATCATAAACGCCAGGCACGTGGGCAGCATAAAGAGCGGCCACCAGCGCTTGAGTGCTTTGCCCATAGAAGGGTCCTTTCAATATGCAGGGGGCGGGCAAACCTACGTCTGCCCGCCCCCTGTCGCTAATCAGATAGCTTGGGCAGCAACTGCTTACTCGGAAGCAGCCTTCTCGGTCTTCCAGCCATCGACGAAGGCGTTCTTGACGCCGTCCCACTTGGTGTTGTCGGCAGCATAAGCGATGAGAGCCTGCTTGAGGTTCTTCTTCCACTCCTCGGAGGGGATGTAAACGAAGTCCCAAGCGACGGTCTTCTTGCCGTCCTTGGCCATAGCAACGGCCTGCTGAGAGAAGACGTTGGTGGTCTCCTTAGCGCTCTTGAACGGGGCGGTCAGACCCATCTTGTCAGCGATGATGCTGGTGGCGGTGTCAGAAGTGACGCACCAATACATGAAGTCCTCGGTGGCCTTCTGGGCATCCTCGGAAGCCTGGGAGCTGACGCACCAGTAGTTCTCGCCGCCGGAGCACAGGCCCTGGTTCTCCTCGCCGTCGACGCCGATGTAGATCGGCAGCATGCCGAGCTGGTCGTCGGTCATACCGGCCTTGGTGAGGTCGGCGTAGGCCCAAGAGCCGTTCTGATAGAAGACGGCCTTGCCGGTTGCGAACTCGTTGGTGGCGTCGTCACCGGTCTTGGAGGCGAGCTGCGAAGGATCGCAGGTGGAGTCGGTGATGTACAGGTCGAAGATCTGCTTAAAGTTGTCGAGATACTCGCCCTTGATCTCGTCGTCCTCCTGATTGTGCTCCTTCTCGAACTCGTAGTAGAGCGGGAGGTTGGCGAGGTGCGTGGTGTAGCGCCAGCTGGAGGAGTCATCCATACCGGCGGAAGTGAAGGCACCGTCAACGCCGAGCTCGTCCTTGCGGGCCTGGATGTCATCGGCGCAAGCCTTCAGCTTGTCGAAGGAGTTGATGTCCTCGGCCTTGTAGCCGGCCTTCTCGAGGAGCTCCTTGTTGTAGATGATGCCGTAGCTCTCCTGAACCCAGTCGATACCCAGATCCTTGCCGTCGGACTGCAGCGCCAGGGAGTCGTCGATGAGCTCGCCGCGGAGCTTGGTGTCGGAAAGATCGGCGCAGTAGTCCTTCCAGTTCTTAAGGCCGGTGGGGCCGTTGACCTGGAACAGCGTCGGAGCGGAGCTCTTGGACATCTCGGACTTGAGCTTCTCCTCGTAGGTGTTGGAGGCGGCGGTCACGATCTTGACCTCGACGCCCTTCTCCTTCTTGTACGCCTTGGCGATCTCCTTCCACTCCTTGTCGACCTCGGGCTTGAACTGGAGGAAGTAGACCTCGGCAGCGTCACCAGAAGCAGAGGAGCCAGAGCCGGCAGAACCACCGCAGCCCACGAGGCCCAGACCAAGAACCGCAGCCGCGGAACCAGCAAAGCCCAGGAACTGCCTTCTGCTCATTTCGTTCTTCATTACAATCCACCCTTTCACACCGTGGCGGCACCCTTTGCCGCCGCCTTCGGAGATTGGCTCGGGGACTTTGCCCCTTTTGCTGACTTGTACAATACGCTATTTGGCTAGTTGTTTGAACAAGTATTACTAGAGCGGTAGAAAAACTTCGGTGAACGGTAATTTCGACTTGATACTTGACAAGTTTTGTATAAACAATTATTTGTTATCGAATGCAGAGGAAACGCCCGATCAAGCCGATGCATCGTCGGTTTGACCGGGCGTTTTCGCTTTGAGGGCATGAGTCTCGTCAGGCTGCGAGCTAGCCGGCTATCGCTTGGAATTGACGCGGTAATGGAAGATCTCGGGGTGTGTGCGGGCATGCGTGACCTCGAACAAGATGCCGTCCGAGGTGTACGACTGGCTCTCCATAACGGCGACGCAGTTGTACTTGCCAAGGTCCAGATAGCTGCAGTCTTCATCGTTGGCGAGCTCGACACTCACCGTACGACGGCTCGCCATCACTTTGACGCCGCGCTTGTGCTCCAGATAGCCGTAGATAGAATCCGCCGCGATCTCGGGGGTCAGGCCTTTGGCGATCGACGCCAAAAAGTAGCCATGGTCCACTTGGCGCGCGCTGCCGTTGAGGCTTCGGACACGCACTACGCGAATCAGCTCCTCGCCCACCTTAAAGCCCAGGCGACGAGAGAGTTGCTCAGTGCAAATCAAATGTTCAAAAGACTTGACCTCGGTCGATGCGACGGCATTGTTGCGTTTTGCGAACTCGCCAAACGACTCAACCTCTTCGAGTGCGCCCAGCATGTCGGTTTCGCCCTTAAGCCAAATAACGCGCACGCCCTTACCGTGTATAGGCTGCACAAACATCTGGTCGGCCAGCATGCTCAAGGCGCGTCGAACGGTATTGCGCGTGCAGCCAAACTCCGCGGTCAGCTCGGCTTCGGTTGGCAGCATCTCCTGAAACGCATAGGTCCCGTTGATGATGCGCGAACGGATCTCGCGGTAGATTCCTTCGTAAATCGCTTTTGGCATGATTTCACCTCTAATGAATATGTATGGCTAGGCACGATAGCATTTCTTAAAGTTGTTTAAACCGATTATCGGTAAAGCACGGATTATTTTCCGTCGACGGTTCCCCCGAAACCCAAATCGGACCGAATCAAAACCGTCAATGCGGCAAGCAGCCAGTCCTCTACAATGAGTTCATTGTTTAAACGTTCTTGCTCGCACAGCATGTTACATCCGAAAGGCATATTATGCTGCAGAAAATCCAACGTTTTGGCGGAGCCATGTTCGCGCCCGCCATGCTGTTTTCTATATCAGGCCTCATGGTCGGCATCTCCGCCCTCGCAACGACCGTGGATATCGTCGGCGACCTCGCCGTATACGGAACCCCCTGGTACGTTTTCTGGACTATCATTCAGCGCGGCTCGTGGACGGTCTTTAAGCGCCTTCCACTCCTTTTTGCCGTAGCGCTGCCTATCGGCCTTGCCCAAAAGCAACCGGCACGCTGCTGCCTCGAGGCGCTCGTAGCCTATTTTGCCTACTGTTTCTTTTTGAGCGAGATCATTAAGCTGAGCGGAGACAACCTTGGGCTTAAGTACCCGTCGTTTTTGACCTCCGCTAGCGGCATCACCGTCATCGACGGCATCAAGACGCTCGACACCGGCATTATCGGCCCGCTGGCGGTGTCGGCAACCGTCGTCGCGATCCATGACCGCTTCTACGATGCCAAGGTTCCCGATTGGCTCGGCACCTTCTCGGGTTCCTCGCTGGTCTACCTCATCAGCTTTTTTGCCGTGTTTGCCCTTGCCGCCATCTCGGCCGCCATCGTGCCTTTCGCATACGCTGTGACCGAAACGCTGCGCCACGCACTTGCGGGCGTCGGCCCCTTCGGCGTGGGCATCTTTGTGTTTTTGGAGCGAGCACTCGAGCCCATGGGGCTGCACCACCTGCTCTATATGCCCATCTATTACGACAATCTGGTCATTCACGACGGTATTTACGCCACGTGGACCAACCTGCTCCCCATTCTCTCCCATAGCACGCGCCCTTTAAATGAACTTGCGCCCTGGGCAGGTTTTACCGCCACCGGCTGGGGCAAGCTCTTTGGCCTTCCCGCCATCGCGGCAGCATTCTATTTCACCGCCAAACCCGAACGCCGCGCCGGCCTTAAAGTCATCCTTTTGCCCGCCATCGTCGCCTCGGTGGTCTGCGGCGTCACCGAGCCGCTCGAGTTTCTCTTTATGTTCACCTATCCCGGACTCTTTTTGCTCTACGCCGTCCTATCCTCCTGCCTTGCCATGACCATGAACTTCTTTGGCATCGTCGGCATCTTCTCGGGCGGTCTCATGGAAATGACGGCCTTCAACTTCATCCCACTCATGCGAATGCATGCCGGCTCCTACCTTTTGGCGCTCGGTATCGGTCTTGCCTTTAGCCTCATCTTTTTTGTTAGTTTTCGAGCACTCATCTTGGTCTATGACCTTAAGACGCCGGGCCGCGAGAATCATGCCTCCAATCGCGCGGCAATCGATCGTTTAACGGGAAGCGGCTTTGTCAAAGAACAATCTCCCAATGGCGAGGTCAGTATTCAATCCGATCAAGATCACGTCCTCGCTGAGCGGGTAATTCAGCTTTTAGGTGGCGTTGGCAATATCGTGGGCGCAACCAACTGCGCCACGCGCCTGCGCGTCGAGGTCGCAGACCCTTCCATCGTTGCAGATAATGCGTCGTTTGTCGCGGTGGGCGCCAAGGGCCTCATCATTACGGGCAAGACCGCCCAGGTGATTATCGGCATCTCCGTTCCCCGCGTTAAAGAGCATTTTGACCAGATCATGGGCCTCGAGCCGGGATTTGTGCCCACCACCTCGGCCTCCCCTGCCGCCAGCGCAGCCCATAAGCGCGGCGATATCTGCTTCTTCGATATCGACGGAACACTCGCCTGGCAAGACCCTCGAGTGGCACAAGAGCTTCCCGAGAGCGAGCGAGACCTCTCCCCCTATCCCAATGAAGCGGTCTCGCAAGCCATCCGTGATTTTGTCGCCAAGGGCAATATGGCGTTTATCTGCACAGGGCGCACGCTGAGCTGCATCCATCCAAAGCTGCTCGAGCTGCCCTGGACCGGCATCGTCTGCCTCGCGGGTGGCTATGTCGAACTTGAGGGACACGTGATTCGCGATTTGGCGATGACGCCCGGCATGCTGCAGCGCCTTGCTCCCATTCTTGAGCAATCGGACGAAGTGATTCGTTTTGAGGGACTCAATGGCGTCGTTCGCATGAGTGCCGATGCGCCCGACGCCCCGGGATACGCCCGCACCGTGGGCGATGCAATTACGCAGCTGCAACATTACAGCGCCTACAAGATCTTAATGTCCACGTCGCTTGCCAACCGCATCGCTCAGGATCAAGCGTTTGAGCCGCTGCTCTGCTTTAACGAGCTCGAGCTCGAAGTGACCGAGATTTCGCCTCGCGAATGCACCAAGCGCGAGGGTATCCAGTCCGTACTCGACGCCCTCGATCCCCACCACGGAACCGTATACGGCATCGGCGACGCCAGCAATGACGTCTCGCTGATGAACGCCGTCGATGTCGGTATCGCCATGGGCAATGCGCCGGACTTCCTCAAGGAAAAGGCCGACTATGTCACCGACAGCATCGACCACGACGGCGTCGTCACCGCGCTCGAACACTTTGGGCTTATCTAGCCAAGCCCCTACCGCACTTGCGGCCGCATGGACCAATCGTCTTCAACCGCCGCGCTCGACGCCCTAATGTGGCAATATGTTGTCTGCATAATGCAACGATGCAACCTATCAAAGAATGCGAGAACCCGTGTCCAGTCCGTTTACCAGCTTTTTAGCCCAGCACTTTGACCAGATTAACGACTATCTGGCCACGTTCTTTGACGGACAGGCGACTTCCGCCGATATCGAGCGCTACCTGTATACCCCGCTCTCGGCATTTACGGCAAACGCTGGCAAGCGCCACCGCCCGCTCATCTGCATGCTCGCCGCCACTGCGGTAGGCGGCAGCTTTGAGAGCGCCCGCAGCGCAGCGGCGGCCATCGAGCACTTTCAGTCGGGCGCACTCATCCACGACGACATCGCCGACAACGGGCAGATTCGTCGCGGCAAGCCCTGCATGCACCTTACCGAGGGCACCGGTCTTGCCATCAACTGCGGTGACCTGGCGCTCACCATGGTCACCAAGACGGTTCTCGACGACCCCACACTCAACGCAGACGTGAAGCTTCGCGTGCTCCACGAGCTTACCGAGATGATCGTCCGTACCATCGAGGGCCAGGCGCTCGACCTGGGCTGGGTCCGCGACGGGCGCTTTGACATTTCGGTCGACGATTATCTGGACATGGCGACGCACAAGACCGCGTACTACAGCGGAGCGACGCCGCTTGCCGCCGGAGCCATTATCGGCGGCGGCAGCGAAGAGCAGATTGAGGCACTGCGCGCCTTTGGGCTGCACACGGGCCTTGCCTTCCAGATTCAAGACGACCTGCTCAACTTGATCGGCACCAAGGAGGCCGCCAACAAGGACTTCCGCACCGATATCACCGAGGGCAAGCGCACCCTCGTTGCCGTGCATGCCCTGTCAGACGAGCGCTATCACGACGAGATCGAGGCAATCCTTTCCTCGGGCACCGAGGACCCTGCGCAGCTCGCACGCGCCGTGGAGATCTTCCAGGAGACCGGCTCCATCGATTACGCCCACACCTATGCGCTCGACCTGACCGCTAAGGCCAAGGCCGCTATCGAAGGCGTCGAGCTCGACCCGCATGCGCGCGAGCTCTTCCTCTCAATGGCAGATTTCTTTGTGGAGCGTCTTAACTAGCGGGGGTCATAAAACCTGTGGGCAGCGAGTTTGGGTACAAGTTGCTACACTATTGAGTGCATGTTTATAAATTGTCTCGCGTTGTCTATCCGACACACGCTCAAAATAGTACGAATGGTACGCCGAAAGGGGTTCGTTCATGGAACCTATTACCACGGGCATGCAGGGAGCAGCCGTCGAGGATGTTCAGTCCCGCCTTCTGCAGCTCGGCTATACAATCGATGACGCCGAGGTTGTCGACAAGCGCTTTGGCACCACCACCGAGCAGGCCGTCAGCACCTTCAGGCTCGACAGCGGCCTTGCTGCCGGTCATGCCGTCGATATCCCCTGTTGGAGCGCCCTGGTCGACGCCTCGTATAAGCTGGGCGACCGCACTCTGTATCTGCGCATGCCCAATTTCCATGGCGCCGATGTGCAGGCCCTGCAGCGCGCTCTCAACGTTTTGGGCTTTGCCTGTGGCGAAGACGACGGCTACTTTGGTCCGCATACCGAGGCCGCCCTGCAGCAGTTCCAGGAAAATGTCGGCCTGTTTGCCGACGGCATGGCCTTCCAGGACACCTACGCCTACATCAACCGCCTGCACCATGTGTGGGAGGGCAAGCCCTCGGTCACCGAAGCCGAGTCCCGCATCGGTTTTGCTCGCGCCGCCAACGTGCTCGAGCGCTTCCAGATCGCCGTTATCGGTGAGGACCCCATCGCACGCAGCGTTGCTTCGCGCATGTGGAACATCGCCACGGCAACGACCGACAACAGCGGCATGATGCTCTGCGACTCCGAGGTCCCAACCGACGTTGACCTGGTGCTCGAGATCGCAAGCGACGAGCTGCCCGCCGACGCCGCGCCACGCGCCACGATTGCCCTCGCCGAGTGCCACAACCTGGCCCAGCGCATCCGCACCGCCAATGTCGCCGCGCAGCAGAAGCCGGCTCGCATTCGCATTGAGCTCACGGGCATGACGCGCTACAACGGCACCTTCACGGCCAGCGACGCGCAGACGCTCGCCGTACGCCTACTCGACGGCGTTTGCGATGCCCTCGCAGATTAGGTAAACTAGACGAGTTGCTTTTGGGCAACACCACACATTGGGACGTAGTTCAACGGTAGAACTCCGGTTTTTGGTGCCGGCTGTTGGGGGTTCGAATCCCTCCGTCCCAGCCAAAGAAACCAGCCTCTCGAGCGCATAGCCGATCGGGAGGCTTTTCTTGTGGGCAAGCGGAGGGATTCGAACCCGGCACTTAGGGACGTTCCTAAACTGCCGGCATTAAAGGAACGTCCCTAAGTGCCGGCCATCAGCATCGTGCTGTGCGTCTCCGTCGGGCCGGGCATCACATTACAGACCAAGCGACCATTTCCATGCGGGAATGACCTCGATGACGCCATGCTCCGTTTCAATCTGGGTCGCCTCGCGCAGCGTGATAATATTGGCATCCTTGATACCGGTTTTTGCCATAGCAACCTCAAGGGAACCGACTTCACGCCTGCGCGTCTTCTCTGCCGTCATATCGACTGTCACCTGGTAGAGCGCGTATGGTTCCGATGCCAAAGCGTCGCCGACCAAGAAATCGACTTTTTCTCGCGCTTGCGTTGGAGCCGTAAACGAAGTCACCGTTTCCAACCGGCCGTTTGCCGTGCGGCGCATGAGCTCAGCATAAATCGCTGTCTCCAAACGCTTTCCTAAATCCTGTTGATTGGCGCGCGATGTTGCATATGCCATTCCCTGATCGACGGCATAGACTTTATCCGTCGTCGTTGTCTTAGGAGCCAAAGAAGTTGAATACTCCGGAAGCAATCCAATGAGATGAGCCTGCTGAAACAAGCGAACGAGCTCGTTGATTTTTTCCCATGACGCTCGATATCCGACAGACTTTAAGGCATCCAATAAGCTGTTGACCGAAAGGTCGCAACCCGTGTTTCGAAGGCAGAAGAGCCCTACTTGGTTGGCAAGAGCGATATCCGTGCGCCCGCTCCGCTCGAGAATATCTCGTGCAACAACATCTCGCAAATAGGCTTGAAGCATCTGAATACGCGAGCCGGCATCAAGCTCCTGAACCCCAGGAAAGCCACCCTCTATAAGATAACGGTCGTATGCCGAATCCAGATCAGTTCGCTGCCGCGGAGAAACAGCTGGAACCCCAGCACCGGCAGACATATCCGGTGTTTCAATGCGATGAAACGCACAATACTCGCGAAATGAAAGCGGATGCATGGCGTGCTCTTGCGAGCGACCGCGAAACTGCGTCGCTATTTCATCGGCAGATAGTTTTGAAGACGATCCGGTAATAACAAGCGTTACGCTCTCGTGCTCCGCCAAACGCTGGCAAACGCCCTGCCAGCCATCGGTCTCCTGCACCTCATCCAGAAAGAGATAACAGCCTTTCGTTCGCGCCGAGGGAACCTGCCGCCAATACTCTTCTAAAATGTCGCTCATGAGCGTGTCCGGCGCCGGTCGAAGACGGTCATCAGCAAAATTGAAATAGAAGATACGCTCGGCATCGACACCGCGATCGATAAGGCGACGAATCCATTGAAACGCATAGAACGTTTTGCCGCAGCGCCTGATACCCGTGATGATATGAACAAGATTGAACGGCTTTGGATCGGGAAGATTTCCGATGACATCATCGCGATGAATGACATGAGGAATCTCAAAGGCACGAGCCTCAGCAACAATCTCCGCAATACTCAAAGCAGTAGGGGCCATCATATACTCCTTTCGGTAGCTTGAGTATATAACTTCTCGTCCTGTACGAGAAGTTATAGCCAAAACTTCTCGTACAGGACGAGAAGTTAAGCAGATTTTCAGGCATATCCCAAAAATCTATCTTCAAAAGAGCGGCGCCCCAGGCCCATAACGACCAAGAGCGCCTTACATCAACAAATTCAGCCCCGTTCCGAAAAGCGAGCTGCATGCAACAACCAAGTGCCGCGTGGCCCCGACGGGACGGGCATTAAGTTTGTCGTGAGTTCCGCACGCAAAGAAGGCCACAAACCCCGATGTTTTGGACGTGACAGCGAGAGGGACCCTGGTATGGCAAGGTGACGTGAAACAAGGCGGCGCTGACCTTCTGGTCGCGCCGCCGAAGTTGAACGTCAGATTGCCATACCAGGGTCCCTCGCAGCGTCAAGAAGACCGCCGTTCGGTAGAACGGCGGAATTTAGCTGTTCAGCATGCGGTCGAAGCTTCCCGAGTCGCCATCCCGATAGTCGGCGGTCATCAGAATCTCCTGCGGAATGCGCCCGCCTTCACGTAGCACATTGCGGAACTGCACGCGCGTGACCATGGGCAGATCCTTGATCGTCGCCGCCAAGTTCTGCGGCACGCCCTGGTTGGCAGCCGCGCGCTCGCACTCGCCGCCGGCCTTCACGCGACGCTTATGCTCGGCGAGCATGGCGCGGTACATACCGGCATGCAGGCGAATCTCAACCACATTGGCATTGCGAGCCTGCTCGACGATGCGCGCGCCCTCGCGGTCGATATCGCCCACGTAGTAGACGTAGTTAAAGCGATAGCCGATCTCGGCCAGATAATCGTCCAGGGCATGCGAGACGCTCGCCTTGCATCCGCCGCCAAAAATCACGCCGCCCACCTTGATGCCAAAGAGCCTGGCGTGCTTGCGGCCACGCAGCAGCCTGACGATCTCGTCGTAGGTGTCCAGGTTCTCGACCATAATGAACGGCTTATCGGCGCCCAGCGTAAAGAAACCCGTAAAGTGCACGGGGCGGTTGGGGGCGACCTTGATCGCCTGCATGCTGATGCCCTTTTCGGTCATGCGCCTTATCAGGCGCTCACCGTGCTTGCCGTCAAAAGCCTTCTCGTCGTTAAAAATCTGGTAGGCACGCTGGCGGCGCGAGGCAACCGGCGTATCGGCACCTCGGTTTTGCTCGATCCAAGCCTGGATGATTGTGATTTCCTCGGCAATCTTGCGGTTGGACATCTCGTTGTGCTGAGTGCGCTGCGGCGCCTTTTTGCCGTCCTTGCCCTCGACCTTAACAATTTGAGTCTGCTGCTCCTTGATCTTAGAGAGCGCCGTAGGCGTAGGGACAACTTTGAGCAGCTGCCTGCCCAAAACGCGGGCAAGGGCAAATGCCGAAACCTCGCCGTGAGCAGTCGTCTCGGCCTGCCGAGCAGCAGCATCTGCCGCGGCAAACTCGGGCTTCTTCTGAGACTTGCGCTTGGAGTCGCCTTGAGCACCGCGCTCGCGCTTCGGCGTAGACGCCTGCTTTTGCGAGCGCTCAGGCTTGCCCTCCTTCGCCGACAGACGCCTGGGCTGCTCCACCGGAGTGTCCGCCTTCGCATCTTCGTCGCGCGTCGCTCCCTGTTCGGCAGCGGTCTGGACATTTGAGCCGCGACCGCCACGATGACGACGACGGCGAGGCTTGCTCGAAGTGCCCTCCCCCGTCTGCTCGCTCGCAGGTTGCTGGCCCTGAACCTCAGCATCGGACGCAGCCTGCTGCTCAGCAGGCTTCTGTTCACGAACTTCCGGCTCGGCAGGCCTCTCGGCCTTCTCGGCGCGTGTCTCCGGAACCTGATCGACCTTTTCCTGACGCTTTACGGGATACGCACGACCCACAAAGCCACGACCGGGACGACACGAGCCCGAGGTCTTCTTGGCCGGCTCGTCAGCCGCATCCACGGTCTCGACAGGCTTTTCGACTTCGCGCGCGGCATCCTGCTGCTCGGCCTTAAAGTGCGCACCGCGACGATGCTTGGGCTCCCGAGGCTCAGCGGACTTTTGCTCTTTCACAGACTCCTGCGGCTCGGCGACAGGCTCGTTCTCAACAGCCTCGACATCGGCCCCGTCCTTTTGAGCCACGGCACGACGGAAACGCTCCTGCTGGGCACGGCGCTGCGCATCGCGCTTGCCGCCTCCGCCAAAGCCGCCTCGCCCCGCCTTGGCGGTGAAGGCGCGCACGACATGCTCATCGAGCAGCTCGTCAGTATCGACATGCTCACGCGGAGCAACTTCCTCCACAGCGGGCATCTCAACAGAATCATCGACGGAAGCCTCTTCAGCGACCTCGGCAGGCTGCTCCTGGGCATCGCGGATCTCAGCATTGATGGTATAGAACGCCGGGCGCCCGTTAATGCCGCTACCCTCGATCTTGGTCACGATATTTGCCTCGATAAGCTCATCGCGCATCGCCTTGGTGTCGCATTCCTTATCGACGGAGCGGAAAATCTGCGCCAGCGCACTCGACTTAATCTTGAGCGCCTTGCGACAAAGCAGATCGTAGGCAACCAGCTTGGCACGCTCAGCAGAAAGCGACGTCTGGCTGCTCAGGCGCTCAGCCAGAGCGTCGACATTGTTTTGATTATCGGAATATACCGTCTTGGCCACGGGGCCCCTTTCATATGCACACATATACGTCTATATGGTACAACGCACGAGCCTATCCACGCAAAACATCTGCGAGAACGCCCTTGCACCACCTGTTCTCACAAGAAAAAAGACCGGGTCCGCTTGATTGCGGACCCGGTCTTTCCGAGTCATATAGATGGAGGATTCTATCCGTCCGATCGACTAGGCCTTGGCGGCCTCGGCGTCGGCAGGAGCCTCGGCGGCAGCGGCGCGGCCATACTCGGCCTTGCCCATCTCGGACCACTCGGGCTCCTCGTCGGGCATAGAGCCAGCCTCTTTGCCGAAGAACTCCTTGAGGCAGTTGACGGCAACGATGAGGCCCAGGACCATCAGCAGGACGGCGAAGACGAGCTGCAGGCCCTTGGTGGCGGCGACGGAGACGGCGGCCGTGGTGGCGGTAGCCGGGATGGTGCCAAAGAAACCGTAGGCCTGGACGGCGGTCATGCAGCCCATGGCGCTCTGGACCAGCGAGGTGAAGGTGCAGCAGAGCAGGAAGGCGACGGGCACGTAGAGCATCCAGCCCTTGCGGCCAGTGCACTTGCAGAACACAGCGAGGGTGATCATGGTCATACCGCCGAGCAGCTGGTTGGAAGCACCAAAGAGCGGCCAGATGTTGGCATAGCCGCCAAAGGCGAGGGCGAGACCGGGAAGCAGGGTGACGACCGTGGCGAACCAGGGGTTACCGAGGACCTTCATGTAGCCGGCCTTGGACTCGATGGCCAGTGCGTCGTTGGTCTGGGCAAAGAACTCGGAGAAGGAAGTGCGGGCGATGCGGGCGACGGCATCGAGCGAGGTCAGGGCCAGAGCGGAAACGTTCATGGTCATGAAGACGGTAGCGAGCGTGCCGTCAACGCCGAAGGCCTGCATGCCGCGGGAGATGCCAGCGGCGAAGATCTGGAACGGCGTGGAAGCGACACCGGCGTTGAGGGCACCGGTACCGGCGGTGTTCATGTCGGAGAACATGATGCCGGCGACGATGATGGCGAGGATGCCGACGAAGGACTCGACGATCATGGCGCCGTAGCCAACCTTGACGGCGTCCTGCTCCTTCTCGACCTGCTTAGAGGAGGTACCGGAAGAAACGAGGCTGTGGAAACCGGAGAGAGCGCCGCAAGCAACGGAGACAAACAGGACCGGGAACATCATGCCGGAGGCAGTGGAGAAGCCGGTGAAGACCGGAGCAGTCATCGTAGCCTGGCCGTTAACACCCAGGACGACGATGCCGAGGACAGCGCAGACGATCATGACGATCATCATGATCGAGGTGAGGTAGTCACGCGGGGTCTTGAGCATCTGGATGGGCATAGCGCCAGCGAAGACCAGGTAGACCATAACGACGGCGAACCACTGGAACTTGTCCAGGTAGACCGGGAACTGCATGCCGACGGCGAACATGAGAACCATGAGGACCACGCCGGTGACGAACTCGGCAGCACCGGTGAGGTTGAACTTCTTCTGGGCCCAACCGAAGGCGATAGCGACGAAGGTGAACAGGATGGAGATGGTACCAGCGCAGCCGGCGGCATAGGACTTGGTGAAGTCGACGGCACCGGTAGCAGCGCCAGAAGCGTCAACGGCCGGGGTGAACATGAACGTCTTGCAGACCATGTCGGTGAAGGCAGCGATGACGATGATGCAGAACAGCCAGCAGAACAGCAGGAACAGGCGACGGCCGGTCTTGCCGATGTACTTCTCGATGAGCTGAGCGAGCGACTTGCCGTTGTTCTTCATCGAGGCGTACAGGGCGCCGAAGTCGTGGACGGCGCCGAAGAAGATGCCGCCAACGAGGACCCAGAGCACGACGGGCAGCCAGCCAAAGGCCATGGCGACGATCGTACCCGTGACAGGGCCAGCACCACAGATCGAGCTGAACTGGTGCGAGAACGCGGTGAAGGCGGAGACGGGCGAGAAGCTCTTGCCGTCCTTCATGCGCTTGGCCGGCGTGAGGGCCTCTTTGTCAACGCCCCACTTGTTGGCCAGCCAGCGGCCGTAGCCCAGATAGCCGCAGGCGAGCACCGCCGCGGCCACAACCATGAGCAAAACTCCGTTCATTACATTTCCTCCTCTAAAAAGAACTTCCCAGACATAAAAAATGAGGGCCGTCGGTTGCGCTCGACGGCCCTCATTATCATCAGCCGCCCGTTATCGTACGGGCTAGCTGTATGTGCTAACCCGCATCAGATAATTACTACGCTGATAATGTTTAGCTGATGCGTGAACATGTCTAAGAAATCCTCTTCAATCATGATGCGAACGATCCGTGCGTGTTCACATCCCCCAGTGGATGAAAAGGAGTATGAAACTTTAGTTACCTAAAGTCAACGCAAATTTGTAATGAATTTTCAACTTTTTTTGAAATTCTCGGTATAAAACGCCACTGACCTCGGACTTTATCCTGCGACAGTTTTTGCATGAGAGATGTCCCTGCGCGCTGCGGGGGCCGGGCGGCATATATGAACTTTCCTGCTCTGCAGTCCTGCGCAAGACGGAAAGCACATTAAGTGCTTTCCTTTGCGTGCGGAACTCGCGATAAAGTTCATATATGCCGCCCGGCCCCCGCAGCGCGCAGGGACTCCCATCCCAAATGTGCGGAGCAAAGCTCCGCACGCCATCTTTTCTTCCAGCTAAAGAACGGCGTGAATTCGACGCTGGCAGGTTAACTTTGCTGGACGTTGTCGACACCGCTCCAGCTCAGAAGCTATATCGATACAGAAAGGTCCCCGGTCGGAGGGGCCGGATATAAGGTTTATCGCGAGTTCCGCACGCAAAGAAGGCCACTTAATGTGGCCTTCGTCTTGCGCAGGACTGTAGAGCAGGAAACCTTATATCCGGCCCCTCCGACCGGGGACCGAGCCTTACCAGTTACAGCGTCATATTCGGATCGGCGTCGACGTCGAACGGCGAGATTTCTCCTCGGTCGAATTTGCGACGGGCGACCTCCGCGATCATGGCGGCGTTGTCGGTGCATGCCGAGAGAGGCGGTACCGTCACACGGATGCCCTGGCGTCCGAGCTTTTTGATCATCATCTCGCGCAGATGCGGGTTGGCCGAAACGCCGCCGCCGATGCAGTACTCCTTGCACCCGGTAGCATGCAGCGCGTTCTTGGCCTTCTTGTACTGCACGTCAAAGACCGCCGCCTCAAACGAAGCCGCCAGGTCGGGCAGATGAATCGTACGCCCAGCCTTGGTCTCCTGCTCAATGTAGAGCGTCACGGCCGTCTTTAGACCCGAGAGCGAGAAGCGATAGTCTCCCCTGCTGTTAAGCGCACGGGGGAAGTCAATCGCCTTGGGATTGCCCGTCTCGGCCAGCTTGGAAATGATGGGGCCACCGGGATAGCCCAGGCCCAACGCCTTGGCAACCTTGTCGAAGGCCTCGCCCACGGCGTCGTCGAGCGTCTCGCCGAGCACCTCGTAGTCACCCCACGCCTTTACGTGGACAAGCATGGTGTGGCCACCCGAGACGAGCGTAAAGATAAACGGCGGCTTGAGGTCGGGCTGCGCCAGAAGGTTGGCGAACAGGTGGCCCTCCAGATGGTTGACGCACACGAGCGGCTTGCCGGCAGCATAGGCAAAGCCCTTGGCAAAGGCGACGCCCACCACGAGGGCACCCACCAGGCCCGGACCCTGCGTCACACCCACGGCGGCTAGCTCGCTGGGGGCAATCGCTCCGCCCTCAAGACCAAGCGATGCCGCGGCATCCTCGAGCGCCGCGTCCACGACACTCACGATAACCTCAACGTGCTTGCGTGAGGCAATCTCGGGCACCACGCCACCAAAACGGGCATGGAAATCGATCTGCGTCGATACCTGGTTGGCAAGCATGTTGCCGTCCGCGTCGATAATCGCCACGGCCGTCTCATCGCAGGAGCTCTCGATGGCAAGCACGAGGCGACGGCGCTCAATTTCGGCACGCTCCTCAACGGTGCGCTCGGGTGCGGGCAGCGGCCATACGCGCTGCTCAGCTGCCGTCGGCTCGGGCGAAGCATTGTCGACCGGAAGCACCAGAGGCAGCGGAGCCGTCATGACGATGGCATCTTTGCCGGCACCGTAGTACCCGCGGCGGCGGCCCGCCTCGGTAAAGCCCAGGGCGGCATAGAGTGCGATCGCACCCTCGTTGCCGTCCTCGACCTCGAGCGATGCCGTCGTGCAGCCAAGCATCTGGGCGTCATAGCTCACATGCGACAGCAGCTTACGGGCAATACCCTCACGGCGATGCGTCGGATCGACGGCAACGTCCATAATTTGCACGTCACCATCCACGACCATGCCGCCGGCAAGACCTAACAGCTGACCGTCGTCGTGCGCAACCCACCAGCTGCGCGGCGCCGCGACATCCTCGCCCAGCTCGGACAGGAACATGCCCGGAGTCCACGCCTCGTGTCCAGCACCTTCAAAGCAGGCAGCCTCTAGCGCGCTTGCGCCCTCGGCATCCGCTGCACCCATGGGACGGAGCTGCAGATGGCGACCGGCGAGCTCATCAGCAACGCCCGTAATTTCACTCTGCGCACTCTCGGCAAGACCGAGACGCTTACGCTCGTTTTCCTCGGCATCCGAAAGACGCGTATAGATCGGTAGGACGCGGGCCGGATCGCCGTCACCTGCGGCATGCGCAAGGAGCAGGCCCTCACCCGAAGGCCACCACAAGGCGCGCTCTACGCAGCGGGCGGTCTCGTCCTCGTCCAGCAGCTTGCCATAGCGCACCAAACCGTCGCCAGTCAGCTTAACCTGATCCCAATCGGCGGCCTGGCGCCACTCGTCGAGCGCCACGGCGGCCTTAGCCACGCGCTCGCGCTCAAACAGTCGCTCAGGGCCCTCATCGTTCAACACATACAACGCCGGGTACACCTCGCCGCGCATGGCATCGGCAAGAATACCGAGCTTGCCGCGCACTCCAGCCTTCCACGCCGTCCATGCGCAGGCATCGAGCGTCGATACGCCCAGCAGCGGCACGTTGGCACCGCGCGCCAGGCCTTTTGCGGTAGAGATGCCAATGCGCACGCCCGTAAACGAGCCCGGACCACGACCGACCACATAGCAGCCGACATCGCTGCGATCCAAACCGGCCTGTGCCAGCACGCCATCAACGGTATTCACGAGTTCCACGTTAGCGTGGCGGCGGCACAGATGGTCGCCACTCGCCAGCTTCGCCTCGCCCGTCTGCGCATCGGTCCAACTTGCCGCGCAGGCAAGCATGTCGGTCGAGGTATCGAGCGCCACAACCAGCGCGTTATCGTTAAGCAAGCTCATCTTGTACAGCCTTATCAATCAAATCGGAAAGCTCCGTTGCGCGCTCGCCGTGCGCCTCGAGCGTTATCGTTCGCACATCGCTATCGTCCTCATCACGTTTGAGCGTTACCGAAAGATACTCATCCGTCAGCTCGTCCTGGAATTGTTCGCCCCATTCCAGCAGGCAAGCACCCTCGTAGCCCAGCACATCGAAAATGCCTGTATCCTCGAGCTCGTAGGCATGCTCCAGGCGGTACAGGTCAAAGTGGAACAGCGGAATACGACCTTGGTCGTGAACGGCCATGAGCGCAAACGTAGGGCTTGTAACCATATGCCCGTCGCCCAGACCGCGTGAGACACCCTTGGTAAAGTGTGTTTTGCCCACCCCCAGGCCGCCGGTCAAAATCAAAACATCGCCATCTTCCAGGCACGGTGCGACCAGCTCGCCAAAATGCTCCGTATCGGCGGTGCAAGTCGTTTTGAAAGTACCTACCCCCAGGCGCTCCAGGGACATATGCGCTCCTTATTAGTTCGAGGCGCTCTCTGGCGCGGGATGTCGCTCCAGGTAGTCGCCCAGCATCTTAAAGTCTTCCTCCAGCAGCTCCTGCCATGCCGGGTTGCGCAGCGCCGCCGCCGGATGGAACGTGGGCATCACCACAAAGTGCCCCATCTGATGGAACCTGCCGCGCAGTTTGGTAATGCCGATCTCGGTCTTGAGCACAAAGTGCGTCGCGGGATTGCCGAGCGTCACGATGATATCGGGCCAAATGCTTCGAATCTGCTCACGCAAAAACGGGGAGCAGGCCAGAACTTCCTCGGGACGAGGATTGCGATTTCCCGGCGGGCGACACTTAAGCACGTTGGCGATATAAACGTCTTCGCGCTTAAGGCCCGCCAAAGACAGAATGCCGTTGAGGTCCTCGCCTGCCGCCCCCACAAAAGGTTCGCCCTGCAAATCCTCGTTGCGGCCCGGCGCCTCACCGATAAACATCACACGGGCATGGGGATTTCCCACGCCAAAAACGATGTTATGGCGCGATTGATAAAGCTGGCACAGGCGGCAATCGCCTAAAACCGCCTCGATCTCCTCGAGCGCGACCTCGCGCGGCGCCTGATGGCTATGGCCGGGGATGTGCATGACGCCCATGGCGGCTCCTACACGTAGACCTTGTCGAGACGCATGCCAAAGCCGCAGGCGACCTCGTAGTTAATCGTGCCACGCAGGCGCGCCATCTCGTCCATGGTAATCTCGGCATCGCCGTCGCGGCCGACAATAATCATCTCGTCGCCGTACTCGGCCTCGGGAATCTCGTGCGCCGGGTTGGACTGAATGGCAACCATAAATTGGTCCATACAGATATTGCCCACCTGGCGAACGCGCTCGCCGCGATATAGCACATCCATGCGGTTGGAAAGCGTACGCGAAAGACCGTCTGCGTATCCGATCGGCAACGTGCAAATCTGGACGCGCGTGCGAGGTACGCGATAGGTAAAACCGTAACCCACGCCCTCGCCCATCGCAGGATGCGCCACGCGTGTCACGCGCGCGTGAACGCCCATGACGGGATCGAGCTGCATCACACGACCGCTCAACTCACACGGCTGCAGGCCATATAGACCGATGCCGGCGCGAATCATATCAAAATGCATCGAGGAATCGAGCATTGAGGACGGCGTATTGGCGCAATGCACGATGCCGCACTCAAAGCCAGCGTCCTTTATCGCCTGAACGGCCTCGGTAAAACGCTGACACTGCAGTTTATAGTCCCAACCGGTCGGCTCATCGGCCGTTGCAAAGTGAGTAAAGACGCCATCGCATTGGATGCCGCGATGGAAACTAATACCGCGTACAAAGTCGAGCACCTGCGTATAGTGAACGCCAATGCGATTCATGCCCGTCTCGATAGCCAGATGGTACTTGCCCACCTTGCCGGCCGCAACAGCGCATTCGCCATAGGCCAGCGCAAAATCGGACGTATAGACCGAAGGCATGATGTCGAACTCGAGCAACGTGGGGATTGCCTCGATAGGCGGCTCGCTCAAGATCAGAACGGGCTTGGTAATTCCACCCTGACGCAGCTCAACGCCCTCATTGACCGTCGCCACAGCAAACATGTCTGCTCCGGCAGAGTACATGATTTTGGCGCACTCTACAGCACCATGGCCATAGGCATCGGCCTTGACCACACAGCACAGACGCTGACGCGGGTCGAGCAGGTTCTTGTAAGCCCTCGTGTTACGGCGAAGTGCCCCGCGGTCGATCTCAACCCAGGACCAGCGCGTCAAATCGGCCTTATTCATGATTAGTCATCCGACCCTTCGTCCATGATTCCCAGATCTTCGAGCGCATCCTTTGCCGCCAACTCCATGGCGGGGCCGATCAAGTCAATCAGATCGGTCGCAATAACGCTCTTCTCACCGTACTCCGTCGCTGCGGCAAAACCAGCGTAGCTGTGGAGCGCGACGGCGTACGAATATAGCAGTTCCCAACGATCCATCTCGTCGCGCATGGTGGCCAGCGTGCCAGCCAAAATGCCCGCAAGAACATCGCCCGAACCGGCAGTCGCCAGCGAAGCCGGACCCGAGAGCGGGAGCAGCACACGCTCGACACCGCAGATAGCCGTCGTCGGCCCCTTAGCGATAACCACGAGATTATCGGAGCCGGCAGCCCAGACAACCTTCTGCGCGGCCGCGATTGCAGTCCCCAGATCGTTGACCTCGTCACCGGCCACAAGACGCGAAAGCTCGCGATAGTGCGGCGTCATGACGAGAGGCTGCTCACGACGATACATCTCGGGATTGCTATCGATACCGTCAATGGCAATCTTAGAGAGGCAGTTGAGCGCATCGGCGTCCAAGATGAGCGGTACATCAAGCTCAAGCAGGCCCGAGACTACCTGCATAGCGCCAGCAGACGTCGTCATACCGGGGCCGCACAGCACGCAGCTGTACTTCTTTGCAATCTCGCACACCGTCATGCGCGCAGCAGCACCAAAGGAACCGCGGGAATCGGACGGGATAGCAAAGACGGGAATCGAAGGAAGCGCCATGCGAATAAGGTTAGCACAGGCATCTGGCGTTGCGACCGCCACATAACCGGCACCAGCACGGGCAGCAGACTTGGCTGCCATAATGGCGGCACCAGGGTACTGCGCAGAGCCGGCAACAATGAGCACAGAGCCACGGGAATACTTATCGATATTCGTTGGCAGCGGAGCGAAGTAATCGACCAAGTCGCCAGGCTCAACGATCTCGGCCGCATGGTCCACATCATCGATAACCTCGTCAAGACGATCGTAAAGATTACCGCAGACCAAATCACCAGCGTACTCAGGACCATCGGCACTATACAAACCAATCTTAGGGGCAATCATCGTTACCGTACGCTCGGCACGAATGCAATCGTCATCAACCGCGCCAGTCTCGGCATTCAGGCCCGAGGGGACATCGATAGACACGACGCAATCGGCGCATTCGTTGACCGTAGGGATCCAAATGGAGAAAGGCGCACGCAGATTCCCGTGGAAACCGGTGCCAAAAATAGCGTCGACAACGACATCGGCCTTATCAATCAACACTTCGAGCTCGTCACGCGAAGGGCCAACGCACACGTGCACGTCACGGCCGGCAGTACGACGAGCAACGTGGCGAGCTAGCGCGGCGGGAATCTCATCGGGCTCAACTGGGGAGACGATATCCACGTCCACACCCTTATGGCTCAGGATATCGGCGGCAACCCAACCGTCGCCGCCATTATTACCAAAACCGACCAAAACGAGAACCCGATCGGGATTGAGCTTCAAGACCTCGTTAGCGGCAAACTCACCCGCTAGCTCCATAAGCTCGGCCTTCGAAGTCCCTTCGCGTTCGATAATATCCTCGAGACGAACGACTTCCTCGGTACTTAAAACCGGTTTCATCTATGCTCCTAGCGTATCTTGCGAAGCATCGCCCAGGTGCTCCGACAAAGCTGAATTCTGCAGCTGCTCAAGCTCATCCAAAACAGAACGAGCCTCTTTGAATGTCTGCGCGACGCGCTCCATGGTGCTCACTTTCTCCTCTTTAGGCTTTGGCCGAGCATCTTCGGTAATCGCGATGGCATTTGCAACGGCCAAGTCTCCAGTAAGCGTAATGGAAAGAGCGACCTCAACAACACCCAGCTCTTGAGCAATCTCGAGCGCGCGACCGGAAAGTAAAGCTTTCGGTTTTCCGAGCTTATCGCGCGTAACCGAAACATCCTTGCGGCCAACACCTTGGCTAAATCCCGTTCCGAGAGCCTTTAGCACCGCCTCGCGCGAAGCAAAGCGGCTGGCATAGTGAGCGGCAGGACGCGAAGAGGCATCGCAATACGCGCACTCTTCTTCGGTAAACACACGCCGAGCAAACGACGGCGTCTTTTCAAGAATTGATTTCATGCGGGAAATCTCGACGATGTCAACGCCGATACCAGCTTCAGCCATGTTCACCTCCATATTGCACAGACTCAGTTATTGTAGCCCGTTCACAGAAGATGCGACAAACGAGGGTCATAAAACACAGCGACTATGTGAGATAGAAGCCCATAAACGCAAAAAAGGGGGAGGCCGCGAGGCCTCCCCCTTCTTCAATCCAAGCGTACGGCTCGGTGCCGTCCACCGGTCAGCGGCGCCCTGGCCTCCCACGGGCTGACCCCGCAGTACTCTCGGCGCGATGGGGCTTAGCTTCCGGGTTCGGAACGGGACCGGGCGTGCCCCCCATGCTCTGGCCGCTGACCGGTGGGCGGCGCCCACCGTTACGGTGTCCGGTGTCTACTCACGTGCCCTGGGGGCCGCATGGCGCATAGGAGAGGTGACTCGGGGGCATCCTCGTGCCCGGACCGCGCGCATGAGCGCTCAGTCCCGCGGGCCGCGAGGTGCGGTTCCGGAAGAGCTCGGGCGATTAGTGCGGCTCGGCTGAGGCTGTCGCCAGCCTTGCACCTGCCGTCTATCGACCAGGTAGTCTACCTGGGCCCTTACCGGAAGGAGAACTAATCCCTGGAACGGCTTCCCGCTTAGATGCCTTCAGCGGTTATCCGCGCCGCACGCGGCTACCCGGCCGTGCCGTTGGTCGACAACCGGTTCACCGGAGGTGCGTCCACCCCGGTCCTCTCGTACTGGGGGCAGCCTCCATCGATTCTCCTGCGCCCACGGAGGATAGGGACCGAACTGTCTCACGACGTTCTGAACCCAGCTCGCGTACCGCTTTAAACGGCGAACAGCCGTACCCTTGGGACCTGCTCCAGCCCCAGGATGCGATGAGCCGACATCGAGGTGCCAAACCTTGCCGTCGATGTGGACTCTTGGGCAAGATCAGCCTGTTATCCCCGGAGTACCTTTTATCCGTTGAGCGACGGCCCACCCACTCGGGGCCGCCGGATCACTAGAGCCTGCTTTCGCACCTGCTCGGCTTGTGGGCCTCGCAGTCAAGCCCGCTTGTACTCTTGCATTCAAAAGGACGGTTGCCGACCGTCCCGAGCGGACCTTCGCGCGCCTCCGTTACCCTTTAGGAGGCGACCGCCCCAGTCAAACTGCCCGCCTGGCACGGTCCCCGAGCCGGTTGACGGCCTCGGGTTAGGACGCCGGTCGCGCGAGGGCAGTATTCCAAGGGCGGCTCCCCGGGGGCTGGCGCCTCCGGATCTGTGCCTCCTGCCTATCCTCTACACGCGGGACCAGCGGCCAATGCCAAGCTGCAGTGAAGGTTCACGGGGTCTTTCCGTCCTTCCGCGGGTAAGTCGCATCTTCACGACCAGTGCAATTTCACCGGGTCCATGGTCGAGACAGCGCCCAAGTCGTTGCGCCTTTCGTGCAGGTCGGAACTTACCCGACAAGGAATTTCGCTACCTTAGGACCGTTATAGTTACGGCCGCCGTTTACCGGGGCTTGGCTTCGGGGCTTCGCCTTGCGGCTAACTCCTCCGCGTGACCTTCCGGCACCGGGCAGGCGTCAGACCCTATACGTCGCCTTGCGGCTTCTGCAGAGTCCTGTGTTTTTGGTAAACAGTCGCTTGGGCCTCTCCACTGCGGCCCGCCTCCGCTCCCGGAGCAAGTCCGTTCACGTACGCGCGGGCACCCCTTCTCCCGAAGTTACGGGGCCATTGTGCCGAGTTCCTTGACCATGGTTGACCCGATCGCCTCGGTATGTTCTACCCACCCACCTGTGTCGGTTTGCGGTACGGGCGCGCACGCGCCTGCCTAGGGGTTTTTCTAGGGACCTCGGGCTCACTCGCTTCGCTTGATCGCTTCGTCCGGAGCCTCGCCCTCGTGCGGACCGGATTTCCCTGGTCCGCGGGCCGCGCTCCATCACGGGGACGTCCAGAACCCCGCCGAGCCACCCCCATCCGTCGCCCCGTCGGTCGTAGCGCCGCGTGCGCGGTGCAGGAATGTCTGCCTGCTGCGCGTCGGCTACGCCTCCCGGCCTCGCCTTAGCCCCCGACTGACCCTGGGAGGATTAGCCTTGCCCAGGAAACCTCGGGTTCACGGCGGACGAGTTACTCTCTCGTCTCTCGCTACTCATGCCAGCATTCTCACTCCCATGCGCTCCACCGCCGGTCGCCCGGCGGCTTCGCCGCCCATGGGAAGCTCCCCTACCGATTCTAATGAATTAAAATCCCGCCGCTTCGGTGTCCAGCTTAGCCCCGTGTATTGTCGGCGCATGTCCACTCGACCAGTGAGCTGTTACGCACTCTTTGAATGCATGGCTGCTTCTAAGCCAACATCCTGGTTGTCTGGGCGGACGCACATCCTTTGCCACTCGGCTGGAACTTGGGGACCTTAGCGGGCGGTCCGGGCTGTTTCCCTCTCGAGCACACAGCTTAGCCCACATGCTCTGACTGCCGCGCTCTGGGCCGCCGGCATTCGGAGTTCGGTTGGATTCGGTAGGCGGCGAAGCCCCCTCGTCCATCCGGTGCTCTACCTCCGGCGGTGAACGCGCGACGCTAGCCCTAAAGCTATTTCGGGGAGAACGAGATATCTCCGGGTTTGATTGGCCTTTCACCCCTATCCGCAGGTCATCGCCGCCGTTTTCAACCGACGTGCGTTCGGCCCTCCACGGGGTCTTACCCCCGCTTCAGCCTGCCCACGGATAGCTCACCCGGCTTCGCGTCCGCGGCGCGGGACTCAAGTCGCCCTGTTAAGGCTCGCTTTCGCTCCGGCTCCCTTTCGGTTAACCTCGCCCCGCGCCAGCGACTCGCTGGCTCATTCTACAAAAGGCACGCCGTCACAACTGAAAAGTTGCTCCGACTGCTCGTGGGCGCACGGTTTCAGGTACTGTTTCACTCCCCTCCCGGGGTGCTTTTCACCTTTCCCTCACGGTACTGGTGCGCTATCGGTCACAGGGTAGTACTCAGGCTTGGATGGTGGTCCACCCAGGTTCGGACCGGGTTTCACGTGCCCGGCCCTACTCAGGGACCGCGTCGCGCCGTCCGGTCTGGGTTCGCGTACGGGGCTGTCACCCGCTGCGGCCGGCCCTCCCATGCCGTTCCGCTCCCCAGCCGGACCTGCGCCCGGGGGCGGCAGCC
The DNA here is from genome assembly GCA_025992855.1 of Coriobacteriaceae bacterium. Taxonomy (NCBI): domain Bacteria; kingdom Bacillati; phylum Actinomycetota; class Coriobacteriia; order Coriobacteriales; family Coriobacteriaceae; species Coriobacteriaceae bacterium. The sequence continues at coordinate 206,402 of DAJPGB010000001.1, forward strand.
CCCGGATGCGCGGCCCTGCAACCCCGTCGGCGGAACCCCTGCCGGGTATGCCCGCTCGACGGTTTGGCCATCGGTCCCCTTTCGCTCGCCGCTACTCGGGGAGTCTCGAGATTGATTTCCTCTCCTCCGGGTACTTAGATGTTTCAGTTCCCCGGGTTGTCCTCCCGGCCCCTATGTGTTCGGGGTCGGGATATCCGTACTGCTACGGATGGGTTCGCCCATTCGGAGACCCCCGGGTCGAAGGATGTGTGCTCCTCGCCGGGGATTATCGCAGCTTGCCGCGTCCTTCATCGGCTCCCTGTGCCAAGGCATCCGCCGTGCGCCCGTGGTATCTTGCGGGACCGCTCTCGGGCCCGCGGGATATCCACGTGTCGCTAAAATTAATTAATCGATATCATGAATAGCGCTCGTATGTCGCAATTCGGGTATCTCATACCGCGGCACAGTAGTTGACTGTGCTCGCGATCAGATGCTCCTCACTCATTTATAAGTGAATTCTTCTTGTTTGGATCGGATGAATGATTGCTATCATTCTGTCTGATAAATCGCAGAAAAGAATCGAGTCTGGAAGAATGATCTTCCATCTCTCTCCTATCGCTATGCGGCTCTCAAGGTACGCGGGTGCGACCCCGGGGACCGGGTGCTGCGGGGACTTCATCGCGGGCGACATCCACCGGACGGGCTCCTGCCCTCTATTCGAGTTAAAGTTTGTCTCTCTAAGAACGTATCTCCCTAGAAAGGAGGTGATCCAGCCGCACCTTCCGGTACGGCTACCTTGTTACGACTTCACCCCCCTCACCCTCCACACCTTCGGCGCCTCCCCCCTCGAAAGGTTGGGCCGGCGACTTCGGGTGCAGACGACTCGGGTGGTGTGACGGGCGGTGTGTACAAGGCCCGGGAACGCATTCACCGCGGCATGCTGATCCGCGATTACTAGCAACTCCGACTTCATGGGGGCGGGTTGCAGCCCCCAATCCGAACTGGGGCCGGCTTTCCGGGATCCGCTCCCCCTCGCGGGGTGGCATCCCTCTGTACCGGCCATTGTAGCACGTGTGCAGCCCAGGGCATAAGGGGCATGATGACTTGACGTCGTCCCCGCCCTCCTCCGCCTTGACGGCGGCGGTCCCGCGTGGGTTCCCGGCATCACCCGATGGCAACACGCGGCGGGGGTTGCGCTCGTTGCGGGACTTAACCCAACATCTCACGACACGAGCTGACGACAGCCATGCACCACCTGTATGGGCTCCTCTCGGCCACGGGGTCTCCCCCGCTTCACCCATATGTCAAGCCCTGGTAAGGTTCTTCGCGTTGCTTCGAATTAAGCCACATGCTCCGCTGCTTGTGCGGGCCCCCGTCAATTCCTTTGAGTTTTAGCCTTGCGGCCGTACTCCCCAGGCGGGACGCTTAATGCGTTGGCTGCGGCACGGGGGGATCGTCCCCCCACACCTAGCGTCCATCGTTTACGGCTGGGACTACCAGGGTATCTAATCCTGTTCGCTCCCCCAGCTTTCGCGCCTCAGCGTCGGTCTCGGCCCAGAGGGCCGCCTTCGCCACCGGTGTTCCACCCGATATCTGCGCATTCCACCGCTACACCGGGTGTTCCACCCTCCCCTACCGGACCCAAGCCGCGGAGGTTCCGGGGGCTTCGGGGGGTTGAGCCCCCCGCTTCGACCCCCGGCCTGCCGGGCCGCCTACGCGCGCTTTACGCCCAATGAATCCGGATAACGCTCGCCCCCTACGTATTACCGCGGCTGCTGGCACGTAGTTAGCCGGGGCTTCTTCTGCAGGTACAGTCTTGACTCTTCCCTGCTGAAAGCGGTTTACGACCCGAAGGCCTCCGTCCCGCACGCGGCGTCGCTGCGTCAGGGTTCCCCCCATTGCGCAAGATTCCCCACTGCTGCCTCCCGTAGGAGTCTGGGCCGTGTCTCAGTCCCAATCTGGCCGGTCGGTCTCTCAACCCGGCTACCCGTTGTCGGCACGGTGGGCCGTCACCCCGCCGTCTACCTGATGGGCCGCGGAGCCATCCCCTCCCGTCGGGGCTTTAGCCGGGGTGCCATGCGGCACCCCGGGGTATCCGGTATTACCCGTCCTTTCGGGCGGCTATCCCGGGGGAGGGGGCAGGTTCTCCACGTGTTACTCAGCCGTTCGCCACTCGCTTCCACCCGGAGGTGGGTGCCGTTCGACTTGCATGTGTTAGGCGCGCCGCCAGCGTTCATCCTGAGCCAGGATCGAACTCTCCGTCCAAAATATATGGGCTTCGAGCCCGTCCGGTCCTCACAACTATTAGCTGATCGGTTCCGTTCGATTCATATGGTTCTATTTGATAGGAAAAGGAATTTCTCGGGGCCGCCTCTCGGCGGCCTTGCGAAAAACAAATCCAAGTTAGACCATTTCAAATGGTTCGATGTCTGCCCGGATGCGACACATCTGGTGTGTCCATCCTCGCAGTATCCGGTTCTCAAGGTGCACGCCTTCGCGGCTCATCCGGTTCCACCGGGCCGCGCGGCAAGGAGATATATTGCCAGACCGGAGGGGCCTGCGGGGCGGGAATCGCGCACTCCATATTTTGTTCACAAATGAATCATGAGGCCCTGAAAATAGCCAAGGTCTTATAGGTGGCCATAGTTCCCAGACAGACCGTATGACCTCGGTGATCTTGCTGTCTGATGTAGACGTACTGGTCTTATACCCCAATCAACGGGAGGCATATGCTCATGGATGCAAGAAGCGATATTGCTTTGAGCAACCGACTTAAATAGCAATGGGGGCCCTATCAAACAACGATAGGGCCCCATTGCTACATGATTCTCCTGTAATGCAAAAAAGGGGGAGGCCGCGAGGCCTCCCCCTTCTTCAATCCAAGCGTACGGCTCGGTGCCGTCCACCGGTCAGCGGCGCCCTGGCCTCCCACGGGCTGACCCCGCAGTACTCTCGGCGCGATGGGGCTTAGCTTCCGGGTTCGGAACGGGACCGGGCGTGCCCCCCATGCTCTGGCCGCTGACCGGTGGGCGGCGCCCACCGTTACGGTGTCCGGTGTCTACTCACGTGCCCTGGGGGCCGCATGGCGCATAGGAGAGGTGACTCGGGGGCATCCTCGTGCCCGGACCGCGCGCATGAGCGCTCAGTCCCGCGGGCCGCGAGGTGCGGTTCCGGAAGAGCTCGGGCGATTAGTGCGGCTCGGCTGAGGCTGTCGCCAGCCTTGCACCTGCCGTCTATCGACCAGGTAGTCTACCTGGGCCCTTACCGGAAGGAGAACTAATCCCTGGAACGGCTTCCCGCTTAGATGCCTTCAGCGGTTATCCGCGCCGCACGCGGCTACCCGGCCGTGCCGTTGGTCGACAACCGGTTCACCGGAGGTGCGTCCACCCCGGTCCTCTCGTACTGGGGGCAGCCTCCATCGATTCTCCTGCGCCCACGGAGGATAGGGACCGAACTGTCTCACGACGTTCTGAACCCAGCTCGCGTACCGCTTTAAACGGCGAACAGCCGTACCCTTGGGACCTGCTCCAGCCCCAGGATGCGATGAGCCGACATCGAGGTGCCAAACCTTGCCGTCGATGTGGACTCTTGGGCAAGATCAGCCTGTTATCCCCGGAGTACCTTTTATCCGTTGAGCGACGGCCCACCCACTCGGGGCCGCCGGATCACTAGAGCCTGCTTTCGCACCTGCTCGGCTTGTGGGCCTCGCAGTCAAGCCCGCTTGTACTCTTGCATTCAAAAGGACGGTTGCCGACCGTCCCGAGCGGACCTTCGCGCGCCTCCGTTACCCTTTAGGAGGCGACCGCCCCAGTCAAACTGCCCGCCTGGCACGGTCCCCGAGCCGGTTGACGGCCTCGGGTTAGGACGCCGGTCGCGCGAGGGCAGTATTCCAAGGGCGGCTCCCCGGGGGCTGGCGCCTCCGGATCTGTGCCTCCTGCCTATCCTCTACACGCGGGACCAGCGGCCAATGCCAAGCTGCAGTGAAGGTTCACGGGGTCTTTCCGTCCTTCCGCGGGTAAGTCGCATCTTCACGACCAGTGCAATTTCACCGGGTCCATGGTCGAGACAGCGCCCAAGTCGTTGCGCCTTTCGTGCAGGTCGGAACTTACCCGACAAGGAATTTCGCTACCTTAGGACCGTTATAGTTACGGCCGCCGTTTACCGGGGCTTGGCTTCGGGGCTTCGCCTTGCGGCTAACTCCTCCGCGTGACCTTCCGGCACCGGGCAGGCGTCAGACCCTATACGTCGCCTTGCGGCTTCTGCAGAGTCCTGTGTTTTTGGTAAACAGTCGCTTGGGCCTCTCCACTGCGGCCCGCCTCCGCTCCCCGGGCAAGCCGGTTCACGTACGCGCGGGCACCCCTTCTCCCGAAGTTACGGGGCCATTGTGCCGAGTTCCTTGACCATGGTTGACCCGATCGCCTCGGTATGTTCTACCCACCCACCTGTGTCGGTTTGCGGTACGGGCGCGCACGCGCCTGCCTAGGGGTTTTTCTAGGGACCTCGGGCTCACTCGCTTCGCTTGATCGCTTCGTCCGGAGCCTCGCCCTCGTGCGGACCGGATTTCCCTGGTCCGCGGGCCGCGCTCCATCACGGGGACGTCCAGAACCCCGCCGAGCCACCCCCATCCGTCGCCCCGTCGGTCGTAGCGCCGCGTGCGCGGTGCAGGAATGTCTGCCTGCTGCGCGTCGGCTACGCCTCCCGGCCTCGCCTTAGCCCCCGACTGACCCTGGGAGGATTAGCCTTGCCCAGGAAACCTCGGGTTCACGGCGGACGAGTTACTCTCTCGTCTCTCGCTACTCATGCCAGCATTCTCACTCCCATGCGCTCCACCGCCGGTCGCCCGGCGGCTTCGCCGCCCATGGGAAGCTCCCCTACCGATTCTGAAAGTCAAAATCCCGCCGCTTCGGTGTCCAGCTTAGCCCCGTGTATTGTCGGCGCATGTCCACTCGACCAGTGAGCTGTTACGCACTCTTTGAATGCATGGCTGCTTCTAAGCCAACATCCTGGTTGTCTGGGCGGACGCACATCCTTTGCCACTCGGCTGGAACTTGGGGACCTTAGCGGGCGGTCCGGGCTGTTTCCCTCTCGAGCACACAGCTTAGCCCACATGCTCTGACTGCCGCGCTCTGGGCCGCCGGCATTCGGAGTTCGGTTGGATTCGGTAGGCGGCGAAGCCCCCTCGTCCATCCGGTGCTCTACCTCCGGCGGTGAACGCGCGACGCTAGCCCTAAAGCTATTTCGGGGAGAACGAGATATCTCCGGGTTTGATTGGCCTTTCACCCCTATCCGCAGGTCATCGCCGCCGTTTTCAACCGACGTGCGTTCGGCCCTCCACGGGGTCTTACCCCCGCTTCAGCCTGCCCACGGATAGCTCACCCGGCTTCGCGTCCGCGGCGCGGGACTCAAGTCGCCCTGTTAAGGCTCGCTTTCGCTCCGGCTCCCTTTCGGTTAACCTCGCCCCGCGCCAGCGACTCGCTGGCTCATTCTACAAAAGGCACGCCGTCACAACTGAAAAGTTGCTCCGACTGCTCGTGGGCGCACGGTTTCAGGTACTGTTTCACTCCCCTCCCGGGGTGCTTTTCACCTTTCCCTCACGGTACTGGTGCGCTATCGGTCACAGGGTAGTACTCAGGCTTGGATGGTGGTCCACCCAGGTTCGGACCGGGTTTCACGTGCCCGGCCCTACTCAGGGACCGCGTCGCGCCGTCCGGTCTGGGTTCGCGTACGGGGCTGTCACCCGCTGCGGCCGGCCCTCCCATGCCGTTCCGCTCCCCAGCCGGACCTGCGCCCGGGGGCGGCAGCCCCCGGATGCGCGGCCCTGCAACCCCGTCGGCGGAACCCCTGCCGGGTATGCCCGCTCGACGGTTTGGCCATCGGTCCCCTTTCGCTCGCCGCTACTCGGGGAGTCTCGAGATTGATTTCCTCTCCTCCGGGTACTTAGATGTTTCAGTTCCCCGGGTTGTCCTCCCGGCCCCTATGTGTTCGGGGTCGGGATATCCGTACTGCTACGGATGGGTTCGCCCATTCGGAGACCCCCGGGTCGAAGGATGTGTGCTCCTCGCCGGGGATTATCGCAGCTTGCCGCGTCCTTCATCGGCTCCCTGTGCCAAGGCATCCGCCGTGCGCCCGTGGTATCTTGCGGGACCGCTCTCGGGCCCGCGGGATATCCACGTGTCGCTAAAATTAATTAATCGATATCATGAATAGCGCTCGTATGTCGCAATTCGGGTATCTCATACCGCGGCACAGTAGTTGACTGTGCTCGCGATCAGATGCTCCTCACTCATTTATAAGTGAATTCTTCTTGTTTGGATCGGATGAATGATTGCTATCATTCTGTCTGATAAATCGCAGAAAAGAATCGAGTCTGGAAGAATGATCTTCCATCTCTCTCCTATCGCTATGCGGCTCTCAAGGTACGCGGGTGCGACCCCGGGGACCGGGTGCTGCGGGGACTTCATCGCGGGCGACATCCACCGGACGGGCTCCTGCCCTCTATTCGAGTTAAAGTTTGTCTCTCTAAGAACGTATCTCCCTAGAAAGGAGGTGATCCAGCCGCACCTTCCGGTACGGCTACCTTGTTACGACTTCACCCCCCTCACCCTCCACACCTTCGGCGCCTCCCCCCTCGAAAGGTTGGGCCGGCGACTTCGGGTGCAGACGACTCGGGTGGTGTGACGGGCGGTGTGTACAAGGCCCGGGAACGCATTCACCGCGGCATGCTGATCCGCGATTACTAGCAACTCCGACTTCATGGGGGCGGGTTGCAGCCCCCAATCCGAACTGGGGCCGGCTTTCCGGGATCCGCTCCCCCTCGCGGGGTGGCATCCCTCTGTACCGGCCATTGTAGCACGTGTGCAGCCCAGGGCATAAGGGGCATGATGACTTGACGTCGTCCCCGCCCTCCTCCGCCTTGACGGCGGCGGTCCCGCGTGGGTTCCCGGCATCACCCGATGGCAACACGCGGCGGGGGTTGCGCTCGTTGCGGGACTTAACCCAACATCTCACGACACGAGCTGACGACAGCCATGCACCACCTGTATGGGCTCCTCTCGGCCACGGGGTCTCCCCCGCTTCACCCATATGTCAAGCCCTGGTAAGGTTCTTCGCGTTGCTTCGAATTAAGCCACATGCTCCGCTGCTTGTGCGGGCCCCCGTCAATTCCTTTGAGTTTTAGCCTTGCGGCCGTACTCCCCAGGCGGGACGCTTAATGCGTTGGCTGCGGCACGGGGGGATCGTCCCCCCACACCTAGCGTCCATCGTTTACGGCTGGGACTACCAGGGTATCTAATCCTGTTCGCTCCCCCAGCTTTCGCGCCTCAGCGTCGGTCTCGGCCCAGAGGGCCGCCTTCGCCACCGGTGTTCCACCCGATATCTGCGCATTCCACCGCTACACCGGGTGTTCCACCCTCCCCTACCGGACCCAAGCCGCGGAGGTTCCGGGGGCTTCGGGGGGTTGAGCCCCCCGCTTCGACCCCCGGCCTGCCGGGCCGCCTACGCGCGCTTTACGCCCAATGAATCCGGATAACGCTCGCCCCCTACGTATTACCGCGGCTGCTGGCACGTAGTTAGCCGGGGCTTCTTCTGCAGGTACAGTCTTGACTCTTCCCTGCTGAAAGCGGTTTACGACCCGAAGGCCTCCGTCCCGCACGCGGCGTCGCTGCGTCAGGGTTCCCCCCATTGCGCAAGATTCCCCACTGCTGCCTCCCGTAGGAGTCTGGGCCGTGTCTCAGTCCCAATCTGGCCGGTCGGTCTCTCAACCCGGCTACCCGTTGTCGGCACGGTGGGCCGTCACCCCGCCGTCTACCTGATGGGCCGCGGAGCCATCCCCTCCCGTCGGGGCTTTAGCCGGGGTGCCATGCGGCACCCCGGGGTATCCGGTATTACCCGTCCTTTCGGGCGGCTATCCCGGGGGAGGGGGCAGGTTCTCCACGTGTTACTCAGCCGTTCGCCACTCGCTTCCACCCGGAGGTGGGTGCCGTTCGACTTGCATGTGTTAGGCGCGCCGCCAGCGTTCATCCTGAGCCAGGATCGAACTCTCCGTCCAAAATATATGGGCTTCGAGCCCGTCCGGTCCTCACAACTATTAGCTGATCGGTTCCGTTCGATTCATATGGTTCTATTTGATAGGAAAAGGAATTTCTCGGGGCCGCCTCTCGGCGGCCTTGCGAAAAACAAATCCAAGTTAGACCATTTCAAATGGTTCGATGTCTGCCCGGATGCGACACATCTGGTGTGTCCATCCTCGCAGTATCCGGTTCTCAAGGTGCACGCCTTCGCGGCTCATCCGGTTCCACCGGGCCGCGCGGCAAGGAGATATATTGCCAGACCGGAGGGGCGTCCGGGGCGGGAATCTGGGCGCACACATTTCCTACACATTTTGGGATTCAGCTGACGTTTGCCAGCCGTTACCTACCATTCACCGAGCGCGTCTTTATGGAGAGCGGTCTCATGGCTAGAGCGGATAGGCTCCCCTAGCTAAAGCGCAACCGGCATCGAGTAGCTCATCGCGCTCCTCCACCGAAAAGCCCTCGGCGTATACGCGCACAACCGGCTCGGTCCCACTCGGACGAACCAGCAACCACGTGTCATCCTCAAATGCCAAACGCAAACCATCCATATGGCTCACGCTCTGTGGGACCTTGCCGCATATCGACTTGGGATTTATACCCGGAAGCAGCGTTCGCAGCGACTCGGCGTCCTCGGCTTCGAGGCGCAAATCGCGGCGCCCGTAGCTCGTCTTGCCAAAACTGGCCTCGAGCTGATCAACCAGAACGCCCAAAGGCGCGCCCGTTTTTGCCATAAGCTCACACAGAATCAGACAGGCAAGGATTCCATCGCGCTCGGGCATATGGGCGGCGATGCCAATACCACCGGCCTCCTCACCGCCCATGAGGACACCGCCCTTTTTCATTTCTGCCGCTATATATTTAAAACCCACCGGCTTGACGGTCACGCGGCAACCGAGCGCCTCGGCAATACGGCGTACGAGCGTCGAACACGAGAGATTGACGACGATACGGCCCTCAAGATTTCGGAACTGCACGAGATCGCCCAGTACGAGCGCCATGATCTGATGTGGGTGTATATATCTACCGCGCTCATCGACCGCTCCGATGCGATCGGCATCGCCGTCGGTCACCAACCCGGCGCACGCTCCGTCCTCGACAACAGTTCGTTCGCAGGCATCCACCCACGGCTCGACCGGGTCGGGGCAAATATCCTCTTGACCGGATTCCTGTCCGGCATGTATCTCGTGGACCTCGACGCCAAGCTCGCGCAGCAGGTCGGCAAGATAGCCCTGGGCCGCACCGCCCATGGGGTCAACCACCACACGCAGGTGGGCGGCTCGAATGGCGCACGAATCGACAAACGATGCCACCGCCTGCATATAGTCAGGGATAATATCTGCGGTGCGGTAGTGTCCCTCGATCCCCATCGGCTCAGGAGCCATGGTATCTTCGAGCTCTTCGATGACATCCTGGTTGGCCGTCGAGCCGTCTCCCATGCGCAGCTTAAGACACAGATAGCCCTGTGGATGATGGGACCCCGTCACCATGAGTGCGCCGCAGGCATCGCCGTCATATGCCGCCGCCCACGTAAGGGCAGGGGTCGGGACAGGCCGAGATGCGAGCACGGCATCCAATCCGTGAGCCGCAAGCACGCCCGCCGCAAGCTCAGCGAACTCGTGCGCCTGGGGCCGGGTGTCGAATCCTATATATACCGTTTTGCCGGGATTGGTTTTTTGCCACAACTCGCCGACGGCATCGGCAATGCGGGCAACGTTGTCGACGGTAAAGTCCTCGTCGACGCGAGCACGCCAACCGTCAGTTCCAAAATGAATTATCGCGCACACGCGCAGACACCTCACAGTGTTTAGATCATGGTACGCATGAGGTATACCCGCAACGAGTGTTCAGCAACCTGCCGGAACAGGCATTCACCATTTGGGCAAATGCTGCCGAGGGCGTACAGACAATAAAAAAAACCGCCCCGTAAGGAGCGGTTTAACCTTTATATATCGAGCGCCTCGGCCATCGCCGCCGTAGTGATCGCCGTGGTTCCACAGCAACTGCCAACCATTGCGGCACCGGCATGCCTCCATTCGATGCATGCGCACGCGAAGGCTTCGGGGTTCTCGTGCCATACGGGGCCATCCTGAGTCTGGACCGGATCGCCCACGTTGGGACGCACCGTGACGGGCGTAGTCGCCGCTGCAACCATCCTGGGCACTGCGGCGCTCGCGGCCGCAAGCGAACAGCAGTTGACGCCAACCGAGCTTGCGCCGTGTTTCTCGGCGTACAAAACGGCTGCCTCGATGTTGAGGCCATCGCCCAGCAGATCGCCTTTATCGTCAACGACAAAACTCACCAGAACAGGCATGCCGTCGGCGGCATCTCGGGCGCCGGCAAGTATGGGCTGCAAATTGCGGATAGACGTCACCGTCTCGATCAGCAGGCCGTCGACACCGGCATTGAGCAAGGCGTGCGCCTGCTCGCGCGCAATGCCTCGGATCTCACGATACTCGGCAGAGTCCTCGGCAAACCACTCAATACCGATCGGGCCCATCGAGCCCAGCAGCAGTTGAGGGTGCGCCTGGCGGGCATCATCGACGGCCCCGCGATTGACCTCCGCCACGGACGGCGTGATCTGGTCGTGCTTGAGGGCATAGCTTGATGCCTGAAAGGTATTGGTGATGAGCACCTGCGCGCCGGCGGCGACATAAAGGCGATGGATACGAGAAACGGTCTGCGGCTCTGCCAGATTCCAAAACGCCGGTGGAATGTCGGCGGCATCGTACTCGCTCATCAGCACACTGCCCATGGGGCCCTGCGCCAACAGGGTCTCACTCGACAAACGGCGCGCAAGCTCCTCGGCACCAAAGCGGTTGTAGTAACTCGTATCCATATATCCCGCTATTCCTCGACGCTAATTCCCTGCTTTTCGAGATAGGCGAGCCAGCGGTTCATCGTGTCCTCGGAAAGCGCATGCTCCATCATGCACGCCTCGGAATCGGCGCGCTCAAAATCGACGCCGAGCTCTTGGACCAAAAACGTGCGGATGAGGCGATGGCGGTACCAGATAGCCGTACCGACCTCACGACCGCGCTCGGTCAGGATGACCTTGCCGTAGTGCGATTGCTCGACAAGCTCGGACGTTTTAAGCGCCGAGACCGCCTTATTGACCGATGCCTTGGAGACACCGAGGCGCTGCGCGATATCGACCGATCGCACACCGTTGGTCTCCCCCTCTTCGCTCTCGATGCGAACCATGCACTCCAAGTAGTCTTCGTTCGCCACCGTCAGGTGCAGCTCGCGCGAGCTATTTGTCGTTTCCATGACCTTCCGTCCCTTCTGCATTCAATGGGTGATTCTACCCCATCCAAGCGCCGCGGTATGCCGTGGCATACCGTGCTAGAGTTCTTGTTGCACACGACGACCAAGATTGGAGCGGTCTGTATGGAAAACAACACCACGAACCCCGATGTCCTTGAGCGCTTTTTGCGCTACGTCCAGATCAACACGCAATCCGAGGATGCAAACTGCGACCAGGTGCCCTCGAGCACCGTTCAGTTTGACCTCGCCAACGTACTGGCCGAGGAGCTGCGCGAGCTCGGCGCGGCCGATGCCCATGTGACCGAGCATGCCTATGTCTGCGCGCATATTCCCGCGAGCGCTGGCGCCGAGGACAAGCCCGCTCTGGGCCTGATCGCGCACCTCGATACCACCGAGGTCGCCCCGGGCGCCGGCGTGAAGCCGCACATTGTGCACTACGAGGGCGGCGACCTGGTCTGCGGCACCGTTGACGGCAAGCCCGTGGCCATGAGCACCGCCAAGCTCCCCGCCCTGAACGACCTCGTGGGCGAGGACCTGGTCTGCAGCGACGGCACCACGCTGCTGGGCGCCGACGACAAGGCGGGCGTCGCCGAAATCATGGCGCTCGTCGCGCGCATCGCTCAGAATCCCTCGCTGCCCCACCCCGCGCTCGGCATTTGCTTCTGCCCCGACGAGGAGATCGGCCACGGCGCCGAGTTGCTGGATATTGAGGCCTTTGGCTGCAAGTACGCCTACACGGTCGACGGCGGCCCCATCGGCGAACTGGAGTGGGAATGCTTTAACGCCGCCGAGGCGACCGTCTGCTTTGAGGGCCAGTCCATCCACCCGGGCGACGCTAAGGGCCGTATGGTCAACGCAGGCAATCTGTTCTGCGACTTCAACGCGTTGCTCCCCTACGTACAGCGCCCGGAGTATACGGAAGGCTACGAGGGCTTTTATCACCTTGAGGGTGTATCTGCGACCGTCGATCACGCCACAGCGCGCTATATCGTCCGCGACCATGACGCCGCCAAGTTCCAGCAGAAACTCGACCTTATTGATGCCGCTGCCTCGATGCTCAACCAGCGTCTGGGTGAGGAGCGCGTGACGGTCGAGATTAAGCAGCAGTATCGAAATATGGCCGAGATCGTTCGTGACTATCCCGAGCTTATTGATGTTGCCAAGGAAGCCTACCTTGCCTGCGGCGTTGAGCCCCAAGTGCTGCCAATTCGTGGCGGCACCGACGGCGCCCAGCTGTCGTTCCGCGGTCTGCCCTGCCCCAACCTTTCCACCGGCGGCTATTGCTACCACGGCGTCAACGAGTTCGTCCCGGTCAGTTCGCTCGTCAAGATGACCGACGTGCTCCAGGAGCTCGTCGCCCGCTTTGCATAGGGAACTCGAACAATCTAGGTAAGCAAAACCGCCCCGTCCTCAAAACCGAGAACGGGGCGGTTTTTGGTGCAAGGGGAGTAGTCAGCACCGCAGGTTGAGCCAACGTCAGCGAGCGACGTCCAAGGCGAACAAGTTGGCATGAAAAAGGCAGGGCATTGACCTTCTGGTCATGCCCTGCCTTTTGAATGACAAATTGTCGCCTTGGGCGGCGCGCAGCGTCGAGCCGTTACGGCGTTTGGTAAAACGCCGTAACTTAGTAGTTGGCCTCGTAGCCGTTACCGTCGCCGGTGGGCTCTTCGTAGTAGTCCGAATCGCTCGAATCGCCTGAGTCATCGGAATCGTCAGAGCTGACCGATGAAGTTGCGGTACCGTTTGCGTAGTCGTCAGACGTGTTGTTGTTCAGGTCGCCGATCGTAGAACTGGAACCGTCGGAAAGACCCATGGTGTTGGGACCCTTGGGATCCTTGCCGGCATCGACGCGCTCCATCATTTCCTTGAGCTCGTCCTCGTAGACAGAGACGTAGCTCACACCGTCGATCATGGTGCTGTCGTCGGCGTACGAGGGCAGGTTGGCCGAGTAGATACCGTCGACATCCATACCGCGCATGGCGTTGACCGTAGCCACGATATCCTGAACGCTCATATCGGTTACGAGCATATCGGACAGCGAATTAACCAGGCCAAAAATCTTCGTGGCATCGAAGTTATTGAGAATCTGGTTGGCAAGGGCGCCAAGCACCTGACGCTGGTGGCGCATGCGCGTGTAATCGCCGTCGGCATAGGTGTAGCGGCAGCGGGCATAGGTAAGGGCGGTGGCACCGTCCATATGCTGCTGGCCAGCGGTAATCTTAATATCCAGGTGCTCGGGGTCGTCAACATCATCGGTTGCGTTAATGTCGATACCGCCAACCGAATCAATCAGCGCCTGCATACCGTCGAAGCTGACCTCGGCATAGTGGGAAATCTGAACACCGCACAGCTCGTTGACCGCCTCGACCATGGCCTCGGCGCCGCCAACGGTATGGCAGGCGTTGATCTTCATGGTCTCGCCCTTGTACTCGACCTTGGTGTCGCGCGGAACGGAAATGAGCGTCGCCTGCTTTTGCGTGGGGTCGATGCGTGCCAGGATAATCGAGTCGGCACGATACGTATCCTCGCCCGGACGGCCGTCGGTGCCAAGAAGCAGCACGTAGAACGGATCCTTTGCCTCATCGGTGTCAACCAGAACCCGACGCAGATTATCGGTAATGACATTAGAATCGCCGAGCTTGCCCATAATGGTAGCAAACCACAGGCCGGCAGCGGTAGTGGCACTCAGCAGCACACCAAGCACGACAATGAGCGCGACGTGACGAATCGTGTGGCTACGACGACGTTGACGAGCGCGCTCGGAATAGCGAGCCACGTTATCGCGACTGTAGATCTTGGCCTGCGCACCAGTTGAGGGTCTTCGGGCGGTGGTATCCGCGAGGGGCTTTTTATTAAACATAGGCAACCTGCATTAGTAGATGACGGGATCGGGAACAGTGGCGTGCTCGACATGAGCGCCAAGCGCCTGCAGCTTTTCGACAAACTGCTCATAGCCGCGCTTAATGTGATGGATGGCCGAGACCTCGGTCGTGCCGTCGGCAATGAGGCCGGCAACGACGAGTGCCGCGCCACCACGAAGATCCGGTGAGGTTACCTGAGCGCCGGAGAAGCCCTTGACGCCGTGAATCATGGCGTGGTGGCTCTCGATGCGAATATCGGCACCCATGCGCACCAGCTCGGATGCAAACATAAAGCGATTCTCGAAGATGTTCTCGGTGATAACGGAGCTGCCGTCGGCCAGGGCGGAGAGCACCATGATCTGCGCCTGCATATCCGTGGGGAAACCGGGGAACGGGAGCGTCTGGATATCGACCGGCTTGATGCGCTCGGCACGGTTCACATGGACGCCATCCTCGACGCGCTCGCAGTCGATGCCCATGAGCTCCATCTTCTTGAGCACCATGCCCAAGTGAATGGGGCAAAAGCCTGTGACGTCGACACCGCAATCGTCGGCCATCAACGCACCGGCAACGATAAAGGTACCGGCCTCGATACGGTCGCCCACCACGCGATGGGTAACGGGATGCAGCTCCTCCACGCCCTCGATGGTCACGACAGGCGTACCGGCGCCGACAATCTTGGCACCCATTTCGTTGAGCATGTTGGCGAGATCGACGATCTCGGGCTCACGGGCGGCATTATCGATTACCGTGGTACCCTGCGCGCGCACGGAGGCCATGATGAGGTTCTCGGTCGCACCGACACTGGCAAACTCGAGCGTGACGGTGGTACCGTGCAGGCCCTGGGGCGCGTTGGCGTTGATATAGCCGTGGGCGGTATCGAACTCAACGCCCAAGGCCTCAAGACCCAAGATATGCATATCGATCTTGCGAGCACCCAGGTTGCAGCCGCCGGGCATGGCGATCTTGGCGCGATGGAAACGGCCCAGCAGGGGTCCCATCACGGCAGTGGAAGCGCGCATCTTGGCAACGAGCTCGTAGGGCGCCTCCCAAGAATCAACCCGGGAGGTATCGATCTCGAGCGTGTGCTCGTCGAGAACATCGATCGTAGCGCCCATACCCTTGAGCACCTTGCCCATCACGTGGACATCGGAAATATCAGGCACGTTCTGCAGCGTCGTCTTGCCCGGCGCCAGAAGCGTTGCCGCCATAAGTTTGAGCGCGGAGTTCTTGGCACCCGAAACAGGCACGGAACCTCCGATGGCGTGGCCACCCTCAACGCGGATAATATCCAAGGTCTACCCTTTCAAAAAGCATGCCCGGGGTGGCTGGGCCATCCCGGGCATGATGTGTTCGCAAATGGTCGAACGCTAAAACGTCTGACTATTGGGCAAGCTTGAGCTTACACCATGCGATTTCATTATAGAGGTAGGCGCGGCGTGCATCATCCTCCGACAAATTACCCAGCTTCTCTTCAAAACCTTGAATATCGGCTTTAACCTTGTCGGCGTCGACGGTCGCCAAATCGCAAGCGCGCTCGGCGAGAACGGTCACGACATCGTCCGCAACCTGGGCATAGCCGCCGGCCACGGCAAACGTGTGGTCGACAGTGCCCATGGCCTTATCGGAAACGCGAACGTAACCGCGGTCGATCGTGCAGATTTCGCTGGAGTGAGCAGGCAGAACGCCAAACTCGCCATCCGTGGACGGAATCGACACAAACGCAGCGTCGCCCTCATAGGCGCAGCTCACGGGGCACACGATGCGGATACGCATAACCTACTTCTCCCCCATCTTGCGGGCGCGCTCGCGCACGTCCTCAATCGTGGAAGCATAGCGGAACGCCTGCTCGGGCAGGTCATCGGCCTTACCGTCGACAATCTCGGCGAAGGAGCGGACGGTATCCTCGACGCGGACGTAGACACCGGGGTTGCCGGTGAACTTCTCGGCGACGTGGAAGGACTGGGAGAGGAACTGCTGGATCTTACGGGCACGGTTGACCGTAAGGCGCTGCTCCTCGGACAGCTCGTCCATACCCAGAATGGCGATGATGTCCTGAAGGTCGGAGTACTCCTGCAGAAGCTCCTGGACCTTGACGGCGACACGGTAGTGCTCCTCGCCGACGATCGAGGGATCGAGAGCGTCGGAGGAAGACGCGAGCGGGTCGATAGCCGGGAACAGACCGAGCGACGAAATGCTACGCGAAAGAACTGTGGTGGCGTCGAGGTGCGTAAACGTCGTGGCAGGCGCCGGGTCGGTCAGGTCGTCTGCAGGGACGTAGACAGCCTGGACGGAGGTAATGGAACCCGTCTTGGTCGAGGTAATGCGCTCCTGGAGGTCACCCATCTCGGTAGCCAGCGTAGGCTGGTAACCGACGGCGGACGGCATACGACCCAGCAGTGCGGAAACCTCGGAACCGGCCTGGGAGAAGCGGAAGATGTTGTCGATGAACAGCAGAACGTCCTGGCCACGATCGCGGAAGTACTCAGCGGTGGTAAGGCCAGCCAGACCGATGCGCAGACGCGCTCCAGGCGGCTCGTTCATCTGACCATAGACCAAGCAGGTCTTGTCGATAACGCCAGACTCGCTCATCTCGAGGAACAGGTCGGTGCCCTCACGAGTACGCTCGCCGACACCGGTGAACACCGAGGTGCCGCCGTGCTCCTGGGCGAGGTTGTTGATGAGCTCCTGAATCAGAACGGTCTTGCCGACGCCGGCGCCGCCGAACAGGCCCGTTTTGCCGCCACGGATGTAGGGCTCGAGCAGGTCAACGGCCTTGATGCCGGTTTCGAAGATCTCGGTCTTGGTGGTGAGCTCGTCGAAGCGGGGCGCTGCGTGGTGGATGGGATAGAACTCCTCCACCTCGGGCATGGGCTTACCGTCGACGGGCTTGCCCATGACGTTCCAAATGCGGCCGAGCGTCTTGGGGCCAACGGGCATCTTCATGGGCTCACCGGTATCGGTGGCGGTGAGACCACGCTGCAGACCGTCGGTCGAGGACATGGCGACCGTGCGGACGACGCCGCCCGGAAGCTGGCTCTCAACCTCGAGGATCGTGCTCAGGTGACCGATCGGGGTCTCGGCCTCGACCGTGAGCGCGTTGTAGATCGGGGGCACCGCACCGTCAAACTTGACGTCGACGACAGGGCCGATGATACGCACGATGCGACCATCACCGGCAGTCGTCTTCTTGGTGGCTTCCTCGACCGCAAGCTTTACGGTGTTATTAGCCATTACTGTTCCTCCAATGCTGAGGCTCCGCCGACGATCTCGTTGATCTCGGTCGTGATCGAAGCCTGGCGCACGCGACTATACGTGCGGGTAAGGGTCGAGATGATCGCGGTGGCGTTTTCCGTCGCGGAGTGCATGGCCTTGCGGCGCGCACCCTGCTCGGCGGCCGCCGAATCGATCAGGGCCTGGTAGATGACCGTCAAGATATATGACGGTACAAGCTTGCCGAGAACATGCTCGGGAGAGGGCACGAACTCGAACGTGGACGAGATGCGCTTAGGGGCGTCGGTCTCGTTCTTACGCGGACCGTGGGCCATAGCGATCATCTCGGGATCGAGCGGCAGCAAGTGCTCGACGCGAAGCTCCTGATCCACGCGGTTCTTGGCGTGGTGGTAGACAAGCTCGACGCGGTCAAGCTCACCGGCACGATACGCATCGCAGATATGAGAGGAGATCATGCGGGCCTGATTGAAATCGGGCTCAGAGGAGTTGCCCTCAAAGTGCATGGCGACGTTTGCGCGGTCACGGAAATACGTGGCCGGTTTGCGCCCACACGCGATGATCTCGCACTCGATGCCATCGTTCGCCCAAGAAGCGGCGAGCTTTTCGGCCGTGCGCTCCACCGTCGTATTGAAACCGCCGGCAAGGCCGCGGTCCGAGGCAATGACGACAATCAGGCCATGCTTGACGCTCTCATGCTTCTGCAGCATGGGATCGGTGCCCGAGCAGGAGGCGTCGCCGGCGACCGTCAACATGACGTCGGTCAGCGCCTCCTTATAGGGCTCGGCCTGCTTGGAGCGATCGAGGGCACGACGGATCTTGGCCGTAGAGACCATCTCCATCGTGCGCGTGATCTGCTTGGTCGTGGTAACCGAGGAGATTCGCTTCTTAATGTCGCGAAGGTTGGCCATAGGGCTTAGTTCTCCTCTGATCCAGTCGTATCGGCATGGTGCTTGGCCATGAACTGCTGCTTGAAGTCACCGATGACGCGCAAGAGCTCGGCCTTGGTGTCGTCGTCGATCTTCTTGGCGCGAACCTTGTCGAGCAGCGAGCCAAAGCCATTGTCCATGTACTCGATGAGCTCGGCACGGAAAGGCAGCACGTCGGCGATCTCCAGGTCATCCAGGAAGCCCTCGTTGCCAGCGAACAGCGTAACAATCTGCTCGCCAACCTCAAACGGCTGGTAGCGCGGCTGCTTCAGGAGCTCGGTCATGCGGGCACCATGGGTCAGCTGCTTCTGAGTAGCCTCGTCGAGGTCGGAGCCGAACTGGGTAAAGCCAGCGAGCTCCTGGTACGAAGCGAGGTCCAGACGGAGGTTGCCGGCGACCTGCTTCATGGCCTTGGTCTGTGCATCGCCACCGACGCGGGACACGGAGATACCCACGTCGACTGCCGGGCGCTGACCCTGGAAGAAGAGCTCGGACTGCAGGTAGATCTGACCATCGGTAATGGAAATGACGTTGGTCGGAATGTAGGCCGAGACGTCGCCGTCCTGGGTCTCGATGATCGGCAGTGCCGTCATGGAGCCGTAGCCGTTCTTCTTGGACATCTTGACGGCACGCTCGAGCAGACGAGAGTGCAGGTAGAAAATGTCGCCAGGATAGGCCTCGCGTCCGGGCGGACGATGCAGCGTCAGCGACATCTGACGGTAGGCCACGGCCTGCTTGGACAGGTCGTCGTAGATGACGAGCACGTGGCCGCCGGGGTTGGTCTCGCTGGCGGGCTTGCCGTCCTCGCCGTTGTACATGAAGAACTCGCCGATAGCGGCACCGGCCATAGGCGCGATGTACTGCATAGGGGCGGAATCGGCAGCGGTTGCCGAAACGATGATGGTGTAGTCGAGCGCACCGTGCTGAGCGAGGGTCTCGCGGATGTTGGCAACCGTGGAGGCCTTCTGGCCGATGGCGACATAGATGCAGACCATGCCCTTGCCGCGCTGATTGAGGATAGCGTCGATGGCGATGGCGGTCTTACCGGTCTTACGGTCGCCGATGATGAGCTCACGCTGACCACGGCCGATAGGCACCATGGAGTCGATGGCCAACAGGCCGGTCTGAACCGGCTCGCACACCGGGGTACGGTCGATGACGCCGGGGGCCTTGAACTCGATGGGGCGACGATGCGTGGCGACGATGTCACCCAGGCCGTCGATGGGCTGGCCGAGCGGATTGACGACGCGGCCGAGCATGGCGCGGCTCACGGGGATATCCATAATGCGGCCAGTGGTGCGGCACTCGTCGCCTTCCTTGATGGAGTCGACGGCACCGAACAGAACGGCGCCGACCTCGTCACGGTCAAGGTTCTGGGCAAGGCCGAAGACGGTCTCACCGGTATCGGAGCTCTTGAACTCCAGAAGCTCGCCTGCCATGGCGCTCTTGAGGCCGGAGACGCGCGCGATGCCGTCGCCTACCTCGTCGACCGTTGAAACCTCATGCGTATCGACCGTCGCGGAGAGGCTCGTGAGCTGCTCCTGCAGTTTCTTGGCGATATCCTGGGCATTGAGGGTTTCGGACATTAGGCTTCACCTCCGTACGAATTAGCAGAGTTTGCGAGGGTCTCCTGCGCGATGCGCAGCTGCGTCTTGACGGAAATGTCACGACGCTCGCCGCGGGCCTCGAGCACCAGGCCGCCCACAATAGACGGGTCGACCTGCTCGATAAGGAATACCTTGCGGCCGAAGTCCTGCTCGCATTTCTTAGTGATGGTTTGACGCAGCTCGTCGTCGAGCGGGATCGCCGTGGTGACGGTCACGCCCACTACATCCTCGTCTTCCTCGGCAACATACTTAAAGGCAGCTGCCACCTTGGGAAGAAGGTCGAGCTGGTCGCGCTTGGACATGGTGTCGAGCACGGCGATGATCTCGGGGCTGGCGCTAGCCAGACGCTCGATCATCTCGAGGTCCTCGAACACATGGTTCTCGGCCTTGGCGGCTTCCAAAAGGGAGCGCGCGTAGGTCTCGAGCACCTTGTCCTGATAGCGGCTAGTCGGCATTCAGGCTACCTGCTTCCTGGATGTAGCGCTCGATGAGCTTCTTCTGCTCGCCCTCGTCCTCGAGTGCCTCGCCCACGATCTTGGTGGCGACAGCAACGGACAGGTCGGCGATGGAGCTCGCGGCACCGGCGTAGATGGACTTGCGCTCGTCCTCGACGGTCGTGTGGGCCTTGGCGATGATCTCCTCGGCCTCCTTGTGAGCAGCCTCGATGATACGGGCGCGCTCGGACTCGGCGTCCTTACGGGCCTCGAGAACGATGTCGGCAGCCTGACGACGGGCGTCGGTGACGATCGAGTCAGACTCAGCGCGCTTGGCGATAGCCTCCTGCTTGGTCTTCTCGGCCTCGTCGAGGCTCTCCTCGATCTTCTTGCCGCGCTCCTCCATGGTTTTCATGATGCCCGGCAGGGCGACCTTGGCCAGCACGATCCAGATGATCAGGAAGGCGATAAGCGCCGGAATGAACTCCGCCATCTTAGGGATGAGGATGTCCGCACCGGCAGCGCCGTCCTCGGCGAACGCGGAAACCGGCATGAGCAGCGCGGCCGCGGACGCGGAGAGTGCGATCGCGCTCTTCTGGGATGAAAGATTCATACTTGACGCTCCGTGCTATTTAACGATCAGCGCGACAACGAAGCCGATCAGAGCCAGAGCCTCGCCGAAGGCGGAGCCCATGATGAAGACGGTGAACACGCGGCCCTGGACCTCAGGCTGACGGGCCATAGCACCCGTAGCACCCAGAGCAGACAGGCCGATAGCAAGACCAGCGCCGATAACACCGAGACCGTAACCGATAACTCCCACGATTCCTCCTTTGTCGTGCGTGTCTTATTTCACGCAGGATAACCTTTTTATAACTGCCGGGCTCCATGGGTACGGGCACCGGCGGTTTAACGAATTGCCTTACCTTTAAGGCGCGAACGGAAGACTACTCCTCCTCCGCGACCTCCTCTGCCTCGGAGACATACACGGCGGTAAGGACCGTGAAGACGTAAGCCTGGATAGCGCCGACCACAAGCTCGATCGCATAGATCAGGATGAGGATGGCAAGCCAGGCCAGCGAAGGCAGGGCGCCGACGGCGTGGGCCGCGGAAACCTGCTGAAGCAGCGGCTGCATGAACATGCTCGCCATGATGGCGAACGAGCCCATGACCACGTGTCCTGCGAACATGTTGCAGAACAGACGGACGGCGAGCGTGATAAGGCGCAGGAAGGTCGAGAAAAGCTCGACGACCCACACGAGCACGTTCATCGGGAAGCTCACGCCCTGCGGGGCGAGGCTCTTGATGTAGCCGATCACGCCGTGAGCCTTGCATCCGTAGTAGATGAAGTACACGAAGGCGAAGATGGCGAGCGCGGCGGTGGAGCCGATTGCGCCGGTGCCGGGCTTCATTCCCGGGATCAGGCCGATCATGTTATTGATCAGGATGAACAGGAAAAGCGAGCACAGGAACGGGAAGTGCTTCTTCCAGTTCTCACCCACGACGCCCTTGCCGATATCGTTCTCGACGTACTCGATGATGTACTCGAAACCGTTGACGAAGAAGCCCTTGGGAACTAGGGTCTGCTTCTTCTTGAACACGGCCAGGACGATCAGGAGCACGATCGTGGAGACGATCAGCCAAAACGAGTACTGCGTGATGCCGCAGCTCAGATCGCCCACGACAGGGGTGGAGCTGAACTCGCTGACCAGATGATTAATCTCATCAGGCAGCTTTTCAAAAATTTCCACGACTTACCTTTCGACCTCATGAGGATCTCGCAACGCCTTGGCGACGCGAACCGTGCAGGCGGCCATAAAGGCCACGAAGCCGATCGCCTCGCCCAGGAGGAACATGCGAAATGCCTCTCCGAACAACGCAAACACAACCAAGGTAAAGACGAGCAGGGCGACTGCCGAGACCGCCAGGCTCACCATGCCCTTGAGCATGTCCGCATTCTGTTTATCGTCAAGAACCGGCTTGAGCGTAAAAACAAAGGGAAGGAAGGCAATTGCGCCCGCGATGGCGCCTGCAACGATAGCGAGCAGATCGGCTATCTGAAACACTGGCTTCCTCGCTTTCCTTTTTAACGCCTCACAGCACAGTCCCAGCCAAACATTGGTGACTATTGTACGAGCCAATCGCTAAAGTACAACCGTAAAACAAACGGTTAATACGCACCTGTACGTTTTCTTAAGGCCTTCTTTATGCCGCAGGTACGGTAATACGTTTTTTCGAACCCCTCAGGGCAAAACGTCCGTTAACAGAAGTGCGCGTGGACGACTTTTGCTCGCCCGCGCGCACCATTTCTTCGTATTTGTGACCGTAGCCGACAAGGCCCAACGACTAGAGCGTACCGTAGATGCGGTCGCCGGCGTCGCCCAGGCCGGGAACGATGTAGGCGGCCTCGTTGAGATGGTCATCGATGGCGCAGGTATAAATATGTACGTCGGGGTCCTTTTCGGTCAGTGACTTGAGGCCCTCGGGCGCGGCGACGATACACAGCATGCGGATATCCTTAACACCGCGCTCGCGCAGGTAGCTGATGGCCATCTCGGCCGAACCGCCCGTGGCGAGCATGGGGTCAACAACCAGGCAGATGCGCTGGTCGATATCCTTGGGCATCTTGCAGTAATACTCATGCGGCTCGTGGGTAACCTCGTCACGCTCCATACCGATGTGGCCCACGCGAGCGGAGGGTACCAAGTCGAGGATGCCATCGACCATGCCAAGGCCTGCGCGCAGGATGGGAACGATGGCGAGCTTCTTGCCGGCAAGCTGCTTAAACGTGGCGGTGGTGATGGGAGTCTCGACCTCGACGTCTTCCATGGGCAGGTCGCGCATGGCCTCGTAACCGTCAAAGAGCGCAAGCTCGCGCACGAGCTGGCGGAACTGGTTGGTGCCAGTGCTCTTGTCGCGCAAGATCGACAGCTTGTGCTGGACGAGTGGGTGATCGACAAGGGTCACACGGGACGTATCGTAGGTGACGGTCATGGGTTGATGCCCCTTTCATTGCGGCCGGAAGATGGCCTTGCTGACAAGACGCATGGCGACGTTGTTGCCTCGCGCCGTGCATAAGTTTAACGGTTTGTTGTATCGAGCAGCTCGTCGCAACCCTACTGAGCGGTGTTGAGCGAACGCTTGACGGCATCACGCCAACCAGCGAGGTTGCTCTCACGGCGCTCGGCGGACATGTGAGGATGGAAGACTTTGACGATCTGAGCGTTTTGCTCCAGCTCCTCCAAATCCTCCCAATAGCCGACGGCAAGGCCCGCCAAGTACGCGGCGCCGATCGCCGTGGTCTCCACCGTCTCGCACTGCAGCACGGGGATATCCAGCAGATCGGCCTGGAATTGCATGATGAACTCGTTGCGCGAGGCACCGCCATCGACGGACAGGCGCTCAATCGAAAGTCCCACGTCCTGCTCCATGGCGCGTAGCACGTCATAACTCTGGTAGGCCATGGACTCGCAAGCCGCACGCACGATGGTCGCGCGACTCGAGGCACCGGTCAGGCCGCACACGATACCGCGAGCATGCGGGTCCCACCAGGGAGCGCCCAGGCCTGCGAAGGCGGGAACGAAGTAGCAGCCCTCGTTGTCGTTAATCGAAGTGGCGAGTTGCGCGGACTCGCTCACGCTCGAGATGATGCCCATGTTGTTGCGCAGCCAGTTCATGGTTGAGCCGGCGGCAAAGATAGAACCCTCGAGCGCATAGCTGATCTTGCCGTCCGCGGCGATACCGATCGTGGAGACCAAACCGTTCTTGGATTCGACGATCTCGTCGCCTGTGTTCATGAGCATAAAGCAGCCCGTGCCATAGGTGTTTTTGGTCTGGCCGGGATGGAAGCAGCAGTGGCCGAACAGCGACGCCTGCTGGTCGCCCGCCACGCCCATGATGGGTGGCATGTTGGTCATGATGTCGCTCGCAACGCAGCCGTAGTCGCCCGAGCTCCAACGAACCTCGGGCATCATGGAACGCGGGACGTCGAAAAGCGCCAGCAGATCGTCGTCCCAATCGAGCGCATGGATATTAAAGAGCGCGGTGCGGCTGGCATTGGTGTAGTCGGTGGCAAAGACCTGACCGCCGGTGAGGTTGTAGATGAGCCAGGTGTCGATGGTGCCGAACATGAGGTCGCCCGCCGCCGCGCTCTCACGCGCACCGTCGACGTTGTCGAGAATCCACTGCACCTTGGAGGCCGAGAAATACGGGTCGAGCGTAAGCCCCGTGCGGGAGCGCACCAGCTCTTCTGCGCCCTGCTCGACCAGCTCGTCGATCAGAGGTGCGGTGCGACGGCATTGCCACACGATGGCGTTATAGATGGGTTGGCCGCTTATGCGGTCCCACACCACCGTGGTCTCGCGCTGGTTAGAGATACCGATGGCGGCAATGCGGTCAGAATGGATGCCGCTCTTAAACTGGACCTCCATCATCACGCCGATCTGGCTGGCAAGCACCTCCGTGGGATCCTGCTCCACCCAGCCGGGGCGCGGGAAGCTGGTTTTGACGCTACGACGCGCCTGGGCGACGATGCAGCCGTACTCGTCGACGATGGTCGCGAGTACCGAGGTAGTGCCGCAGTCGAGCGCCATGATGTAGGAACCGCCAAAGCTAAACGAGGCGTCTTCCATGCCCAGGCTGCCTAGATTCAACGACATCGCTTACACCTTTCTATTGCATCGGGTCGGACAGGACCCGTTCGATCTCTGATGCGGGAAGCGCGCCTTGGCGCAGGATCTGGAGCTCGCCGTGCTGAAACGACACGATGGTTGAGGCGTCGCGACACGGGGTCTCACCGGCATCGACGGCCACATCGACCCCCTCCAGGATGCGCTCCTCCACCGTGGCAAAACTTGCCGGCGCGGGCGCGCCGTGCGTGTTGGCGCTGGTGCAGGCAAGAGGGCTGCCGCAGGCGCGGATGAGCGCTTGCACCACGGGCGAGGCCGAAGCGCGAAGTGCCACCGTGTTGTCGGCGGCGCGCATAAAGGTCGGCACGCAGGGGGCCGCCTTGACCACGATAGTCAGGGCGCCCGGCCAGCATCGTCGGGCGAGCACGCGGGCCTCGTTAGGGATATCCACGCCATAGCGGTCGAGTGCCTCGGCATCATCGACCAGCCAGGCAACCGTTTGGGTGAGCTCGCGCTGCTTGAGGGTAAAGATGCGACGATAGCCGGTACCGAGTGCAGGGACCGCGGCGCCGTTGACGGCGGCCTGCGGATCGCGCGGCCACGGCAGAGGTTCACTTGTATCTTGTGGAACGGCATCCGAGAAGGCGTTGACCGCCACGGCGACACCGTAGACCGTCTCGGTTGGAATAAGCGCCAGGCCGCCGCGACCGAGTAGCTCGGCCGTGCGCTCGACTGCAAGCCGATGTGGCTCGCGCGCTCCCTCGTATACCCGATAGACCGTCTGCATGTGTATGCCAGCCCCTTACGCTCTGGTGCAAGTTTGTTTACTGTGGGGCATTCTCGCACGAAACGTTCAACCTATTTGCCCAGAGCGCATGTTGGTTTGGTGAGCGGCTCTAGTAGTCGGTGAAAGTGAGGGGGTTAATTGAAGATTTTTAGCGCGCAAGCGTAACGGTACGATCGGGAAACTCGATGCTTGCAACCAGTTTTCCGCCGAGGCTCTCTGCGTACCTGCTCAGCGTGTCGAGCCTCATCGAACCCAACTCCCCACGCTCGAGCTCGGATACACGTTTTTGAGAAACGCCCATCGACTGGGCGACCGACGCCTGTGTTAGATCTTTTAACCTGCGAATCTGAGCAAGCTTATAGGCTTCGATACGATCGCGAGTCCTCTCCTGCTCGGCGGTAATGGAGTCGCGTGTTATCCCGCGAGATTCCATATACTCATGCAGTTCCATCTCGATCGAGCCTCCTTACGTGGCGACGGTATATTTGCTCGGCCCTTGGAATGTTGATCGCATACCAACCGTTCCATTTTGCCCTTGACGATCCCGCTCGCGACTTATCACCCGCCAATAGCAATACCGCCTGGCGCTTGGGGTCAAAGGCGAAGAGGATGCGAATCACCTGCCCACCACACGACGTCACTCTCAGCTCCTTTAAATGATGAAGCTTCGAGCCCTTTACGCGGTCAACCAGCGGACGACCAAGGCTGGGACCTTCCTTCTCGAGCACCAAAAGGTCTGCATAAATCTGCTTCAGCGTAGCTTCATCCTGCTCATCAAGCCAAGGTTCAATGTAATCAAGCACGATACGGTACCGATGCAGCTGATTTGACATACCTTTCTCCTTCTATAGTAGAAGTTTTACGGTATATTGCAAGGACAAACTTGCGCAAATGTCTATTTATTCAGCTTAAATACGCTGTTTGGGCTCGGTGACGATGGCTCGAACGATGCGGGGACGATCGGTGAGGTCGTGGACGATACGCACGTCCGAAAGGCCTGCCTGGCGACAGAGCTCGGCCGCAGCGTCGAGCGCACCCTCGTAGAGCTCGCAGGCAAAGAGGCCGCCGGCGCGCAACATGTAGGGCGCCGCGTTGAGCAGGCGGCGGAAGATATCGAGGCCGTCGGCACCGCCCTCGAGCGCCAGATCGGGCTCAAAGTCCTTGACCTCGTGCGGCAGCGAGCGCATGACATCGCTGGGGATGTAGGGCGGGTTGGAGACGAGTACGTCAAAGGTGCCCCACTCTTCGCGGGGAATGGAGCTCACCAGGTTCGTGAGGCTGAAGGCGACCTCGTCGGACGTGAGGCCAAGCGCATCGCGGTTTTTGGTAGCAAGGTCGATGGCGCGCGGCTCGATATCGGTAGCAGTGCAGGTGACGTGGCCGCGACGCTCCCAGGCAAGCGAGAGCGAGATGCAGCCCGTGCCGCAGCCGACCTCGAGAACGCGGGCGATGCGGGGCTCGGCTGGGGCAGATACGTTGGCCTCGGCGGCATCTTGCGCGGGAGTCGTCTGTTGGTCGTTGCCCTCAATGGCGATGCCGTATTCGTCGAGCTCGGGCTCGGGGGTTTCCACGGTCTCTGCTTCTGCCGCCCGCACGGCGGCTTCCTCGGCCTCGCGATCGGCAAGCTCCTCGGCATAGGCGCGGCTACCGAGCACGTCGCTACCCAGCGCAGCCTCATCGGCGGCCGTCAGGTTGGCAGCACGGCGCTCGGCGGTCGCGCGCTCGTCGGCCAGCGCCGCCTCGGCTTTGCGAGCCTGTTCGACCTCATCGTTCCAAGGCAGCTCCACGCGCTGGCGGGCGGCGGCCTCGGGGCTCAGCACCTCGGCATCCAGGTAGTTCAGGACTTCTTCGACGAGCATCTCGGTCTCGGGGCGCGGGATGAGCACGCCAGGGGCGCACGCGACGTCGATCATGCGAAACTGCGTGCTACCGGTGATGTACTGCAGCGGCTCGCCCTTCGCGCGACGGACGACGGCCGCGTGCATGGTCTCGAGCTGCGCTGCGTCGAGCGTCTCGTCCATGCGCATATATAAGTCGATGCGCGCCAGACCCGTAGCTGCGCACAGCAGCCACTCGGCAGAAAGACGGGGGTGCTCCTCGCCGCGCTCGGCCAGGTACTCCTTGGTCCACTCGAGACAACGCTTGATGGTCCAGATCTCGTTTGCCATGGGGTCCTCCCCTCTTAAGCGCCGGGCGGCGCACGAATGTCGGAGCAGATTGTACGCGAGGGTGGCACGCGGCAAGGGACGATTGGAAGCGATTATCGAGAATCCGCCCAGAATTTTACTTGGAGCCTGCCCAGAGTGTTCATTCGTCGACGTCTAAATCTGCATCCGTCAAGCTTTTGGCAAGGTTGCCCCAAAACTGACCAATATCTAACCAAGAACTTGCCAAATCACTTGACGCACGACGCGTCAAAAAATGGCTTGCGACTTCCTGGACGATTTTTAGAGCATTATTTTGGTAATCGACTGACGCTTTAAGCAGGTAAATGGCCCATAGACTACCAAGTCAACCTAAATAAACCAACATAGCAATTTCCCAAAATGATCCGCAGGGGACGGAGGAAAACGGATCACCGGCACCGCATCGATGCAGAATGATCCGTTTTCCTCCGTCCCCAAGGGATCATTCAAGTGCCAACCAAGATAACGCCGATGTCTTGGCAATGCCAGCGAGCGGGCCGCATTTGAGACAAGGTGACGTGAAACGAAAGGGCGCTGACCTTCTGGTCGCGCCCTTGAAGTTGAACGTCAGATTGTCCAAATGCGGCCCGCGCAGCGTCGGCTGGTCCGCCGTTCGGTAGAACGGCGGAACCTAAACAGCCTGTGCCAGCTTCTCGGCTCGCTCGGCGGCGGCGAGCGCCTCGATGACGGTGCCGAGTTGGTCGCCCAGAAGGACGCCGTTGTAGGTGGAGTTGAAACCGATGCGGTGATCGGTCACGCGGTCCTGGGGCTGGTTGTAGGTGCGGATCTTCTCGGAACGGTTACCATGGCCGATCTGGCTCTGGCGCTCGGCGCCAAGCTCAGCCTGCTGCTTCTCAAGCTCCATCTCGTACAGACGGGCGCGCAGCATCTGCATGCAGACCTCGCGGTTCTGAATCTGGGAGCGCTGCTCCTGCGACTGCACCACGGTGTTGGTGGGCAGGTGGGTGATACGCACGGCGGAGTAGGTGGTGTTAACGCACTGACCGCCAGGGCCCGAAGCGCAGTAGGTGTCGATGCGCAGGTCGGACTGGTTGATCTGGACGTCGATCTCCTCGGCCTCGGGAAGTACGGCGACGGTTGCCGTGGAGGTCTGGATACGGCCCTGGGACTCGGTCTTGGGGACGCGTTGGACGCGGTGCACGCCGGACTCGAACTTCATGACGGAGTAGACGCGGTCGCCCTCGACCTTGAACTCGATGGACTTAAAGCCGCCGGCCTCGCTGGGGCTGGAGTCAAGCACGGTGGTCTTCCAGCCGCGCGACTCGCAGAAGCGCTGATACATCTTGTAGAGGTCGCCGGCAAAGATGGCTGCCTCGTCGCCACCGGCGGCGGAGCGGATCTCGACGATGGTATTCTTGTCGTCGTTGGGGTCGCTCGGGATGAGCATGTATTTGATGTCTTCCTCGAGCTGGGGAAGCTTCTCCTCGTTCTCGGATATGTCCATCTGGAGCATCTCCTTCTCGTCCGCATCGGTGGTGTCGCGGAGCATCTCCTTGGCGGCCTCGATGTCATCGAGCGCGCCGATGTACTCGCGCGAGGCGGCGATGAGGTCGGACTGGTGCGCGTACTCCTTGTTGAGGCGCGTGAACTCCTTGATGTCGGAGGCAACGGCGGGGTCGGAGAGCTTCTTCTCGAGCTCCTCGTAGGCCTTGATGATCTTTTCGAGCTTGTCGCGCATGGCGGGACTCCTTTATATGCGTGAAGGTGAAAATCGGCAGAATTGATGGGGCGCGCGGCGCCGCTGCGGGGGTAAGCCCGGCTAGAACATGTCGATCTTCAGATACATGCGCATCCCTTCGCGTATGGGGTACATAGTTGCGGTCTAACCCATACATGATAGCGTGCGCAGGCAAACCTGCATATAACCCGCACGGAATGTGACAAAGGGATAGTCCCTTTGTCACATTCTAGAACGTTTGGAGCAGGGCGATGAGGAAGCGGATGCCCTGGAGGTAGGCTCGGCGGGTAATGCGCTCGTTGGTGCCGTGGACGCCGCGGTCGCACTCGTCATCGTCCACCACAAAGGCCGAAAAGCGAATGCACTCAGGACAAATGCGCTGGTAGTTGGCGGCGTCGGTCGCACCGATAACAGTAGACGGAACGATCGCCAACGGCTCGGATGATCCGTTTTCCTCCGTCCCCTTTGAATCACGGAAATAGCGGGCGGCAACGGAGCGAACCGCTTCGAGGCCAGGGCCGCCAATGCGCGGGGACGGCGAGGGTTCGGAGCTGCCGGGGCCGAGCTCGACCTCAACGCGGCTGGCAAGCCCCGCCGCGGCAACCGCCTCACGGCAGCGCGCCACGACGTCGGCCACGCTCGTGCCCTCGAGCATACGGAAGTTGATGTTGGCCCACATGTCCTGCGGCATCACGTTGGCGCCGGTGCTGCCGCCCTCAATCTGGGTCGGCGCACAGGTGGTCGTTACGAGCGGATAGAGCTTTTTGCTAGCGAGGCAATCGCGCACGATGGCGTCCTTGTTGGCGGCAATTTCATCGGCCGTGTAGAGCCCCAGCTCGACGAGCTGCGCGGCAAGCAGGTCGGTCACGCGCGTCGGCCATTCGATATCGCAGATTGCGGTGATAGCACGGCTGAGCACCTCGAGCGACGTGCCGCCGTAGGGGTTGGAAGAATGCCCGCCCTCGCTTTTCGTCCTGAGCACGATGTCGGCATAGCCTTTCTCGGCCAGGTCGGCGTGCATGAGCCAGCCTTCGCCCGCGGCGTACTCTGCAGCAGAGACGATGCGGTAGTCGCCCTCGTCGATTAGATATTCGAGCTCAACGCCGCGCTCCTCGAGCGCGCGACCGATGGCGCCCGCGCCGTACTGCGTGGTCTCCTCGTCCTGGCCAAAGGCCAGCAGCAGCGTGCGCTCGTGCTGCCAACCGTGCGCCAGTGCGTACTCAACGGCCTCGAGAATGCCCGCGACCTGGTCTTTCATGTCGATCGCGCCGCGGCCCCAGATGTAGGTGTCGCCCACGTGCCCACTAAAGGGGGCATGTGTCCAGTCGGCCTCGGTGCCCGGCACCACGGGGACCACGTCCATGTGGCCCATGAGCATAACGGGCTTAAGGGCGGGGTTGGAGCCGGCAAGCGTCACGAGCAGCGAATGGTCGATGAGCTCAACCTCGCCCGCCGCGAACACGCGCGGCCACGCCTGTTGCATATAGGCGCGCAGATCATCAAACGGCCGCCAGTCCACCGACTCGGCATCCATGCTCGAAATGGTCGGAAACGACAGGACGCGGCCCAGGCGCCCACACGCGCCGGCCTCATCCAGATCGGCAAAATCATCCTCGTGCGCAAAGAAGCGCCAAACCTCGGCCATGACATCCTTTCGATTGCGACGACAAAGGCCGCCCCACCGGAGCGGCCCTGCCACGTAAGCGTTTACGTTTGGTTATTTGTCCTCAAGATAGCGCGAGAGGAACTCGCGGGTGCGCTGGTGCTTAGGATTGCCAAAGAGCTCGGCCGGCGCGGCGTCCTCGAGCACCACGCCCTGGTCCATAAAGACCACGCGGTCGGACACGGTGCGTGCGAAGGCCATCTCGTGGGTAACGACGACCATGGTCATGCCGTCGGCGGCGAGCTTGCGCATGACGTCGAGCACCTCGCCCACGATCTCGGGATCGAGCGCGGAGGTAGGCTCGTCAAACAGCATGATCTGCGGGTTCATGCACAGGGCGCGGGCGATGGCAACGCGCTGCTTTTGGCCACCGGACAGGCGACCAACCGCGGCATGGGCGAATTTTTCGAGTCCCACGCTCGCCAGGTGCTCCATTGCGACCTGTTCGGCCTGATCTTTGCTCATCTTTTTGAGCGTGACGGGCGCGAGCGTGCAGTTGTCGAGCACATCCATGTTGTTGAACAGGTTGAAGCCCTGGAACACCATGCCGATGTCCTCGCGCAGCTTGTTGATGTTGCAGCGCTCGGCCGTGAGATCCTGACCGTGGAACCAGATGTGGCCCGTGTCCGGAGTCTCGAGCAGGTTGAGGCAACGCAGCAGCGTCGACTTACCCGAGCCCGAGGCGCCGATGATGGTGACGACCTCACCGGGATTGACAGCGAGGTCGATGCCCTTAAGCACCTCAAGCGAGCCAAAGCTCTTGCGCAGGCCCTCAACGCGGATGAGCGGCTCTTTGGTTTGCGCGGCCGCAACGCCGGTAGTGGCGGTATCTGCCATGATGAATCTCCTCGTCTTGCGCCTAGTTGGAGCTGGGCAGCGTGGCCGGAGCCTCGGCGCCGAGCTTTTTGCCAAAGGCCTCGAGCAGGCGGCTCGCCACGAGCGTCAGGATCAGGTAGACCACGAGCGCCACGCAGTAGACCTCCATCTGGCGGTAGTACACGCCGGCGACGGTGGTGGTGGCGTACATGAGGTCGAACACGCCGATGACCGAAAGCACTGACGAGTCCTTGATGTTGATGATGAGCTCGTTGGTGAGCGCGGGGATCGCGTTTTTAATGCCCTGCGGGAACACGACCTTGCGCATGGCCTGCCATTGCGACAGGCCCAGCGAGCGCGCCGCCTCGGCCTGGCCGGGGTCGATGGACTCGATGCCGCCGCGCAGGACCTCCATCATATAGGCGGTGGAGTTGAGCGAAATGGTGACGAGACCCGCGGTAAAGGTGCTCCAGATCTGGTTGGCCTGCGCCGTCTCGAAGCCCATGCCGCGCAGAACGGTAAAGCCCGCGTAGTAGATGAGCAGGCCCTGCACCATCATGGGCGTGCCGCGCACGATGGTGGAGTAGACGGTCGCAAAGCCTCGGCCGATGCTCTTAAAGAAGCGCGTGAGGTCATTGTCCACGCGGTCGAACGTCTGGATACGCAGGAACACCAGCAACAGCGCCAGGAAGAAGGCGATGACGGTGCCAAAGAACGCGAGCGCGATGGTGATCTGAATGCCGCGGATAAAGAAGTCGCCGCTCTTGTAGGTCATGTAGACCAAGCTCGACAGAAAGTCGCTGGGATTGGAGTCCGAGACAATGCTCGCCTGCACCAGGTCGACAAACGACATGACGCAGCGGTCGATAAAGAAGATCGCCGCGATGGCAACCACGACATAGCTGCCCAGGCGCGCGCCGCGACGGCAACGCTCAGATGCAAACGGCGACGTTTCGCGATAGTCGTTCCAGTGCATAACCTTGGTGACGAGCGCTGCCGCCGACACGACGATCCAGGCCCAAAGAATCGCCCAAAGGCAATCCTGGAAGATGCCGGTGGGCGCCAAAAAGCTCAGCGGCGTGGGGTTGCGCTGGCTAAATGCCAAGCCGAGCGCCGCGATAACGCTCGTGCCCAGGTACACATAACGGTGGTCGGCCTTGATAAAGGAGGCCAGACGATTGATGCCTTTCATGCTGCCTCCCTATGCCGGCTGACGGTCGAGGCACGCGTCCCACATCTGGTCGCGCTCCTCCTGGCTGATGCCCTTGAGTGTCTTGTCGATGAGCTTAAGCAGTTTGTCCGATCCCTTGCGGCAACCGACATTCGCCGTGACCTCCTGCTTAAAGCCCTCGCCCTCGGCAAAGTGGATGGGGACGATACCGGGATTTTGGGCCATATAGCCCTTCTCATTCTCGGTGTTGTAGGTCACGGCGTCGCACGTGCCCTGCAGCAGATTCGAGAACACCGTGGGGACCGAATCGACCGGGTTCTTGTGCACAACGCCCGGAATCTCGTCGATGACGGTATCGAGCATGGTGTCCTTTTGGCCGAGCACCGTGGCACCGCTGAAGTCGCTGAGCTTGGTGGCGTTTTGGTAGGGCGAGCCCTCTTTTACGAACAGGCCAAAGTAGCCAATGAAGTACGGGTCGGAAAAGCCGACGGACTCCTCGCGCTCGGGCGTGGCGCTCATGCCGGCGATGATGAGGTCAATCTGGCCGTTGTTGAGCGAGTCGATAAGGCCCGAGAAGCTCTGCTTGACGGCAACGGGCTCGCCGCCGAGAGCCTTGCAGACGATCTTGGCGATCTGCACGTCGTAGCCATCGGCATAGGCGCCCTGCACGTTGTCGATGGGGATCGTGAACTCGCTGGCCTCGGAAACCTGCCAGTTGTACGGGGCGTAGGCCGCCTCCATGCCGATGCGGATCTTATCCTTGCCGATCACAGAATCGGACAGGTCGTCGCGACCGCCGCCCGTCGTGGACTGAACTACTTCCAGCGTGGAGGGACGCTGGCAGCCGGCAAGTGCGCCGGCGACGACAGAAGCGCTCGCAGCGAGAGCGCTACCCAAAAAGATGCGACGGCTGCATACCGGCTGTGGATGCGCGTCGCGTTGATGGGGAGAATGCATAATCTGCCTTCCCTGTTGAATCGTATGCTGACGACTTAACAGGATATACGCCAGCGACCAGCAGCGCAGCACAAGCTCGAAAAATTAATAGACACACGGTAGTCATTGGGAGCGTCGATGTTTTGGCAATGCCAGCGGGCGCCACCCAGAGCGAACAAGTTAGCATGAAAAAGGCAAGGCATAGACCTTCTGGTCATGCCTTGCCTTTTGAATGACAAATTGTCGCTCTGGGTGGCGCGCAGCGTCGACCGGTCCGTCGTTCGTTAGAACGGCGGAACCTCTAGAGCAGGGTAACGCTAAAGCTGCGAACGTCCGTCTCACCCGGTGCCAAGGTAATGGTGTTGACCTTGTGCTCAAAGACGTCGTCCTCGGTGTCCATGGTGGTGTGGCCGGTCCAGGGCTCGAGCGCCACAAACGGGGCGTCGTTGGCGGCAGACCACACGCCGATGTACTTAAAGCCCTCAAAGTCGATCTTGACGCCGTGGCCCGACTTGCGGCCGCGCAGCGTGAGCGTGGAACCCGGGACATCGGTGAACATGATGGCATCGTTATCGAAGCTGCGGTGCGTGATGGGCAGCACGTCCGAGTTATCGGGGGCCTTGTAGCTACCCTCGAACGTCATAAGACCGTCGGGCGTGATGATGGGAGCCTCGTTGGTCCAAGCCTCGGTAAACGCCAGCTCGTAATCCTCGAACGCCTCGTCTTCGGCACCGGGGGCGGGCACGTTGAATGCAGGATGACCGCCCACCGAGAACGGCAGGGCCACGTCGCCGGTGTTGGTGACGGCAAAGGTCTGCGTGAGCGTGGCGTCGCCGGTCAGGGCATAGGTCATGTTGAGCTTAAAGTGGAACGGGAACGCCTTGAGCAACTCGGGCGTGTCAGTGATCTCGTACGTTACCGAGGAGCCATCCTCCGAAACCTCGACCAACTTGTGCTCGACGATGCGAGCGAGTCCATGGCGCGGCATCTCGCAGGTGCCGGCCGCAGATGTCGCCATGTTGTTGCGCAGCGATCCCACGATGGGGAACAGGATAGGCGCATGCTTGCCCCAAAAGGCCGGGTCGCCCTGCCACAGATACTCGTTGCCGTTGAGGGCAAGGCTCGTGAGCTGGGCGCCCATGGAATCGATGGCCGCGGTGAGGCCGCCGCGCTTGATGGTAGTGACGGTGGACATGCTACTTCCTCCAATAGTAAACAACGGTGTCGAGGGCTATTGTCCCACTCTTGGCGGCGGGGTTGAGCGACAGGTGCAGTTATTGAGCAATAGCGTAAAGGTCAAACCCGCCCTGCGGCGTGCTATCGACCGTATCGGGCGCCTGTGAATTAAAACTCACCGGAACCATGCGCTTTGAGGCGCGGTAACGCGTGCCGTCGGTGGCGACGGGCGGCTCATCGACCGTGAGCTCGTAGTCGCCGGGCTTGAGCTCGATACCGTCACCTTCGGAATTGACGTATTGGTACTCGTCGATCGCTTGCCCCTTGAGCGTGCGACCCACGATATGGACGAGCATCTGGCTGTCGCCGCGCGCGGTGTCCCACGTCGCGCCGTCCTTGACCTCGACCGATACATGCACCGAGCGCGTGCGGCTGAGCGATTGTTCGACGGACATCTCGACCTTGGCGGCGTCTTTGCGCTGTTGTTCAACATGGCTCCAGACGTTTCCAATTACCGAGCATGCGATAACGCCGGCCATAAAGGAGATAAGGATGGGGCCAAGCGGAGAGCGACGTCCCGCATCTTCCTCGCGAGCCAGATCGGGGCGATGCGTGGGCGCAGGCGCCTGGGCACCCTGCGAGGGCACGTCGAGAATGCTGAAGGATGCCGTGCTGTCGGGATCGATAGTGTGACGCGGCTGCGGGGTCTTTGCCGGCGAGATGGACATGTCGGCTGGCTCACCGAGTGTGGCCGTGGCATCGGCCTTTGCCTCGTCGGCCTCAGCCTGGGCCCAAGCCTGCTCAAAGGTCAGAGGCTCGGCGGCATCGGAGGCGGCGTCAGGCTCGACAGCAGCATCGCTGCCGGTCTCGTCCTCGTCGCTCGACACGTCACGCGGCGCGGGCTCGTCCCACTCCTCGTCCGGAGCCTCGCCCTCGCTATACCACCATTCAAAGTTATCGATATCCATACGGGGCGCCCCTTAGGCCTCGCAAATAAACACTTGCTAGCCTTATACCCCCAGATGGCACGGGAGCTCGCCGGCACAGACAGGAAAAGCGTCACAACATTCGACGCTTTTCCTCGTTTTCGAGATTTTCATCGAATGTTGTGACGGTTTGGGCAGCAGCCACACCACGAATGTGACGAAGGAGCAGTCCCCTTGTCACATCTAGAGGGCGACGGGGATTTGGATGCAGCAGAAGTCCTCTTGGTGGGACTCGTCGTAGCTCGTGGTATCGAGGTAGCAAAAGTCGAAGGCGTTGCCAACGGGCTGGAGCGCGTGCTCGTCCATGCAGGCCACGATGGCGCGGATGCCTTCGGGCTCGTACGGCATGCCCCAGCGGCTCATGCACAGGTATGTGCCCTCGGGCAGCACTTCGATGCCGATCTCTGCCAGCTCGGAGGGATCGCTCGGCAGCAGCTCCTCGGCACCGCGCGGCAGCACGGCAAAGGAGCCAGCGCCGGCGATGGGATCGTCGGAATGCAGCGCCTCGCGACGCAGCATGGCGCCCCAGCCGCGCATGGGACGCGTGCCCGTCAACGTACGCATGCGCAGGATAGCCCGCATGAGCGTGGGGTGAAGCATCGAGCGGCCGCGCTCGATATCGCCCGGAAACTCCTCAAAGACCACGTAGCGGCGCTCGAACTGCTTGAGCTCCGGCTTGCCTTCACGCTCGCGCGCTCGGATTTGAGCCCGGCAATCTGCTCATCGAGCGCCTGCACCCGCGAGCGCAGGTGATCGGTCATCTCGCCAATGTCGAACGTCGAGGTTAGGCGGTCGATCTCGTCGAGTTCGAGCCCCAGGTCGCGCAGCATGCAAATCAGACGCATGAGCGGGATCTGCGTGGGCGAATAGAAGCGGTAGCCTTTTTCGTTGACCACGGCGGGCTTAAACAGGCCGATCTTGTCGTAGTAGATGAGCGTTTGGCGCGAAACGTTAAACAAGCTCGCCATCTCGCTAATCGCATACATGCCCGTCTGCATAAGTCCTCCTGCCACATCCTTTTAGCGCACAAAGCCCGCCGCCCACAGGGGCAGCGGGCTCAAACACTACTCGTATCCTACCCTAAAGACATCTATGACCAGCGCTTATAGTTTGCACATGACACGCCGACGGCCTCGAGCGCCTTGGCGGCGATGTGATGCACCGCGTCATCGAGCGTGGCGGGGCCGTTGTAAAACGTGAGCATGGGCGGCATGAGCATGACGCCCGGTACGCGCGCCAGGCGCGCCATGTTGTCGACATGAATGGCGCTGAAGGGCGTCTCGCGCACCATGAGCACCAGGCGGCGCTGCTCTTTCATCTGCACGTCGGCCGCACGCAGCAACAGGTTTTCGCTGTAGCCGCTCGCGATGCCGGCGAGCGTCTTCATGGAGCAGGGCGCCACGATCATGCCGTCGACCGGATAGGTGCCGCTTGCGATGGCGGCGCCGATGTTCTTGTTGTCGTAGACCACATCGGCATGGCACGCAAACTCGTCGAGCGTCATGCCGAGCTCCTGCTCGATGGTAATCTCTCCCCCGCGCGTGACGACAAGCGCCGACTCGGCACCGGCCTGACGCAGGCATTTGAGGCACTCAAGGCCCAGCGCGGCACCGCTGGCGCCAGACACGCCAACGACAATGCGACGGGGACGGACAGAAGACTCAGGCATGACAACTCCTTAACTACTTGGTAGGGCTACTTACTAGAAAGCAATCTCCTTGGCCCACTTGTCCTTGTCGATCTCCATGAACTGCGAGCGAATGAAATTCTTCTTGAGGTCGAACGGAACCGTGCAGTCGAAGATGGCCTTGCAGGCGATGCCGTGCTCGCGAATCGTGGGGTCGAACGCAGGGTCGTTGGACGGGTCGAGCACGTGGCAGTGGCAGCCGGGGATGGTGATGAGGTCGACGTCGGCCTGGAAGCGCGTGGTCATGGCCCACATCACGTCGCTCATATCAAAGATGTCGACATCCTCGTCAACCAAGATCACATGCTTGAGCTCGGAGAATGCCGAGAAGGCGAGCATGGCGGCGTTGCGCTGACGGCCCTCGTCATTTTTGCTCGACTTCTTAAACTGCATGATGGCAACGAACTTGCCGCCGCCGCAGGGTGCAGCGTGGACGTTGAGCAGGCGGCCCGGGATAGCGGTCTCGACCATCTTGTAGATGGAAGCCTCGGTGGGGATACCGGCCATGGACACGTGCTCGTGCGAAGGGCCGATGCAGCTCTCCATAATGGGGTTGACACGCGTGGTGACGGCGGTGATCTTGATCACCGGGCAGACCTTGGCGCCACCGGTGTAACCGGGGAACTCGGGCATGGCGTAGCCGTGGCCGTTGACGTCCTCGTTGATGGTCTCGTCGTGCATGAGGTAGCCCTCGAGCACGTACTCGGCGTTGGCGATGCACTTCTGCGGAACGGTGACGCAGTCGGCGAGCTCGACGGCATGGCCGCGCAGGGCGCCGGCGATCTGCAGCTCGTTGAAGCCGAGCGGCGTGGTGGGAGCCTCGAAGCCGCAGCACATGTACACGGCGGGGTCCAGGCCGATGGAGATGGAGATGGGCATATCCTCGCCGCGCTGGCAGTATTCGTCGAAGAACGCGCCCAGGTGACGGCTGCCCGGGGTGATCCACATGGCGAGCTTGTCCTTGTCGACGCAGGAGAAGCGGTGGATGGTCACGTCGGACTGGGAGCCGTCGGGGCTCGTGCCGTAGGCGAGGCCCATGGTGATGTAGGGGCCGCCATCGACGGGTGTGTTGGTGGGGGCGGGAACGATCCTGCGCAGGTCGAAGCCCTCGTCGGTCGCCTTGTACACGACCTCCTGGCAGTCGACGTGCTTGCCCTCGGCGATCTGCTCGGGGGCGATCAGGTTCTCGAAGCGCTTGCCGATCTCGAGGCCCAGGTGCTCCTCGTCCAGGTCGAGCAGGGCGGCAACGCGCTTGCGGCTGGCAAGCATGCCGATGCAGACCTTTGCGTCGTCAAAGCCCTTGACGTTGTTGAAGACCATGGCCGGACCCTCTTTGGTCGGGCGCATGACGGTGCCGCCGGCGCCGACGTGACGGTAGACGCCCGAGACCTCGGCATCGGGATCGACCTGGGTGTCGGTCTCGAGCAG
Source organism: Coriobacteriaceae bacterium (assembly GCA_025992855.1). Taxonomy (NCBI): domain Bacteria; kingdom Bacillati; phylum Actinomycetota; class Coriobacteriia; order Coriobacteriales; family Coriobacteriaceae; species Coriobacteriaceae bacterium. Next base: position 245,942 of record DAJPGB010000001.1, read on the forward strand.
CTGGCCCGGCATCTCGCGCAGGAAGTCGAGCGCGGAACGCAGGTCGTGGATCTGGGAAGCATCGGTAGTGGACATAGCGTGCTCCTTTCGGGAGAGAGCCCGGCGACGGAGTGCCGCCGGGTTGGTTTATGTTTGGGGGCGGAGCGCTCACTGATTGAGCGCCCGGCTCAAATCGAGCATTCAACTAAGCCCGAGTGGTGGTCCAAGCCAAAGCGCTCGGCTGCTTACATCAGGCCAAAGACGTGGAACCAGGCGGCCTCGACCAGCACGACGATAAAGACGACCGCGGTCAGCGGGATGCCCATGCGCATGGCCTCTTTGGAGGTGTAGCCACCGGCGTCCTTGCCCTCGCCAATGAGGATCGGCAGGTTGTGGAACGGCAGGATGTAGTGGATGTTGATGGACGTGAAGACGATGAGCGCCACGGCGAGCGGGCTCACGCTGGAGCCAGCGGCAAAGCTGATGAACGCCGGTACGCACACGCCGAGCACAGCCATAACCGAGCCCATGAACATGTGGATGATCATGGAGAGCGCGGCGACGAGCAGGGCGAACAGGAAGATGTTCTCGGGCACGGAGCTGGGGAGCACGACGTCGGCAATCCAGGCGTTCATGCCGGTGGCACCGCCCACGGAGCCCACGGCCATGGCAGCCGTCAGGAACATGAGGGACTTGATGTCGACGGCGTTCCAGCTGGCGGGGGTGAGGACCTCACCGACGATGGGCATGGCGAGCGCGACGCCGATGGCCAAGGTAACCCAGCCGATGTAGTCGCCCGAGACGGTGAGCCACAGCGCGATGGCGATGACAAGCCACACGATGGTGCGGATCTCCTTGACGGAGAGCTTGCCGAGCGCGGCCTGCTTGGCCACGATCTGCTCGCGATCGTAGACGAGCTCCTTGCTGGGCTTAAAGAGGAAGAGGCCCAGGAACAGGGTGCACAGCAGCGCGACCAGCATAGGCACGCTCATGTACAGGAACCAGTCGACGAAGGACGGGCTCATGCCGCCGGCCTCGGCGCTGTACTGCGCAACGAGCGGGTTGAGCGTGGAGTCGCCCGTCAGGAAGAACATGGAACCCGGGGCGGCAGCGGCAAACACGAGGAAGCCGAGCTTGCCCTTGTCGTCATCACCGTAGCCGGCGGACTCGGCGATGACCGAGACGACGGCCAGGATGAGGAAGGCGCGGGGGAACGGGTGCGGGATCAGCAGCGACAGCACAAAGGTGAGCGCGAAGATCGAGATGATGAGCGACTTGGCGTCGCGCACGAACTTGAGCATGAACGCGTAAGCGATGCGCTCGCCCAGGCCCGACTCCTTAACCGCGCTGGCGATGAGGTAGGCGCCGATGACGAGCCACATGGTGGCCTTGGTCCACGAGCTAAACGTGGAGGCGACCGTCGCCGAGATGCTCGCGGCGCCTGTGTCGTCCACGCACACCTTGAACAGGACGAGCAGTGCGCAGTAGAGCAGGCCCACAAAGCCCGGCTGTGCCACGCCACATGCCCAGAACACCACCGTGGCGAGCGTCAGCGCCAGACAGGTCTGACCGCCGACCGTGAGCTCGACCGTCGAACTCAGCTCCGCCAAAGGAAGAAACTTCACCAGCAAAAAGACAACGATACCCAGCACAAAGCCAATTTCGCGCTTGGTGATCTTAAACGCCTTCTTTTCCGCTTCCATCTCCCCACCTTTCTTGTTGGGGGCGCTCCGGACTCACAGCGGCCTTGCCGCTAAAAAGGGGCGCCCGTTATTGGACACCCCTTACGTTGCGCTGTGTTGTGACAATACAGTCAAGCGAGATTTTTTGGATGGCTTGTGGCTTTCCCCTCTGGGCAGAAAAACCGTCCCAACATTCGACGCTTTTCCTCGATTTCGAGATTTTCATCGAATGTTGTGACGATTTGGATGTGGCAAAGGGACTGTCTTTTTTCACATTGCGAGGGCAGCACGGATGGATGGGTCGTTGAGGGCCTCACGAAGCCAGGGGGCCAGCTGCTCGGGATGACCCTGCAGGTAGCCATCGAGCTCGAACGGGGTCACCGGGCGCACTTCCGAGATCTCCTCTTGGTTGATATGCAGCTCGCCCGGCTCAACATGGGCAAGGTAGACCTCGCACCATTCGCACTCGCAGCGGCCGTCGCCGTGGTCCTCGCGGTACACCACGTGTCCGAGGTGCTTGAGCTGATCGGGCTCGCGCGTAATGCCAAGCTCTTCGTTGATGCGACGCGCCGTCGCGGCGGCAACGTCTTCCCCGGGGAGCGGATGGCCGGCGCAGCTATCGGCCAGCACCCCGCCCCACAGGCGCTTGAGCGGACTACGGCGACAGAGCAGCAGACACGCGTCTTCGCCCCGGCCCTCGACTAAAAGCGTCAGAAATGCCTGATGCAGGATGCCCTCGCCGGTATGGGCCTCGATGCGGTCGACGGGGCCAAGCGCCTCGCCGGTCGCGGCATCGACCGCCACGACCTCGGCGCCTGCGCCGCCCTCATCCCAGCCGGCGCGCAGAATGCGGGCTGCGGCCTCCTCGAGCGCGGCGATGAGTTCCTTGGTGGTATCGAGCACGCGCTGCAGGTCGTCCCCGCTCGCCTGCTCAACATGAAAACCCGTGCTTGCAACGACCGGCACGCCAAAGCGCGTGGCCAGCGCCGCCGCAATATCGTGCGCCGGGATCTCGTCTCGATGACACGGAACGGCCAGGATGCTCACCGTCGCCGTACGGCCGGGCTCGGGGCGCGGAATGGCCTGCGCCGTGGCGCCCAGGTGTGCGAACTCCGGCGAGCAGGCGTACACCGCCATGCCTCGCGGTGTCACCGTCAGCTGGGCCTCGAGCGCAAACTTGCCCTCGCCCACTGCAACCTTTGTCGTGTGCATACCCATGGGATCTCCTGTCGCCCGCGATGTACCTGAGACCATCTTCGCCTGTATTGCGACTATACAGGCAAGCGCAGCCTGCGACAAAGGGGGCAGGCACCTGACACATTCTGTTAGAGTTGCAGGGATTGAATCCCGCTTATTCATGCGACATTGGAGTGACAACCTTGACCGCCGCAACCACGCCTAAAAGTAAGTCAACCGCCGCCGCGCTCTCCCCCGCGCGCACCAAGCTCTGCCTGGCGCTGCTCGTGCTGCTGGGCTTCTCGCTCGGCTGCTCGGAGTTCGTGGTCATCGGCATCGAAAGTGACTTGGCGACGGAACTCGGCATATCGCTTGCCACTGCGGGCCAGCTCATCAGCGTTTTTGCACTGGTCTACGCTATCGCGACGCCGGTGCTTGCGCTCAGCACGGGGCGCTTCCGTCGTTACCAGCTGCTCGTGTGCTACAGCATTATCTTTGTGCTCGGCAATCTGGTCATGGCGTTGGCGCCCAACTTCCAGGTACTGTTTATCTCGCGCATTGTCCTGGGATCCGTCTCGGGCGCACTGCTCGCCGTGGGCGTGACGTACATCCCCGAGCTGCTGTCCCCGCAGCAAACTTCGCTTGCCATCTCGGTCGTGTACGGCGCGTTTTCCGTGGCGATGGTCTTTGTGACCTCGATTGGCAAGTTTGTGGCCGACACGCTCGACTGGCACGTGGCCATGTACGGTACGCTGACCTTTGCCGTTTTGATCTGCGGAGTGCTCGTGGCGTTTATGCCGCGCGCCGGACAGACCGACGAACCCGCTACCTTCCGCGAGCAGGCGGGTCTGCTACGCGAACCGAGCATCATCACCGGCATGCTCATCTTTTTGTTTGGCGTGGGATCGGTCTATGTGTTCTACGGCTACGTGACGCCTTATCTTGAGCAGGTGCTGGGCATGGGCACTGTTCAGGCGAGCACCACGCTTATGGCCTACGGCGTGTTCTGCCTGGTCTCGAACATCTTGGGCGGATGGATCGACGCGCGCTTTGGCATGAAGGCGCTGCTTGTGACGTTTGTGCTGCAGGCTGCGGCGTTACTCGGGCTGTTTGCCGTGGGCGGCACCATGCCGCTCGCGCTGGTCTTTGTCTTTAGCCTGGCGCTGCTCATGTACCTGTTCTCGGTCTCGTGCATCACACACTTTATGGACGTGGCGCGCAGCCGCCATCCCAAGTCGATGGTACTCGCAAGTTCGGTTGAGCCCATGGCGTTTAACGTCGGCATCTCGTTTGGCACCGCAGTGGGCGGCGCCGTGGTAAGCGGCGTTGGCATTGCGTACGTGGGCGCCGTGGGCGCCACGTTCTCGCTTGTGGCCTGGGCGCTCACGCTGGTGACGATTAAGCTGGCACGTTGGGAGCGCCGTCGTCAATCAGCACGGCCCCGGATGCAGGCATAGGGGCGAACATAGCCCAAGGTGGCGAGCAACCGGTGAACCGCCCAATATGAGTATGTTTATCCGCCCGGAAGCTTCAGCAGTGCAATTTCGTGTACTTCAGATACACGCTTTTCTACGATTTCGTGTATCCGAAGTACACGAAATGCGCGTGGGGCAACTCAAAGGCGGCGACAGACGCATTGTCTGCCGCCGCCTTCTACACCGGATTTTATAGATATATGGGGCGTTTACTCCATGCCCAGCAGCTCGCGCATCTGGGTTGCGTAGTTAGAAGCCATGTTGCCGTAGACAATCTGCACGCCGCCGTTAACATGCACGATACCACGCGCTTCGAGCTTTTCGGTAAACTCGGCGTCATCAACCACCTTGTCACAGTCATTGAGCTGGATGCGAAGACGGGTGAAGCAGGCCTCGACAGACTTAATATTGTTGTCGCCGCCCACTGCCTCAACGATGGCGGGGATGAGGTCGCTGATCACGGTCTTGGGAGCCTTTTCGGCCTCATCGTCGGACTCTTCCTCGCGGCCGGGGGTCTTAAGGCCCTTCTTAAGAATGATGAACTTGAAGACGAAGTAGTACACCACGAAGTAGATGGGGCCGAGGAACAGGATAACCTGCCAGTTGGAGCCCTTGGCTGCACCCATAATGCCGTTAAAAATCAACGACAAGAGCGGGCCGCCGAAGGACGCGGAACCGGCCACGTTGAACTGCAGGATATAGGTCAGCGCATAGGCAAGACCAGCCATGAGGGCGTGGAACACGTAGAGGATGGGCGCGATAAACAGGAAGGAGTACTCGAGCGGCTCGGTAATGCCGGAGAGGATGCAAGGCACCACGATGGCGATCATGAGCGCTGCGGTCTTCTTCTTGTTCTTGGGAAGTGCCGTCTTGTAGAAGGCGAGTGCAGCGCCGGGCAGGCCGAACATGGCGAAGATAACCTTGCCGTTCATGACAAAACGGCTGACCTCGATGTTAAACGGCGTGCTGGGAGAGCCCAGGATCGCGTTGTAGATATTGATAGCGCCCTGAACAGTCTGGCCGTCGATGGTCTCGACGCCACCGAGCGACGTGAAGAAAAACGGCAAATAGACAAAGTGATGCAGGCCAAAAGGCAGAAGCATGCGCTCGCCGGCGCCGTAGACAAATGCACCAAAGGCACCCGTAGTCTTGATGAACTCGGACAGCGCACCGAGAGCGTTCTGAATAAACGGGAAAACAAAGGACATGACCAATGCGAGGATGCTGCATGAGAGCAGCGTTACCGCCGGAATAAAGCGCGTGCCGTTGAAGATGGAGAACACGGCAGGCAGCTCAATCTTGTAGTAACGGTTATGCAACCATGCGACGATTGCACCCACCAGAAGACCGCCGATAACGCCAGTGTCGAGCGTGGTGATACCGAGGATCGTGCTCTGGCCCGTCGTAAGATTCGCGGGATCGATAACGCCAGTCGCCGTAAGGAACGTGCCCATCACGGAGTTCATGCACATGTAGCCCAAAAAGCCACAAAGCGCCGCGGTAGCCTTCTCGGACTTGGCGAAGCCATAGGCGAGACAAATCGAGAAGATAACCGGGATGTTGTTCATAACGATGCCGGCTGCGGCCTTGAGAATCGAAAAGAAAATCGCAAAGCCCGGAGCAGCAAGCCAGGGAACAGCTGCCGTAAGGGTGGGGCTGGTAAAGGCATTGCCAAAGCCCTGAAGGATGCCGGCGATTGGCAGGATCAAGACAGGCGTCATGAGGACTTTGCCCAGGCGCTGGAACTTTGCCAGCAGCTCATCTTTGTTCATGGGATACCCCTCTTAAAGAAACGGGGCGTGCAGCTCTACAGCCCACACGCCCCATAACAGTTATCAAGCGCTATGGAACTAGCTACTTAAGCTCCGGCCAGTAATCCTTATTGGCCTCGATGAGCTTGTCGAGCACTTTGCGAGCCTTCTTTGCGTCACCGACCAGACGATTAAGCGTGAGTGCCTGCAGGGCCTTCTCGTAGGAACCCTCCATCCAAGCCTCAACAGTCAGGCGCTCATAGGCGTACTGGTTCTCCATAAGGCCGCGATAGAAGGTGCCGATCTTACCGACAGCGTAGGGATGCGGGCCATTGGAGCCAACGCTCGCCGCGACCTCGACCATGGCGTCATCGGGCATGCCCTCGATAATCCCGTTGTTGGGAACCATGACAATGAAGGTCTTGTTGGTGTTGCGATAAATGGCCGACGTGATTTCCACGATCATATCGCCATGAGCATCGTTCTGCACAACCGAGGAGTTCTTTGCGGTGCCGACTTTGGCAACGCGCTCGCACTCGGCGAACACGCGCTTCTCACGACCGTTGATAACCTCGTCGGAGCGAGTGTAGTCGGGGTCGAGGTGAGCGACCTTGTACTCGGGATACAGATAGTACTGCAGATAAGTGTTAGGCAGATAGTCGGGGAAGTCCTCGAGCATGTCCTTGACCATGGCGTAGGTGTCGAGCCAGGACTGGTCACGCTGCTCGGCATCGGCAGGAAGGAAGCCGTTCTTCTCCGTGTACTCCTTAATCTGCGGGACGAGGTCATGGCCCTCTTCATCGTAGATGTGCTTGAACCAACCGAAGTGATTGAGGCCAAAGTACACGGGCTCCGTCTTGCTCATATCGCGACCGAGCAGGCGACCGTAAGAGCGCATGAGGTTGACGGGCTGATCGCAGATGTTGAGGACGCGATGCTCATCGGGCAGGACGCGCTCGAGACCATATGCCACAATAGCAGCCGGGTTGGTGTAGTTGATAATCCACGCCTCCGGGCTATGAGCGCGAACGTCGTTGACGATCTCAACCATGTCATGCATGGAGCGCATACCGTAAGCCATGCCGCCAGGGCCCACCGTTTCCTGGCCGATGATTCCCATATGCAGCGGAATCTTCTCGTCCTTGCTGCGCATCTCGTAGCCGCCGGTACGAATCTGGCAGAGCACGAAGTCGACGTCGGTGTAAGCCTCGTCCTTATCGGTGGTGTAACCAAACTCCACACCGGGCTCCTCCTCGGCGAAGAGGATCTTGCCAAACTCGCCGATCGGGCGCTGGCGCTCGGCATCGATGTCATAGAGCATCACTCGGTTCAGCGGCAGAATGTCCATGTGCTTGGTCAGGGCTTTAAGAATGCCAGGGCACCACGTGGAGCCGCCGCCAACGATCACAATATTGAGCTTATCCTTCATGTTCCGTCCCTCCAGGGTTGGCTGATCGGTGTTCTCGAAGGCCTTGGGCTCCGCGGTTGTCCTCGGCTTGCTTCGTTTCGATTGATATTTTGCGACATAAGGTCATTTGAGAGTCCCCGTGTGAGCCAATGCGAAACGGGGACACATGATTTCGCTCACGACACAGATATGTGTAGGCAGACACGCGCGTTTGCCCAGCTCATGGGCAATAGGCAATCTTGACCGATTACCGATTTCTCACTTGGCTACACAAAGCGGTACCATATGTACAGCGAGATGCGAGGGGCTGAAACATCTTATGAAAGATCAAGAATCTTTTTATGATCATGTGCGAGCTGGCGAGAGCAAGCTCAATGATCTCGAAAGCGAGATCATGCGCTACATCATCGAGCTGCGTGATGATATTGACGATGTCACGCTTAAGAGCGTTGCCGAACGGTTCTTCGTCGCTCCCAATACAATCGTCAGGCTTGCCCACAAGCTTGGCTTCTCGGGGTTTACGGAGCTCAAACAATCGTATTCCGCCTCGCTCGACCGCAATCGATTCACTATCGAGGCACTTCCTCTTGATACCCAGCTCGTACAGACCAAAGATCTGCTTAACGACCGGGTCATCGATTCGGTTGTGAGTCTTATCCAGGACGCCTCGCATATCGTGTTCTTCTGCTCGGGCTTTTCGAAGTACCCGTGCCTCGAAATGGCTGAAAAGCTCAAAATAATGGGCAAGAATACCGACACGCTCAGTGAACGCCACGTCATGAGGCATTATGCAGAACTCCTCGGCAAAAACGACCTGGTCTTCAGCGTTTCCGTAAGCGGCGAGACGCAGGTGTCTATTGACGCCACATCGATAGCCAAAACGCGCGGATGCAAGGTCGTCACGCTCACCGGGTTTTCTCGAAATTCTCTCTCGAAACTAGCCGACTACCCTATCTACACCGTGCAAAAAGAAATCCGCTTGGGCAGCATGGACCTCGACAGTCGATTGATGTTCTATTACGTTTTCGAATTGATATTTGAGCGCTACTTCAAACTGGCCAAGAAATAAAACTTGGCATGCGCCCGGCTTCGACTCTTTAGCAGCCTTCTATATGAAAGGTATCGTTCTATGCAACGTGTACTGTTTATCTGTCACGGCAATATCTGCCGCTCGACGATGGCCGAGTCGGTGTTTACCGAGCTGGTGCACCGCGCCGGGCGCGCGGGCGAGTTTGTCATTGATTCTGCCGCGACCTCGACCGAGGAGATCGGCAACCCGCCGCATCACGGTACCGTTGCCAAGCTACGCGAAGTCGGGATTCCCGTCGTCGCACATCGTGCACGTCAGGTGCGTCGCGCGGAGTATGGCGACTGGGACCATATTGTCTATATGGATGCTGAGAACGCGCGTGGCCTGCGTCGCATCTTTGGCGACGACCCTGACGGCAAGATCTCGCGCCTGCTCGATTGGACCGATCGCCCCGGCGACGTGGCCGACCCCTGGTACACCGGCAATTTCGACGCCACCTACCGCGATGTGCTCGCCGGCTGCACCGCTATGCTCGAGCAGCTGTAGGCAATCGAGGTCGCGGGCCACGCCTTTGTCACATCCGAGACTGGCCCTAGACCGGCTTGACCTCCAGCTTTATCCCCTCGGCGCAGGAGTCGCCCAAAACATCCGAAAGGGCCCAGGTCGCATATAGCGGCAAATAGAGAACCGCTCCGTTGCGCTCAACGTTGCCTCTCGAGAAAACAATCCCGAGCCTTACGCCATATTCAGCCGTATCAAGCACATGACCGAGCGCAGCGTGCGCGTGGTAATAGGAGCCCGATTTAACCTCGATCGGAACAGCCGTCCCATCCGGTCCATCGACCACAAAGTCCACTTCACCGCGCTTTTTTGTCTGATAGTAGTAAAGCTGGCGATTTTGGGCAGTCAGCTGCTGGGCCACCACGTTTTCGTAAATGCCGCCCAGATTGGGCTCCTTGCTATCAAGATACGCCGCTTGGGCGACTCCAACGGGGTAGCGCGCCATCAACATGCCCGTATCCGATTGATATAGCTTGAACTGCGATGGCCGTGCCGTCTTGAGCAGGGGCGATTTTGGCTCGGTTACGATATCGGCTTTGAGAGCAACGCCGGCATCGACAAGCCATACAAAATCTCGCTGATACTTCTCGTAGTGCGCCTTAGGGTCAATGGAATTGAGCACGAAGCGCTTGTTTTCGCCCTCGAGCATAATAGGGAGCTGATCGTAGATGCTCTGCACCTGAAGGGCTCGCCCGCTTGCATACTTGGAGATATCCCGCCGGTACTGTTCGTTGAGCTCTGACTGCAGCTGACGAACAGAGGCAAGGTCGCCCCGCGTGTCAAGGAAACGCTGCACGACCTCCGGCATTCCGCCGACAACGGTATAGGTCCTGAAGTTTGCCATCATCGCGTCATGAATGTATTCAGGAACGGGCCTCTCGCTGATACACGCGTCACGTATCGTTTGGCGAGCCCCCTCGCTCACCCCGATTGCCCAGCAAAACTCCTCAAAATCGAGCGGGAACATCCTAAGCTCGTGAACATACCCCACGGGATAGGACCTGACGCCCTTGAACTGAGTCCCGAGCATTGACCCCGAAAACGCCCAGCGGCACCTCCCGTCCTCAACAAGGAACTTTGCCATCGTCATGATGTCGGGGGCCTCCTGGACCTCATCGATAAACACGAGCGTTTTGCCTGGTGCAATCGACTTTCCCGAAAGAAGCGTCACCCTGCTGATGAAATCATCGGCATCCCGCGCCTCGAGAAGAGCATCTTTTGCCTGGCGATTTTCCATGAGGTTAAGCTCGATGTAGGTTGCATGGTTGGCTTTGCCAAATGCGCGAATCGAATAGCTTTTGCCAATCTGGCGAGAACCCGTAATGAACAAGGCCTTTTGCTCGGAAGACTTCAGCCAACGCTCCAGCTCTGCCGCTATTTTCCTGCGCAGCATAGGCTCTCCCCTCGGTGTCATCGAATGAAATGCAAAGTTTTATATGCTTGATTATCGATGAAACGTAGAATTTTTATAACCTAAAATCAGATGAAATGCAGAGATTTGAGATTATAAGCAAAAGAAGGGGCACCACCGGCGAATGTGTCAAAGGGGCTGTCCCTTTGACACATTGCGCTCGACTACTCGTCAACGATCTCGGCAAGCCAGACGTTCAGTGTATCGACTTCGGGGCAGCAGAACTTTGCCGTGCCGGGCTCGTTGCCAGGCACGGTTCCGCCATAGCGCAGGATATCGATATAGGGAAAGCCCACATGGCAGGCCATGGCGCACATCTTGCCGCGATCGCGGTCGAAGTCAAAAACGTCGCCCGGCTTGTGACCATGGTGGCAACGGCACGTACCCAACTGGTCCACGCAGCTCACGCGGATACGCGGACGCTTGCCACGCGGCGCGCCGAGCGGCTTGTTCTCGCCCGCAGGCTTGACGCCGCCCTCGCCAGCATTACTCATGGTCAACCACATCCAGGCAGGCCTCGATGGGAAGGCCAGCCGACTTGTCCTCTTGGTCGGCATTGCGCTCGATAAGCTCAGCCACCACACGCATGGCATCGGACGTCGCGCGCTGCAGACTCCAACCGGCCATAACGCGGCCGACGAGCACCGCCGAGAACGTGTCGCCCGTGCCCGGGAAGTAGACCGGAATGAGCTCAAAGGGAATCGTAAAGTACTCCCCCGCCACATGGTCGTAACCGATAACCGCGTTCGTGCCATTGACTACGGCGCTCGTAATGACCACAGATTTGGCACCCAGCTCGCGCACTGCGTCCACAAGGTCACGGGCCTCATCGGGCGTAATTTGCTCGGCGATAGGCGTATCGGTGAGCAAACAGGCCTCGGTGTAGTTGGGAACCGCGTAGTCGGCGCACTCGAGCAGGTGCCTCATGAGACCGATCGTGGACTCGGGCACGCCCGCATAGAGCTTGCCGTTGTCGCCCATGATGGGGTCGACGAACACCTTGGTGCCCTTTTGCGCACGGCGATGGCAAAAGTCCGAGATGATGCGCGTCTCTTCCTCGGTCACGATAAAGCCGGTCGAGATGGCGTCGAACTCAAAGCCGAGCTCCTCCCAGATAGCGAGGCTTTGGCGCACGTACTCGGTGGTGTCGTGGATGTAGAACTTGGGATAGTTGAGCGTATCGGACACAAGTGCCGTCGGCAGATTGTGGATACGGTAACCCATGTGCGACAGCACCGGCAGCATGGCGGAAAGCGCGACCTTGCCGTAGCCGCACATATCGTTAATCAGCAGCAGCTGAGTATTCTTCATGAGAGTCCCCCTTGGGTCGGGCGCGGCGCAACGGCGCCATAGTGCGACTAAGTGTAGCGCAGTGCAATCTAAGTCTTGCCTTCGGATGTAAGACCAAGTTCGGGCGTAATTTTGTTCTTAGAGTTTTTCTGACGCTTCTTATTACAGAAACTTGGCCTTAGAAGGCGCTATAAAATTCTAAGAACAAGTTTTGGCTCAAATTTGTTCTTAGGACACTAACGATGCTCGCACCCATCACACCCGGACGACAGGGAAACGTCAGGCACAACCTTTCAGGAGCCCTCGCCTATGATTCGTTTAGACCCGCCAATATGGATTCATTCTTTCCAATCAATTTATCCGCTGATTCCATGCGGCTTGTCTCCGATTGCCGCGCCATACTCGGCGAGGTTGAGGGCATGTCTCGCTTTGTTCCGAACATCGACATGTACCTTTCTATGTACGTTCGCAAGGAAGCGCTCTTGTCCTCTCAAATCGAGGGTACGCAATGTACGTTCGATGATGTTCTTGACCCGTCAAACGAATCCAATGCGAGCCGGGACCTAACCGACGTCGTCAACTACACTCGAGCGGTGCAGCAGGCGACCAAGCTCATGGAGGAACTGCCACTCTGTATGAGGCTGCTCAAATCCGTCCATGCCACATTGCTTGGAAATGGCAGAGGCTCCGACAAGACGCCGGGCCAGTTCAGGACGACTCAGAACTGGGTCGGACCAAACGGCTGCACGCTCAATGAGGCCCCGTATGTCCCTCCCAACACGGAGGATATGAAGGAGGCACTTGGCGACCTCGAGCTTTTCATCAACGAGCGTGACGACATCGATCCGGTCATCAAGGCCGCTTTGGTGCACTACCAGTTTGAAACCACACACCCGTTCCTCGACGGCAACGGACGCCTCGGTCGTCTGCTCATCCTCCTTTCGCTCATACATGATGGGGCGCTCACCAAGCCGGTCATCTACCCCTCGTATGAGCTCAAACGACACAGGAGCGAATACTACGATTGGCTTATGCGCGTAAGGCAGAGAGGCGATTTTGAGGGATGGGTTTCGTTTTTCAGTACCTGCTTGCTTGCAAGCGCACGCGAGGCACGGGATTCGATGCGGAAGCTTGTCGACCTCCATTCGGAAACCGAAAGGCTGATTCGCGAAAAGGCGGGAAGGGCTACGACGAACGCCCTTATGCTACTCGACCTTCTCGAGGGCAATCCGATCGTCGACACCGCCTTTGTGTCTGAACGAATGCAGATTAGCAGATCGAGCGCAAACAACCTTATATCCCAATTTACCGATTGGGGCATTCTTGTCCAACGCGATACGAGCAGGAAACGATACCGCACGTTTTCATATGAGCCATATCTCGCCATCCTCCGAACCGGCGACGAGCCGCTCTAAGTCCCGGAAAGCCAAGGGGGCGAAACCGGCAACTGTCAGTCTCGCCCCCTTAATGAACCCTATCGGAAACTCCGGGATACGCCGTGGCCCGCTGAATCTACGCTGCAAAGACTGTCCAAGATTCCCCTGGCACCGGCATCCCAGCACTGCCACAAAATCGATTCGGTACCTTGACAATCAGTTAGGTACCTCTAGAATCACTTAGGTACAAAACAATCTCTCTACCTAACTAAAGAAAGGAGCGAAGCTTAGATATGTGTGTTGAAGCACTCGTCCTTCCGCATGAGCCCGGCGGTGACCCGTCGCAACCGGTAGACATACCCGAAGCGGTCAGCGCCGAAGACAAACTCGCCAAGCGCATCCTGAGCGGCCTGGGTTTTTGCGGCCATTACATGCATTTTCATGGTGGCGGCGTATCCGGCAAGGCGCCCATCATCTGCCTGCTGGCCAAGCAGCCCGGCGGCGAGATGTCTCAGCAGGAACTCGGCATGCACTTTGACCTCAAGCCGGGGTCGCTTTCCGAGATCCTGTCCAAGCTCGAGGTCAACGGCCTCATCGAGCGCAGCCGTAACCCCAAGGATCGACGGCAACTCACCATTCGCCTGACCGAAACCGGCCGGGAAAACGCCCGCATCGACCAGGCGGCCCGCATTCGCTTTAGAGAGCAGGCCTTTAGTGCCCTCACTCACGACGAGCGCGAGCAGCTCGCCGAAATGCTCGATAAAATCCGTGTAACCTGGGAGGAACTGGATGATTAAAACCCTCATGGGCAGCATCCGCGACTATATGAAAGTCGCTGTTGCCACGCCATTGCTCGTGCTTGGCGAGGTGCTCTGCGAGATGCTGATTCCATTTATCACCGCCAACCTGATCGATGCCATCAAAGACGGCACCACCGTAGCCGAGATGCTTCCCACCGCAGGCTTTTTGGTGCTCATCGCGCTGACGTCGCTTGCTTTTGGCGCCGCTGCCGGCGTCACCTGCAGCCATGCGAGCTGCGGCTTCGCCAAGAACCTGCGTCACGACCTGTTCTACAAGATCCAGACGTTCAGCTTTGCCAACATCGATGAGTTCTCGAGCTCCTCGCTCGTCACGCGTCTGACCACCGACATCAACAACGTTCAGCAGGCCTTTATGATGATCATCCGTATCGCCGTGCGCGCGCCGCTGGTCTTGATCTTCGCCTTTACCATGGCATTTATCATGGGCGGCAGCGTCGCCATGGTCTACCTGGTCATCATTCCGCTGCTGGGCTTTGGACTGTTCTTTATCATCTTTAAGGTGCGCCCCATCTTCTCGCGCGTGTTCCACAAGTACGACGCCCTTAACGAGTCCGTCGAGGAAAACGTCACCGGCATGCGCGTGGTCAAAAGCTACGTGCGCGAAGACTTTGAGAAGGAGAAGTTCGCGACCGCTGCGCGCGACGTCCAGATGGACTTCACCCGCGCCGAGAAGCTGCTCGCCTTTAACAACCCCATGATGAACATCTGCGTCAACGGCGCATTTGTCGTCATCATCTACCTGGGATCCAAGCTCATCATCACGAGCCAGGGCACGCTGTTCGACGTGGGCCAGCTCTCCTCGATCTTTACCTATGGCTTCCAGATCCTCATGAGCCTGATGCAGCTGTCGATGATCTTTGTCATGGTGACCATGGCCGACGAATCGGCGCACCGCATTACCGAGGTGCTGGCCGCCGAGCCCACGATCGCCGATCCCGCCGAGCCCGTGCTCGAGGTTGTCGACGGTTCCATCGACTTTGACCACGTGAGCTTTAAGTATTCTGCGCATGCGAAGCGCCAGGCGCTCGACGATATCGACCTGCACATTAAGAGCGGCGAGACCATCGGCATCATCGGCGGTACCGGCTCGGCCAAGTCCACGCTCGTAAACCTCATCGCCCGCCTGTACGACGCCACCGAGGGCA
Organism: Coriobacteriaceae bacterium; assembly: GCA_025992855.1. Lineage (NCBI taxonomy): Bacteria > Bacillati > Actinomycetota > Coriobacteriia > Coriobacteriales > Coriobacteriaceae > Coriobacteriaceae bacterium. The sequence continues at coordinate 261,047 of DAJPGB010000001.1, forward strand.
CCGTGCGCGTGGGTGGCATGGACGTGCGCGACTATGACCTGGACGCGCTGCGCCACCAAGTGGCCATGGTGTTGCAGAAAAACGTGCTGTTTAGCGGAACCATCGCCGAGAACCTGCGCTGGGGCGACCCGAACGCCACCGACGAGGAAGTCCGCGAGGCGGCACATCTGGCCTGCGCCGACGAGTTTGTCGACGGCTTCCCCAAAGGCTATGACACCTGGATCGAGCAGGGCGGCTCCAATGTTTCCGGCGGTCAGAAGCAGCGCCTGTGCATTGCGCGCGCCCTGCTGCGTCGCCCCAAGATCTTGATCCTGGACGACTCCACCAGCGCCGTCGACACCAAGACCGACGCCAAGATCCGCGCAGGGTTGGCAAGCTATCTGCCCAACACGACCAAGCTCATCATCGCCCAGCGCATTAGCTCCGTGCAGGACGCAGACCGCATCATCGTCATGGAGGGTGGCCGCATCGCGCAGATCGGCAACCATGATGAGCTGCTTAAGACGAGCGAAATCTACCGCGAGACCTTTACCTCGCAGAACAAGATGTCTGCCGAGGCCGACACCGAGGTATCCGTACCGCAAGCTCAAACCCAGGAAGGAGGCGAGGCACATGAGTAAGGCAACGACCGCCGAGCGCGCGCTCAACCGCAAGGGTGGCACCATGTCGCGCCTCATCAAGACGCTCTTTGGCTTCTACCCCGTGCTTTTGCCCCTCGTCGTCGTCGGCGTGGTGCTCTGCGCCATCATCAACTCCATCGGCGCGACCTTCCTTCAGAGCGCCCTGCAGATTATTAGCGAATCGTGGCAGTCGGGCGATTGGGAAGCTGCACAGCCCAAGATCGCACAGCTCGTGACCACCCTCGCCTGCATCTACGGCATCGGCATCCTGTCCTCGCTGTTCTGGAACCGCGCCATGGCCATCGTCACGCAGGGCTCGCTCGAGAAGCTGCGCGAGAAGATGTTCAACCGCATGCAGGACCTGCCGATTCGCTACTTCGACACGCACCAGCGCGGCGACATCATGAGCCACTACACCAACGACATCGACACGCTGCGCCAGATGATCAGCCAGTCGCTGCCCAACCTGCTCATGACGACCATCGTCATCGTCACGGTATTCTTTATCATGCTGTACTACAGCGTGTGGATGTGCCTGGTCATTGTGGCCGGCGTCGTCTTTATGACCTTTATGACCAAGCTGCTCGGCTCCAACTCCGCGCGTTTCTTTATTGCGCAGCAGTCCGAGCTCGGCGTGGTCGAGGGCCATATCGAGGAAGTCATGAACGGCCAGAAGGTCGTCAAGGCATTCTGCCACGAGTCTGCCGCCGAGGCCGATTTTGACGAGCGCAACGAAAAGCTCTTCGAGGTCTCGCAGAAGGCCAACATGTACGCCAACATCCTCATGCCCATCCTTATGAACCTGGGCAACCTGCTCTACGTGTTGGTGGCCCTTGCCGGCGGCATTTTCCTGGCGCTGGGCGTGCCCAACCTGAGCATCTCGGGTATGGCGCTGTCCATCGCCGTCGTGGTGCCGTTCCTCAACATGACCAAGCAGTTCTGCGGACAGATCGGCCAGATCTCGCAGCAGATCAACGCCGTGGTCATGGGCCTCGCCGGCGCCGACCGTATCTTTGAGCTCATCGACGAGAAGCCCGAGACCGACGAAGGCTACGTGACGCTCGTCAACGCGCAGGTGAACCCCGATACCTGGCAGCTCGAGGAGGCCGACCACCACACCGGCATGTGGGCGTGGAAACACCCGCACCGCGCAACCGGCGAGATCGAGTACGTACCGCTGCGCGGCGACCTGGTCATGGACAACGTCGACTTTGGCTACACGCCCGACCACGAGGTGCTGCACGGCGTGTCCGTGTTTGCCAAGCCGGGCCAGAAGGTCGCGTTTGTCGGTGCCACCGGTGCCGGCAAGACGACCATCACCAACCTCATCAACCGCTTCTATGACATCGCCGACGGCAAGATTCGCTACGACGGCATCAACGTCAACAAGATCCGCAAGGCCGATCTGCGCCGCTCGCTGGGCGTGGTGCTGCAGGACGTGAACCTGTTCACCGGCACCGTGATGGATAACATCCGCTACGGCAACCTGGACGCCACCGACGAGGAGTGCATCGCGGCAGCCAAGCTCGCGGGCGCCGACGACTTTATCACCCGACTGCCCGACGGCTACGACACTATGCTCACCGGCAACGGCGCACAGCTGTCGCAGGGCCAGCGCCAGCTGATTTCGATCGCACGCGCTGCCGTCGCCGATCCGCCGGCAATGATCCTGGACGAGGCCACGTCGAGCATTGATACCCGCACCGAGGCCATCGTGCAGGCGGGCATGGATAAGCTCATGGAGGGCCGTACGACGTTTGTCATCGCGCACCGCCTGTCCACCGTGCGCAACTCCGACGCGATCATCTGCCTGGACCACGGCCGCATCATTGAGCGCGGCAACCACGATGAGCTGATCGCCAAGCGCGGGTATTACTACCAGCTTTATACCGGAGCGTTTGAGCTGGAGTAGTTCGGCTCGCCGAGATGGCCGATTTGCCGCTCATTCGTCGGGCATGGCCCTAAGGTCAATGCTCTCCTCTTTCGGGGCAAATCGACTCATCTCAACGACCCAAACACAATGCACCGCAACGAATAAAGCCTCCGCAGCACACACGAGCTGCGGAGGCTTTTCTATGCCCTCCGTTACGAGCTTACCGTTCCTCGCGTTGCAGCCCGGCTGCCTCGGCTGTCTTTACGCGGTTCTTGTCGATGTACATGTTTTTGTCGGCTTGGGAAAAGAGTTCACGTATGGTAGGCGGCTCGTCAAAATCACTGGAAAGCGCGTAGCCCACCGCATAGCTGATAGGCATGTCGGGGTGGGCCCCGGAATACTCGTTCACGTTCGCACGAACCCGAGCGAGACAGGACTCCACGGCAGCTCGATCGGTATCCCGCAGCACCGCGATAAACTCATCGCCGCCGTCGCGACCCACAAAGCAGGTCTCGGACGCCACGCGCCCCAGCTGCTGGGCAAAAGAACGGATGTATTCGTCGCCCTTCTCGTGGCCAAAGCTGTTATTGACCGTATGCAGATTGTTAAGGTCGAAGACGCACACCGCAACGGGCGCCTCCGCGGAGACAGGCTGCTCCTGCCCCAAGATCTCCTCGCACTTGTTCTTGTTGGGCAGTCCCGTGGCTTCGTCGAGATAGACTTTGTTCTGCAGCTCGCGATTGAGTGCGGTAGTTCGCACCGCGCGAACAAGTTCGACCGCAAAGGTCGCCACCAAGCCCATGATGTCGATGATCACCAGACCCTCGAGATAGTTGAGCGCCGACGCCTTCTCCTGAGAATAGTCCTCTGCGAGTCGCGTAGCATCGTCGCAAATGCCAAAGAACTCCTCGCTCATGTCGATGATGTCGGTGTTCTCATAGCCGACTTCGCGCACGCGGATGATCTCGGCGCAAAGCTCATCAAAATAGTTTGCAAGCTCGGTCATCTTTGCCTGATACTCGTCGTCGTCGAGACGGACGAGGTTGAGGTCGTCACTTCCGTAACGCAAACCGTTGATGTATGAATCCACGGCTTTGAGCAGGTCATCTTGAGGCTGGCCCGCGTCCTCGAGCTTAACGATTCGCTGCGTGGTACCGCGCACCAGACCGGCATAGTTGACCACGCGCGCCGTGCCCTGAATATCGGAGACGAGCAGCATGACATTGATGAAGAAGAAGATGAGAACTGCCGTGAGCACCATCATGAGCAGGCGCACCGCCTGGCTGGCCTTCTTGGCAACAGAAGTATTCATAAGTTCACTCCCTCAAATGGCAAAAGCGCAGGTGGCGCATAGCGTCTTGTAAATCATGCGGGGTCAACTCTACCAGATGATTTTTCTAGGACGGGAATTAAAGAATCATCGACACGATAGCTATTTGAGGAGTTGGGCCATGGCGTTGACGAATTTTTGGACTTGAAGGGTGGGCTCAAGCGGGTAGTGCAGAAAGACCGGCACCTCGCGGCCGCAGAGGAACGGTACGCCCACAAAGGCCGGGTGCACCCCCGACCACGCGCCGCAGGTGAGCACCGCGTCGCCCTTTTCCTCCGCCTCGTTAAAGAGCGCAAAGTCAAAGCTGTCCACGTCGATCACGTCCACGCCGCCGTCGGCCAACAGGTCGATGCGCAGGCTGTCCATGGCGTCGTTGCCGTGACGGAGCACGCGCAGGCGCATGCCCTCCAGGTCGGCAACCGTGATGCGCGTCTTGCGCGCCAGCGGGCTCGTGCGCGGCACGTCGATATAAAACGGCACGTTGACGATGCGGAGCTTTTGGCAGGTGTCGCCCCAGCGTGGGGTAGAAAAACTCGACTGCACCACATCGACCTCGCGGCCCAAGCTGCGCATGACGGTCTCGCGCTCGTCGTAGAGGTCGCTTACCGGCACGATCTCAAATCGCAGCGACGGCTCCAGATCGTGGATGCCCGTCCACATCGACAGCGTTTGGCGCCCCGGGCACATCATCGACACGCCCAGGCGCACGGCACCGCCGTCACCCGCCGCACGTCGAGCACGGCGCAGGGCGTCCTCGGACTGGCGCATGATCGAGCGTGCGTCGTCCACCAGCAGAGCACCCGCCGGCGTCACCTTGACGCCCGAATGCGAGCGCTCAAACAGCGTAATACCGAACTCCGCCTCGAAGCCCGATACCTGCTTGACGAGCGCCGGAGTCGACACGCGCAATTTTGCCGCCGCACGCGAGAAGCTTCCCAGCTCCGCGGCGGCCGATATGGCCTCAAGTCGTCGATCGTACACGTCAATCTCCCGTTTTCGCACCCGTGACCGCATGGTGCCACAGGGGGTTGTTTTCGCAGGTCACGCGCTCAATTGAGAATAGCCTGCATCGCACAGTATAAACCTACAGTTAACGCCATTCTAACAAATATGCAATTCACCTGCGCAAATGCAAAGCATACGATAACCAGCGGAAACCACGTGGGTCGGTTAATGGGAGCGGCCCACCGGGAGGCACAAGAAGGGAAGTTCCTATGAGCAATTGGCTTAAGCTCGAGGGCGATGTCTGCGCCGTGACTGGCGCGCTCGGCGGTATGGGCGCCGAGATTTGCCGCGAGTTCGCCCGCAATGGCGCCAACGTCGTCATGCTCGACCTGGACGAGGAGAAGGTCAAGGCCGCTGCCGCCGACCTAGCTGCCGAGTTTGGCATCCACGCCGAGGGTTACAAGATGAACGCCACCGACGAGGCCGAGGTTCAGGCCGCCGTCGATGCCACCATCGCCAACTTCGGCCGCGTCGACGTCCTCGTCAACACCGCCGGCATCCTGCGCTTCGCCGCTATGGAGGACCTGCCGCTGAGCGACTGGGAGCAGGTGCTCAACGTCAACCTCACCGGCTACTTCATCACCTCGCAGCGCTTTGGTCGCGAGATGATCAAGGCCGGCCAGGGTCGCCTGGTGCACATCTCCACCGTCGCCAGCCACTCCCCCGAGACGTTCTCGGGCGTGTACAGCTCCACCAAGGCCGGCGTCAACATGATGTCCAAGATGCTCGCTGCCGAGTGGGGCCCGTACGGCGTGCGCTCCAACTGCGTCGAGCCCTGCTTCGTCAAGACCCCCATGTCGGCCAACTTCTACGCCGACCCCGAGGTCGAGAAGAGCCGCAGCCGCCTCATCGCCACGCGCCGCATCGGCGAGGTCAGCGATATCGCCAACGCCGTCATGTTCCTGGCGTCCAAGCGCTCGGACTTTACCACCGGTGACGCCATCAAGGTCGATGGCGGTTTCTCCAACATGATGGGCGACCTCACCGCCAAGCCCGGCGGCCGTCGCGTATACGCCGACAACTACCTCAAGAACAAGGGCGTCGAGCTCTGGTCCGATGAGTCCGGCGTCGCAAAGCCGACTGACCAGTAAACCAGCCCGGTAGAAAGGGGCGCGGGGCAAGCACCTCAGCGGCGTTTGCCCCTCCCCTCCCCCGCATCGATTAGAAAGAGTCCAATGGCTTCCACCAACTCCAACAAGGGTCGCGCCGTCGTGCTTTCCGCCGCGTGCGTCACCATGTTCTTCATCAGCTCCATCGCGCTGTATTCCGTCGTGAGCAAAAACCTGCTCGCCGTTTACCCCGAGTGGTCCAGCGCCCTTACCTGGGCCTTCCCGGTCTTTCAGACCATCATGGCCGTGACGGGCATCTTCGCCGGCCGCATCTCCGATAAGATCGGCCCCCGCAACGTCGTGATCGCCGCTGCCGTGTGCTACGGCGTGGGCTGGTTCATGTCCGGCACCGTCACCGAGCCGTGGCAGTTCTACCTGTGGTTCTCGCTCGTCGCCGCCGTCGGCAACGGTCTGGGCTACAACCCGGCACTCACCACGGGTCAGAAGTGGTTCATCGACAAGAAGGGCCTCGCCTCCGGCATCACCCTGGCTGCTTCGACCGCCGGCCCCGCCGTGCTGTCCCCGGTGCTCGCCTCGCTGCTCATCCCGAGCCTTGGCATCTTCGGCGCCCTTAAGGCGCTCGGCATCATCTTCTTTGTGATGATCGCCGCCTCCGCCCTGTTCCTGAAGGCCCCCGAGGCCGGTTGGCTGCCCGAGGGCTTCGAGGCCCCCAAGGGCGGCGCCCACGCCGGCACCTTCGGCGACCTCACCCCGGGCGAGATGGTCAAGACCCCGCGCTTCTGGGTCCTCATCATCACCTTCGCCTTTGCCGCCACCGCCGGCACCCTGCTCGTGGGCAAGGTTGCCTCCATCGCCGCCGTCCAGCTCTTCGCCGACCCCACGAGCGCCGCTGCCGTCGCTCTCGGCGGTGTGGTCGTCTCCGTCAACACCTGCGCCAACCTGGTCGGCCGTCTGTCCTTTGGTCAGATCATCGACAAGCTCGGTGCCTACAAGTCGCTGCTCATCAGCCTTGTCGTCACCATCGTCGCGCTCGTCATCATGTCGATGAGCTTTACGCAGAGCATGTTCTTCGTGGCGCTCGCCCTGCTCGGCTTTAGCTTTGGCGCCCTGCTCGTCATCTACCCGCCGCTCACCGGTGGTGCCTTCGGTACCAGCAACATCGGCGTCAACTACGGCATCATGTTCCTGGGCTACGCCGCTTCCACCTGGATCAGCCAGCCCATCACCGCCGTGCTGTATCACGCCGAGGCCGGCAGCGCCGCCTACCAGCAGTCCTTCTACGGCGCCATCGTAATCGCCGCCATCGCCGTCGTGCTCACCGTCTACATGATGGTCTCCGACAGCAAGAAGAAATCCGCTTAGTAATTGCCGATGTGACAAAGGGACTGTCCCTTTGTCACATTCCGCCGCCATTAATTAAGGAGTCGAAATGTCTGAGCTCAACCCCGTCCGCATTGCCGTTATCGGCGCCGGCGCCATGGGCCGCAACCACATCCGCTTTGTCACCGAGGAGCCCGAGGCCGAGCTCGTCGCCATCGCTGACGCCTTTGAGGGCGCCCGCGCCACGGCCGAGGCCGCCGGCGTGCCGTTTTATACCGATCCCGCCCAGATGATGGACGAGGTCAAGCCCGAGGCCGTCATTATCGCCACCCCCAACGACCTGCATCTGGGCGTTGCCCGCGAGGCCATCAAGCGCAACATCGTGCCGCTGGTCGAAAAGCCGATCTCCAACGACCTCGAGGATGCTCAGGCCTTCGCCGCCGAGGCCGAGACCGCCGGCGTGCCCGTGCTCGTGGGTCAGCACCGTCGCCACAACCCCTTCGTCAACAAGGCCAAGGAGATCATCGAGTCCGGCGAACTGGGCAAGCTCACCGTGTCGAGCTTCCACTACATGATCTATAAGAATGACGAGTACTTCGACGTCGAGTGGCGCCGCAAGAAGGGTGCCGGCCCGATCCTGGTCAACCTAGTGCACGACGTCGACCTGCTCCGCTACCTGCTGGGCGAGCCCGTTGCCGTCCAGGGCATGCAGTCCAGCGCCGCCCGCGGTTTTGAGACCGAGGACTCCGCCGTGGTCAACGTGCGTTTTGCCGATGGAGCGCTCGCAAGCATGACCATCTCCGACGCCACCGCCAGCCCCTGGAACTGGGAGGCAACCGCCCGCGAGGACCCGCAGTACCGCCCCTTCGACGCCGACGCCTACTTTATCGGCGGAACCTTGGGCGCCCTGTCGCTGCCCCGCCTGCACCAGTTCTCCTACGACGGCGCCTCTAACTGGCACAAGCCGCTGCAGATGGAGATCCCGGCCGTGGACCCGGCGCTGCCGCACAAGATGCAGCTCAAGCACTTTGTGAAGGTCGTCCGCCGCGAGGTCGAGCCCGTCGTGACCCCCGCCGACAACGTTAAGACGCTCACGCTTCTCAACGCCATCAAGGAGGCCGCCGAGACCGGCCAGCTCGTCGAGCTGTAAAGCCCGAGCGGGCTGCGGCAAACCCCTATGCCGAACCCCTTGGCCCGTCACAAATAAGCCCCTCTTCTTCGCCCCGCGAGCAGCCTCCTGCCCGCGGGGCTTTTTGCTGCAGGGTAGTCGCGGATGGTATCCTTGGTAGCCCTGTGCTGCAAACGCACCTTAAACGCAAGGAGTCCCATGGATCTTATCGCCCAGCTCGCTCGCGAGCTCAACCTTAAGGCAGCCAATGTCGAGGCGGCCGTCAAGCTCATCGACGAGGGCAACACCATCCCCTTTATTTCGCGCTACCGCAAGGAAGCCACCGGCGGCATGGACGACGTTGCCCTGCGTGCGCTCGACGAGCGCCTGTCCTACCTGCGCAATCTTGAGCAGCGCAAGGAGGATGTCATCCTGCTCATCGACGCCCAGGGCAAACTCACGCCCGAGCTCGAGCAGCTGATCCGCGAGGCCACGCAGCTCCAGCGTGTCGAGGACCTCTACAAGCCCTACCGCAAAAAGCGCATGACCCGCGCGCAGAAGGCCCGCGAGGCAGGGCTGGAGCCCCTCGCCAACATGATCATTATGCAAGCCTCGGCCAAGGGCAGCGCGCTCGACGCCGCCGCGGCATACGTCAACGAGGAGGCCGGCTTCGACACGCCTGAAAAGGCGCTCGCCGGCGCCGCCGACATCGTGGCCGAGACGGTGGCCGAGGATCCCGAGAACGTCGCCGACCTGCGTGCCTTTACGCAAAACACCGCCGACATCGTCGTCGAGGCGACCGACCCCGCCGAGAAGACCCCCTACGATCCGTACTACAGCTATGACGAGCCGCTGCGCCGTATTCCCAACCACCGCGTGCTGGCTATCGATCGCGGTGAGCGCGAGGGAAAGCTCCGCGTGCGCGTGAATGTCGACGGTGCTGCCGCCACGGCACGCCTCGGCAGCCGTTGGCCCCGCCGCCAGGGCGTGTTTGCTCCCATATTCGACGCCGCTATCGCTGACGGTTACAAGCGCCTCATGGCCCCCTCGCTGGAGCGCGAGGCCCGCGCCAAACTCACCGTTCGCGCCCAGACCGAGGCCATCAACGTCTTTGCCAAGAATCTCGAGGGCCTGCTCTCGGCACGCCCCGTGCGCGGCGCCCGCGTGCTCGCGCTCGACCCGGGCTACCGCACCGGCTGCAAGGTCGCCGTCATGGACGAGACCGGCAAGCTGCTCGACCACGGCGTGGTCTACCCCACCAAGCCGCGCCACGACGTCGCCGGCACCAAGCGCGAGCTCGCCCGCCTCGTCAAGAAGGACAGCGTCAACACCATCGTCATCGGCAACGGCACCGCCAGCCGCGAGACCGAAGAAGTCGTCTCGGAGTTCATTGCCGAGCAGGCGCCCGGGCTGCGATACACCATCGTCAACGAGGCCGGCGCGTCGGTGTACTCCGCCTCCGAGCTCGCCAGCCAGGAGTATCCCGACCTGGACGTCACCGTGCGCGGTGCCATGAGCCTGGGTCGCCGCCTGCAGGACCCACTGGCAGAGCTCGTCAAGATTCCGCCTCAGTCCATCGGCGTGGGCCAATACCAGCACGACCTTGACCAGGCCGAGCTCTCGCGCACCCTGGGCCACGTGGTGGAGGACGTCGTCAACCGTGTGGGCGTCGACGTGAACACCGCGAGCGCAAGCCTGCTGGGATACGTATCGGGCATTACGCCGAGCGTGGCCAAGAACATCGTGGCCTACCGCGAGGAAAACGGCGCCTTTACCGATCGCCGCCAGCTCAAGAAGGTCCCCAAGCTGGGACCCAAGGCATACCTCAACGCCGCGGGCTTCCTGCGCATCAGCGGCGGCAAGAACCCGCTCGACGCGACGAGCGTCCACCCCGAAAGCTACGAGGTGGCAACGTCCGTCCTAGAGCGCGCCGGTGTGGCGGCCAGTGAGCTCAGCCGCGGCGGCGTGCCCGACATCGAGCGCCGCCTGGGCAGCATCTCGGCGCTGGCAAGCGACCTGGACTGTGGCACCCTGACGCTCATCGACATCGTCAACGAGCTCAAGAAGCCCGGCCGCGACCCGCGCGACGATGCGCCCGAGGTGGTCTTTAGCCGCTCGGCTCTTTCCATCGACGACCTGGAGCCCGGCATGGAGCTCAAGGGCACGGTGCGCAACGTCGTCGACTTTGGCGCCTTCGTCGACGTGGGCGTGCACCAGGACGGCCTCGTGCACATCTCCAAGCTCGCCAACCGCTTTGTCAAGCACCCCAGCGACGTCGTGCGCGTCGGTGACACGGTGAAGGTGTGGGTGGAAAAGGTCGATCGCGACCGCAAAAAGATCTCCCTCACCATGGTGCAGGGCAAATAGCAGAAGGGCAATCCGCTGCCCATCGTTGAACTTGCAAGTTTTTCTCACCTGATGGGAAAAACTTGCAAACTTTGCAAGTTTTTGTTACGCTCTGAGAAAAACTTGCAGATTGGACGAACGATGAACGGGCAGCCCGTAGCAAGGGACAACTACCTCAAGAAGCTGATCGCCTTTCGCGATTCAGATGTCATCAAGGTCGTCACTGGCATGCGGCGATGCGGCAAATCAACGCTGCTCGACATGATGCGCTCCTATCTTGCCAAAGACGGCGTACCAACCGAATGCCTCCTCTCTTTTCGAATGGAATCATTCGACCTCGAAGGAATTCGCGATTGGCGCGAGCTTTACCGCTATGTCGTCGAGCGGATGCCGTCGAGCGGGAAATGCTACCTCTTCTTCGACGAGCTGCAAGAAGTTGCCAGCTGGGAGAAAGCCATCAACGCACTTCGCGTCGACAAAGACTGCGACATTTACATTACGGGTTCGAATGCATTTTTGCTCTCCAGCGAGATAGCAACCCTGATCTCGGGAAGATACGTCGAGATCAGAATGCACCCGTTGTCTTTCTCCGAATACCTCGACTTCCTTGGCCCAACCGAAATCACGAGCAGATATGCCGTCTTTGGGAAGGAAGAAATTACCCCGATCGACGAGCTGCTCGACCGATACCTGAAATTTGGAGGCCTCCCCTATCTCGCCATTTCCGGTCTGCCCGAACGAGAGATGAAAGACTATATTTGGAGCACCTACCAGACCATTGTCGGTCGCGACATCTTGGCCCGGGAGGCCCGCCGAGGACGGAGGGCCGTAACGAGCAGAGACCTACTCGACAGAGTTTGCGCCTACCTGGCCGACAACATCTCAAACCCAACATCGATCAACAAGATCATCGGCTCTTTGAATGAAAGCGGAACCAAAACTTCACACGGCGTCATCGACACCTGCGTGTCGGCACTCGAGGAAACCTATATCTTCTCCCATGCCCGCCGATTTGACATCAAAGGGCGCGAGGTGCTCAAAACCGGAGGAAAATACTATATCGAGGACCTTGGACTCCGTGCCTACCTCGACGGTTATCGAGGTAGCGATAGCGGACGCGCCCTCGAAAACGCCGTATATAACCGCCTCGTCATCGATGGGTATCGGGTTTTCACGGGGCACATGCGGAATGCCGAGATTGATTTCGTCGCTATCGGTGACGGAGCGGACCGCAAGTTTATCCAGGTCACGGACGCCATTGATGAGGAAGTCACGCGCAATCGAGAGCTGCGCCCCTTCGAGCTGAAATCGCTCGAGAAGGTTGCCGCCGGTTACGAGAAGATCCTCGTCGTCCGTCATGGCGATCACCCTACGGACATAGACGGCATCAGGATCATTTCGGCCGTTGATTTTCTGCTTGGGCGCTTCTAGTATCGATGTCACCCATCGCGACGATTCGTTCATCGAAGACGGGCAGGTTGATCGATTATTTAAACCCGTCCCATACGACCGTCGCCCCCATGGTGCAGGGGAAGTAAACCGCCAAAGCAAGGGTCCCCCCTCTCGCGACGTGCAAAATCGCGAGTATTCTGCGATTTCCGCCGCCCCGAACGCCCCTCAGAGGTAATAAAGTCAAAAACAGCCCCCGTTTTAGCATCATCAGAGCCAAAACGGGGGCTGTTCCGTGCTTCGGTTAACTGGTAAAAGCCTTTACCTTGCTGAATACTCGCGATTTTGCACGTCGCAGGCGGGGGTACCTTTGCCTACGGCAGGATATGGAAGCCAATCGCCAACCTACCGACGGGTTCGCGTCGGCAGCCCCGGCCTTTCCTTTGCCTAGCGCGACCCTCGCGAAGCGCGTGAGCGATAGGGAAAGGAAAGGCCGGGGCGAACAACCCTCGGCGCAGCCAGTGTTCGCGTTACGGCAGGATATGGAAGCCGAGCGAGGCGATATCCTTGGCAAAGCCGCGCACGGTGTCGAGCGAGACCTCGTACGGATCACGGCCGATGTTCTTGCGCTTGGCCAGGATGCTGTTGGGCACCGTGATGATTTGGCAACCGCAGGCTTCGGCCTGGTAAATGTTGATGAGCTCGCGCGTGGACGCCCACAGGACCTCGCAGTTGGGCTTGACGGCGGCCTTCTTGACCGACTCCGTCATAAACGGAATGGGATCGACGCCGGTATCGGCGATGCGGCCGGCAAAGAGTGAAATGATAGACGGTGTCTCGGCGTCAACGGCCTCGACCATCTCGTCGACCTGCTCGGGCGTAAAGATGGTGGTGACGTTGACCTTGATGCCATCGGCCGAAAGCTTGCGGACCAGCTCGGCGGTGGACTCGCCCTTGGTGGTCACGCACGGAATCTTGACGTAGACGTTCTCGGCCCAGGTGGCGATCTCGCGAGCCTCGACCTCCATGGTCTCGACGTCGTCGGCAAAGACCTCAAACGAGACGGACACATCGGTGATGTGGGCCAGGACCTCCTTGGCAAACGCGCGGTAGTCCGTCACGCCGCCCTTCTTCATAAGGGACGGGTTGGTCGTGAAACCCTGAACGTTGCCGTTCTCGTACATGTCGAGCATGCCCTCGAGGTTTGCACCGTCAGCGAACACCTTGATTGCCATCTGCCTGATTCCTTCCGTTTGCATACGGCCGATAAACTGCTAAACACTTTACCTATGTTTATCAAGGCGTGAACTGCGGGTTTTTATCTTCTCGGCGAACGGTATAAACACCTCAGTGTTTGGATTGATAAATCGATTGAGCATGCAAAAGCAAAAGAGTCGCAGTTTGAGCAAACGTCAGAACGCGGGATTCATTAGATGAGGCCGAAATGCCGCATCGCCGTGACGGTGCCGTCGTGTGCGACATCGTCGGTCACGTAGTCGGCGACCGCCTTGACCTCGGGCATGGCGTTGCCCATGGCGACAGCCGTCTCGACCGCAGCGAGCATGCCCAGGTCGTTGCCCGAATCGCCAAAGCCAAAGGTGCGCGCATTTCCCTCGCGGCCCAGGTACGCCAGCGCTCGCGCCACGCCCACGCCCTTGTCAATGCCCTTGGGGCTCAGCTCGCGATTCTGACCACCGGTATTGCACAGCTCAAACTCGCAATCGATAAAGCCGTCATCGTTGGCTACGCGAGCCAAACTGGGCGCAGTGAGGCCTACCTTGCCCACGCGCAGACGGCCGTCGACGCGCATCTCCTCGGTGCTGTGCGCCACAGAAGTGCCAATCAGAGACGACTGCTCAACACCCGCGGGTTCCAGGGCAAAAGTAGCCACGTTGGTCTCGAAAAAGGCCTCAATCCCTGCCGCGGCCATACGGCGTGCAAGCTCCTCGATAACGTCCTCGCCAAAGCAGTCCTCGTGTACCACGCGTCCCTCGACCTCGAGCGTGGCTCCCGCCATGGCAACGATGCCCGCGGGGTCGAGCGCACGCAGGCTATCGGCGATAAGCCACAGGGGGCGGCCCGTGCAGATAAATGCCTTGTGCCCTGCATCGCGCAGTGCACGGAACGCCTCAACCACCGTCTGCGAGGGACGAACCGCCGAAAAGTCCTTATCGGTCATATCGTCGGGATCGAACGACGTCAGCGTGCCGTCCACGTCAAAAAAGAGCACGGCGGAATCGGGGCACGCATCAATCATATGGGTTCCTTTCGAGGATAAGGGCAAACGAAGCATCCATCATATAATGGAGCGACGCAACCAGAGAGGTCACCCATGGAATTTTACGCAAGCTGCCCCGAGGGCTTTGAGTCCGCACTCGCCGATGAGCTTAAACGCCTCGGGCTTTCGCATGTCCGCCGCCTGAAGGGCCGCGCCACGTTTGAGGGCGAGCTCGAAGAAGGCTACCGCGCCTGTCTATGGTCGCGCCTGGCGAGCCGCGTGTTCGTGGTACTCGGACGCTTTGAGGCACAGGATGCCGACGAACTGTACGATAGCGTTTACGACATCGCCTGGGAGGGCATTGTTCGCCCCGGCGCCACCATCGCCATCACCGCCCGCGGCGTGACCGAGCAGCTGCGCAACACGCGCTTCTCGGCCCTGCGCGCCAAGGACGCATTGTGCGACCGCCTGGCCGAGACCACGGGCCGTCGCGCCGATGTCGATGCCGCCGACCCCGACGTTCACCTGCTGCTTTCGCTGCGCCAGCGTCGCGCGAGCATCAGCCTGGACCTTTCGGGCGACCCGTTATTCAAGCGCCTGCCACCCGCCGCGACCCGCGCCGGCGAGGGCGCGCACGTGCTGCGCCCCGACTACGCCGCCCTGGTGCTGGCGCAGGTCGGCTGGACCGCACTGTGCGAGCGCGAGCTGACGGCCGACGATTACGAGAACGAAGCCCTGCCCACGCTGGTCGACGCCTCGTGCGCCGGCGGCGGCCTGCTGTTGGAGGCCGTGAACATTCTGACCGACCGCGCCCCGGGCGCCGCACGCGAGCGCTGGGGCTTTGAGGGCTGGCAGCTGCACGACGCCGCTCTGTGGGAGCATTTGCTTGCCGAGGCACGCGAGCGCGAGACCGCGGCGCGTGAGCGCCAGGCGTGCATCGTCGCCGTGGACATTGACCCCGCCGCCCGCAAGACCGCCGAGCGCATGGTCAAGTGTGCCGGCTACAAGCGCTTTGTCGATTTTTGCGCCGCCAAGTCCGCAACCGTACTGGACCACGCAGGCACTGTCGCCGGCGCCGCCGTAGTCGCGGATACGACCGAGACACCGCTTTCGCTCATGCACGACGCCATGACGCTGGTCGGCGAGCTGCGCCGCGCGCCCGAGCTCACTTCGGCGCCGGTCGCCGCGCTCACCCGCGACGGATTGCTGGCCCGCGCGCTCCACGCCGAGCCCGAGCGCTCGATTGCCGTCATGCCCAACAACGAGGAGGCGACCGTCGAAGTCTGGCCCTCGCTCGACCACGCCGCCGCAGCGTTTGAGGCTTCGACCAGCGCAGATGCCGAGGAGCAGACCGCAGACGCTCAAGACGAAGCCGCCGGCACCCCCATGCCCGAGCCTGCCGCCACGCTCGACCTGGGCGACGGCAAGCCGCTGCCCGTGCTCATCCCCGAGTCCGAACAGTTCGCCAACCGCCTGCGCAAGAACGCCCGTCTGCGCCGCAAGTGGGCCAAGCGCGAGGGCGTGAGCTGCTACCGCGTCTACGATGCCGACCTGCCCGATTACTCCGCCGCCATCGACCTGTACGAGGGCTGCCCGCAGACGCCGGGCCGCTGGCTCGTCATCGCCGAATACGCCGCGCCCAAGACCATCGACCCCGCACTGGCCCAGGCCCGCATGCTCGACATCTTGGCCATCGCGCCGCGTATCCTGGACGTCCCGGCCGAGCACGTGCACGCCAAGGCCCGCATGCGCTCGCGCGGCGGCTCGCAGTACGGCAAGCAGGGCGCCGGCAAGGGCGCATCGGGCGAGCGCGCCAACATCGCGCGCCGCCGTCTGCCGCTCATCGAAGAGGGCGGCCTTACCTTTGCCGTCAACTTTGACGACTACCTGGATGTGGGCATCTTCTTGGATCACCGCGTCACCCGCAACCTGGTGCGCGAGCACGCCAAGCAGGCGCGCCGCTTCCTCAACCTATTTGCCTACACCGGCACCGCCACCTGCTACGCAGCCGACGGCGGCGTCGAGGAGACCGTGACGGTCGACCTCTCCAACACCTATCTGGACTGGGCCGAGCGCAATATGCGTCAGAACGGCTTTGTGGGGCCGCAGCATCATTTTGTGCGCGATGACGTGCTCGCCTGGATTCGTGACCAGCGCCAGACGCGCAACCGCTGGGACCTGATCTTTGTCGACCCGCCCACGTTCTCGAACTCGTCCAAGATGGGCCGTCGCACCTGGGATGTCCAGCGCGACCATGTTGAGCTTTTGGCCGGCGTGTCGCGCCTGCTCGCACAGGGCGGCCATGCCATCTTTAGCTGCAACCTGCGCGGCTTCCGCCCCGAGACGCGCAAGCTCGCACGAGCGGGCGTCGTGCTGGAGGACATTACGGCACAGACCATCCCCGAGGATTTCGCGCGCAACCAGAAGGTGCACCACTGCTATATCGTGCGCCGCCTGCCCATCGAAGATGCCATGGCCGAGGTCGGCTTTAGCGCCGAGGAGATTGCCGAGCGAACCGAGGAGCTGCGCAACCCCGAGGCCCGCAAGCCTCGCGCGGCAGCGCCCGCGCACGCGCAGGCAGGAGACCGAGGTCCACGCGGCGACGGCAAGCCCTCCCCCGCCGGCAAGCCCAAAAAGAAAAAGTTCTACGCCAGCAAGCCCAAGGGCAAATAACAAAGTTGCGGTGGAATAGTTCCTAAAAATGCCTGGTAAAGGACCAAACAGGAACTATTTCACCGCAACTCATATTGGGATGGTGGTTGGCGATCTAGCCTTGGGTGACCAGGCGATAGCCGATACCCACGTGCGTTTGGATATAGCGCGGGTGCGCGGGGTCGGACTCGATCTTCTTGCGCAGCGTGCCCATAAAGACACGCAGGCTCGCCAGGTCGCTCTTAGTTGCCGTACCCCAAATCTCGTGCAGGATAAACTGGTGCGTCAGCACCTTGTCGGCGTTGTGCGCCAGCAGGCACAAGAGCTTGTACTCGATCGGCGTCAGGTGCAGTTCCTCGCCATCCATCGTGGCGATGCCGGCATCAAAATCGATATGCAGCTCGCCGGTATCGAACGAGCCCTCGGAGGCAACGCCGCCCGTCTGTGCATACGAAAGACGCCTGAGCGTCGTGCGGATGCGCGCGAGCAACTCCTCGACCGAAAACGGCTTGGTCAGGTAGTCGTCGGCGCCGGCATCGAGCGCGCGAATCTTGTCCGCATCCTCGCTGCGCGCCGAGACCACAATAATCGGCATGCCCGACCATGTGCGCACCGACTCCACCACCTTGACGCCATCCATATCGGGTAGGCCCAGATCGAGCAGCACAATGCTCGGCGCCTGCGATGAGGCGGCGGCGATGGCAGCATGGGCGGTCTCCACGGCCATATGACGCAAGCCGTGCGCCTCGAGCGCAGCAACGATAAGGTTGCGGACGGCGGGATCGTCCTCGACAACCAAGATAAGCGGTTTTACGGCAGAGTTCGGCACGGCGCTACTCCTTATCAAACGAAACATCGGCGACGGGAAGCTCAATCGTAAAGACCGAGCCGTGCGGGTCCGCCGCGGCAACCTCTATGCTACCGCCATGCGCCAACGCAATGGAGCGGCAGAGCGAAAGACCCAGGCCCACGCTGCGGTGGCTGTCGGCCAGACCATGGTTGGCGGTATAGAACGACTCAAAGATCCGCTCGCGATCCTCGGGCGCGATGCCCGGGCCATCATCGGCCACCGAGCACGCCACGTGCCCATCGTCGACACCAATTGAAATCACGATATGCGAGCCTGTGGGCGTATAGGTGATGGCATTGTTCACCAGGTTCACCACGAGCTGTACCATCAGACGCGCGTCGACGTTAACGAGCGCCGGTTCATCGCACGCTACCACCTTAAGGTCGTGCTCGCGCACGGCCGGACTTACGTGGCGCAGCGCCTCCTCGACGATATCGTCCATGAGCTCGAGCGTAGTCGACAGGCGCATACCGCCGCCCTCGAGCTTGGTGATGGCAAGCAGGTTCTCGACGGTGGCGTTGAGCCATTGCGCATCCGAGCGAATGGACAGGAGCAGGCCGCGACGCGTCTGGGCGTCGAGCACGGCGGTGCCGGTCGAGCCCTGGTCGAGCAGCACATCGGCATTGCCCGAAATACTGGTGAGCGGCGTGCGCAGGTCGTGCGAAATGGAACGCAGCAGGTTGGCGCGCAGCTGCTCGTTTTTGGCGAGCACCGCCGCCTCCTCGCGGGCCTCCATGGCACGGGCGCGGTCGAGTGCCAGCTCGCCTTCGCTCACGATGGCATCGGCAAGTGTCCGCTCCTCGTGCGTCAGCACGTCGGGCTCGGCAGCAATAGCCAGCACGCCCACCATCGAGGCGGGGTCGCCCGAGCGCACGAAGCCGTCGCCTGTGCGAACCGTCAGGTAGATACCATAAAACGCCGAGCCGCCATAGGTGGCATCGAGCGGCGTACCCACATAGGCGGACGCCGAGAGTCGCGGCGGCATCTGCGGCGCCAGCTCGTGCACCGGCGCGGCATCGCCCACGGCCGTGTATGTCGCACGCGGCAGCAGGTCATCGCCCTCGGCGTCGGCGCCGTACCACACGACCGGACGGCCCGAAAGACGCGCCAGCTGCGTGGCCATGGCGTGGACGATCTGCTGTTCGTCGGCGCAGCGCTGCAACATGCGGTTGGTCTCGAGCACCATATGCGTGCGGCGGTCGCTGGCGGCAGCCTGTGCCAGGGCGCGGCGCAGGGCCAACGCAATCGAGCTCGACACAAGCGAGACCACGAACATGATGAAGAACATGCCGGGATAGCCGCGGTCGATAAGCGACAGCGAGTAGCGCGGGTCGACAAACAAGAAGTTGTAGAGCGCCACGGCGGCAGCCGAGCTCAGCAAGCAATACAGGCGACTCCAGGTAAAGAATGCGCACAACTGAACGGCGAACACATAGACGATCATGATGCTCGGCGCGAGACCCGGATGATCGAGCAGCGCGCCCACAATCGTCGCCGCGACCAGCAGCCCCACCGATACGCAGGCGTCATACAGAGGAGTGCGGCGCATCAGCGTTGTGCGCCGCCACCAAAAGCTATCGGCAATATCGCCGTCCGTACGGACGTCCATCAGCGCCCCGCCCCTCTCTCAAAAACAAAAACCACCACAAAGGGAACAGGCACCTTTGTGGTGGTTTCCCTTGTGGTGGTTCCAAGTGTAAAGCCTTCTACGACCGGCAGTCGCTAGACAAACAGCACGTGCGCGAGCAGTGCCCACACGCACACCGCTCCAAATACCAGTGCCACGATCGAGATCACGCGGTCGGCCATGTCCATGTTGGCACGATTCGTAAAGAACCGATCTTCGGCGGCATCGACGCGCGCCTCACGCACCATTTCGACCACCGCCTCGCGGCCATCGAGCGCCTTTGCATCCATGTTTGCCTCCCCGGCCTCATGCTTATCCATCAAAAACTAACTCCGTGTAGCCACCGGCGTCTACGGCCGCTCGTTGGGAGCCAGGCGCTGCATCTTATTCACGGCCTTGAACTTGGTGAACAGCGGCACGTACTCAAAGCTCACGTTGGAGTTCTCCAGGCCGTACCAACGCGCGGGCGTGCCGGCGGCGCGGCGGATGATGTACTTGAGCGTGATGGCCGTACGCTCGCTGGGCTCTACATCGCTTTCGGGCGCCAGAAGCTTACGGATCAGGACGAACTTGAACGTGCCGATGTTACCCGGATCCTTGTAGACCGAGTAGTCATGCGTCTGCGGCGGCAGCTCGCCGGTGGCAGCCAGGTCCTGAACAACCTGACGCAGGTAGGCATTGACGCGCTGGTTGATCTTGTAGCCCAGGTACAGATGCACGCGGAACACGTAGTCGGTGCCGAACGTCTCGACCGAATAGGCAAAGGTATGCGGTTCGTCCATGGTCTCGACGTTCACAAACCACCAGGCGTGGGCACGCTTGGGATGCTTGTCCAAGATCGAGTAGACAATATCGCGGTCGATGTAGTCGGTATGGGTGTCCTTGGTCAGGTACACGACGTTGTCGCTCATGCGCTCGTAACGGTCGTCGTCGCGCAGGCGCTTGAGCTGCGGCAGGTAGCTGCGCAGCGGCAGCAGCGTAAACTGGCGCTGCTCGACCGCCGTGCCGTTGTACCAGCACACCATAATGCCCATGATGAGTGCAGCCATGAGGATGGTGAAGTAGCCGCCGTGGAAGAACTTGGTGAGCGAGCTCACGAAGAAGAAGCCTTCGAGCAAAAGGAAGAAGGCCGCGAAGATCCACGGAGCAACCTTGAGCTTGCGCTCCTCGTGCAGGTAGAAGAAGAGCAGCAGCGTGGTGCACATCATAGTCAGCGTAATGGCAAGGCCGTAGGCGGCTTCCATATGCGCCGAGTTCTGGAACAGCAGCACCACGATGACGCAGCCGACAAGCATGACGTTGTTGACCATGGGGATGTAGAGCTGGCCCTTGGTCTCGGCAGGGTAGAAGACCTGCATGTGCGGCATAAGGTCCAGGCGGCTGGCCTCGGACACCAGCGAGAATGCGCCGGTGATGAGCGCCTGCGAGGCGATGATGGCCGCGATGGTGGAAAGGCCGACGGCAAACGGGCGCAGGCCCGGGGCGAGCATCTGGTAGAACGGGTTGAGGTCGGCAATGCCCATGAGCTCGGGGTTGGCAGCGTTGTTCATAAGCCAAGCACCCTGGCCCATATAGGAAAGCAGCAGGCAGCACTTAACGAACGGCCAGGTGGCGTAGATGTTGCCGCGGCCGACGTGGCCCATGTCGGAGTAGAGCGCCTCGGCACCGGTGGTGGCGAGGAAGCAGCTGCCCAGAATCATGATGCCCGCGTGGTTGTTGGGGCTTAGCAAAAAGGCGATGCCGCGCACCGGGTTGAGGCACAGCAGCACGGCGGGGTGCTGGAAGACAAAGAACAGACCCGTGCCGCCCAGGAACAGAAACCACAGCGTCATGATGGGGCCAAAGGCGTGACCGATCTTGGCCGTACCGATGCGCTGTACCAAGAAGAGCGCGATGATGATGGCGAGCGTAATGGCGACGACGCGGCCCTGGTCATCGCCCAGCACGGCATGGACCGCCGGGATGGTGCGCAGGCCCTCAATGGCCGTGGTAACGGTAACGGCCGGCGTCAGGATGCCGTCGGCGAGCAGCGCGGCACCACCCAGCATGGCGGGGATGATAAGCCACTTGCCGCAGCGCTTGACCAGGCTGTACAGGGCAAAGATGCCGCCCTCACCATGGTTATCGGCGCGCAGCGAGATGAGCACATACTTGATGGTGGTCAGCAGCGTGACCGTCCACACGACAAGGGAGAGCGCGCCAAGCACGAACTCCTCCGTGACGCTTCCGATGCCGCCGTTGCCGGCAACGAGCGCCTTAGTTACATACATAGGGCTGGTGCCGATATCGCCGTACACCACGCCCAGCGTGACGAGCATCGCCGAGATGCTCACAGGAATCGCAGCGTGCGAGGCTGCCTCCTTGGCCTTTTGTTCCATAAGCCGGTTTCCTCCCAACTTTAATGTTCGAAGGGATTATAGGCAATCGGCCCATGTTTGAATGCACTGTTTTCCCAGCTAGATAAAGATTTATACAGTCTTTAGGCTACCGCGGCGATATGGAATGTGACAAAGGGACTGTCCCTTTGTCGCATTGGCTACTTGCCGAGCCAGTTTTTGAACCACCACTCCATGGAACGGCTCATCTCGGCCATAAAGGGACTCGTGTGCTTGCGGGTGTAGATATCCACGACGCGCTCCCCCACCTCGCGGGCATGCGGACGGAACATCGCGTCCATCTCGGCCACCTGCGCGTCCATAGTCGCAGCATCGGCGCGGCAGTAGCGCTCCTCGTGCACCAGGTTCACCACGGGATGCGCAATGGCCGGACGCTCCTTACGGGGCGTGCCGATGATGAGCATCGACAGCGGCATGGTATAGGGCGGCAGATCGAGCAGCTCGGCAACTTCCTCGGCATTCTCGACGATATCACCGATATAGCAGCTCCCCAGCCCCAGGGCCTCGGCGGCAACCACGGCGTTTTGCGCGGCGATCACGGCGTCCTGGGCCGCGATGGCAAAGTCGCCCAAACCCGGCGCACGGCGGGGCGCCTTGCCCGTGCGCTCGACGAACTCGGGCTCAAAGCAGCCCACGTGCTCAAACAGATCGATCCACTTGGCATAATCGACCACAAATATAAGTGCCCAGGGCGCCTTGGCGATCATGGGCTGGTGGTCGCACAGGTCGGCCAGACGGTCCAGCGTAGCCTGCTCGCGAATACTCACGATGGAATACATCATCATGGCGCCCGCCGACGGTGCGCGACTCGCCGCATGCAGAATCGCCGCACGCTGCTCGTCGGTCACCGCCACGGGGCGGTCGTCGTCATCACGCGCGAAGGCACGCGTGGACGAGCGGTGCTCCAAGATGTCCAGCACCGCGTTACCCGTAGTCTCGACCGGATAACCGTTCGCATCCACGCCCGCAGCTCCGCCGCAGTGCCCGGCACCCGTCATACAAACCTGCTCGCTCATCGCCCTACCCTCGCCATTTCTTTAAGAAGCCTTTACGTTTCCATGTAATTCCCGTCCATTATCGCGCAGGTCGCCACCACATTGCGCCGCACCGCCACACATGCGCGTTAATATGGCTGGTTGTTGTGCGCAGCCCGCAAATGCAGCGCATATTTAGGTAACAATCGGGTAAACCCCCGCTTTCGTAGGTTTTAGTTTGTGAGGAGTCTCAGCATGTTCGCTGCCGCCATCTCGCTCGTCGGTCTTGCGGCGACCGTCTACCTTGTCTTGCGCGAGGCAAAGGCCATTCGCGCACAGTCGGGCACCGTCACCAAGGGCGCCTTCGCCTGGAGCGTCGCCTTCGGTCTGTTCCAGCTCTTTTTGACCATTTGGGGCGCCGTGGGCCTCGTCGCCCAAAACGAGCCGCTCGCCTTTGTGATGCTCATCCTGACCAACGCCATCCTCACCGGCTGCGCCTGGGCCAGCATCGCCCGCGATCGCATCGCCCCGCGCGTCTTTGCGTTCGCCGGGCCCGACGCCCCCGCCCCCACCGGCAAGCTCGCCCGCCTGCGCGGCGCCTTTGTGGGCAAACCGCTCGTCGCCGCCGTCCTGTGCCTGCTGCTCGCCGGCGTCTTTGCGCTGCTGGGCATGGAGGTCTCGTCCAACCACGACTTTACCTGGGTCTACCCCCTGTGCATCCTGCTCGAGTGGGCCATCATCACCACGCTCATGGTCGGCCTGTTCTTCCTGTTCCAGCGCCACGGTGCAGCTCCCGCGGTCCTGGCCTTTGCCCTCTTTGTCCTGGGCATTGCCGAGTTCTTCGTCATCACGTTTAAATCCATGCCCATCCAGCCGGGTGACCTTTCGGCCATCTCCACTGCCGCCGCGGTCGCCGGCACCGGCTACACCTTCTCCATCTCGCTGTTCTGCGTGCTGTCCATGGGCTTTACCGCCATCGCCATGCTGCTGTGCGAGTACGCCGGCCTGGTCGCACCGCATCGCCAGAAGGGCGCCGCCAACGCCAAGCGCATGCTGCTCACCAACCTGCTCGTAGCGGTGCTGTGCCTGGGCGGCGTGACCGCGCACGTCACGCTTATCGACTACTACAACACCCTCGGCATCACCGTCTACACCTGGCGCCCGCTCGAGAGCTACTGGCGCGAGGGCTACCTGCCCGCTTTCATTAGTGCGGCGCAGTCCATCAAGCCGCCCAAACCCGCCGACTACTCCGTCGACGATGCCAAGGCCACGCTCAAAAAGTACGCCAAGGCCTACGACAAGTCCGACGCGGCCAAGAGCGACGAGCGCGCCGCCGCAAAGGAGCAGTTCGACAGCGAGAAGCCCACGGTCATCGCCATCATGAACGAGACCTTCTCGGACCTATCCATCTACCAGAACATGCGCGCCGGCTACGAGGGCCCGCAGTACTTTAAGAACCTGTCCAACTGCCTTAGCCGCGGCAAGCTCTATGTGAGCGCCTACGGCGGCGGTACCGCCAATACCGAGTTTGAGTTTATGACCGGCAACTCCATGGCCAACCTGGGCTCGGGCGTGTACCCCTACACCATCTACAATATGGAGACGACCGGGAACCTGGCAGAGCAGTTCAAGTCGCTCGGATATTCCACCACGGCCATGCACCCCAACCACGCCACCAACTGGAACCGCGAAAACGTCTATAAGGACTTTGGCTTTGACCAGTTCCTGTCCATCAACGATTTCCAGGGCGCCGATACCCTGCGCGGGATGGTGACCGACCAGGCTACCTACGACAAGATTCTTGAGCTGCTCGACCAGAACGCCGATCCTCAGTTTATCTTCGACGTGACCATGCAGAACCACTCGGGCTACGACACGGGCCTGCTGCCGGTCGATAAGCAGATGCATCTGAATATCGACACGACCGACCTGGACGCCAAGACCGTCGAGGACGGCACGCTCTCCGATGTCGACGAGTATGTCTCGTGCATCGAGCAGTCCGACCAGGCGCTGCGCTACTTCCTCAACGCCTTGAGCAAGCTCGACCGTAAGGTGGTCGTGGTGTTCTGGGGCGACCACCAGCCGTTCTTCCCGTCCAAGTTCAACGACAAGTGGTTTACCGGCGAGGACGATGCCACGCACCAGGAACGTCTGTGGCAGACCGACTACATCATTTGGGCCAACTACGACGTTGCCGGTTGCAACCAGACGAGCGAGGTCGACGACCTGTCCACCAACTACCTGTCCACCCAGCTGATGCAGCTGATCGGCGCACCGCTGACCGACTACCAGAAGGCGCACATGACGCTGCGCGAGTCGCTGCCCGCCATCAACTCCGTGGGCTACGAGGACGCCAGCCTGCGCTGGGCGCTCTCCTCCAACGTCACCGGTGACGACGCCGCCGCAGCAGCCGCCACCAAGGCGCGCGAGGATTACGCCAAGATGCAGTACTACGAGATGTTCCGCGACGGCAAGAACGTCTATACGGAGCACTTCCAGACCGAGGCCAACGAGACCGACCCCAACCTGGCACCGGGTACGACCAAGATTAAGTAGCTGCTAGCTGCTGAGCCACAACTGAAACGTCTGTCCAGGCGGAGGCATATAAGGTTCCCTGCTCGGACAGTCCTGCGCAAGACGGAGGCCACATTAAGTGGCCTCCTTTGCGTGCGGAACTCGTGATGAACCTTATATGCCTCCGCCTGGACAGACGCCCTGTTGTTGGAGCGCAGCTTGTCATAGGGGCGATGGAAAATGTCGCCCCAGACGCTTGCCACGGTTGCGTCCACAAGTGTCAAGAAAAAAGCCTCGAGAACTTCGAGGCTTTCACATTTGTATTGTTTTGCACGAAGGACCGCGAACGGCGAAGCTACTCGCCCAAAACGGCCTTTTTGGCGGCTGCAGCCATGTTGTCCAGATCTTCCTTGGTGGGGTGATCCTTTGCGGCAACCCAGTTGTCGAGCAGCATCTTAAAGCGGGCATTGTCGGGATCTTGCTCGAGCATGGCCTCGTAGCGCTGCTTGACCGCGGGACCCATCTTGCCCTGGCACATTGCCCAGCCCGCAAGCTCAGCGTCATCAGCCAAATTGGAGGTCACGCGATCGATAATCTGCTGATAATAGCTCTGATCGGCACCAAAGCCGCAGGTACCAAAGAGGAAAACGCGCTTGCCGTGCAGGGCGGAGAGCAGCGCCGCGACCGAAGGCGTGCACGCGCCCTTGTCGCACCAAAAACCGACGAGCACCGTGTCGGCCGCGCAGGCACCCTGCGCCTCGAGCGCTACCTGCTCGGCATCCGCATCGTCGCTCAACGCCGCGGCATGGACAAACTCAACGCCCGCAGCCTGCAGAGCGCGCTTGATCGCGCCCGAAACCATCCTGGTATTACCGCTCTTGCTGTTAACCACCAAAGAGCACGTCATAGTCACGTTGCCTCGTTTCCCCAAAACCAAAGCCACTAATGCAATTTATTAGAAGCATATCTTAGTACTAAAACCACAGATGTAAACCAACTTCTGCTGATTGACGGCACAGCTGACATCAATAGGCAAATACGCCCGCAGCGCAAGCCCCAAAATTCATGCGGGAACCGCGGTACCGTCAGAAAATGCAGGAGGAAATTTGACGGTCCCGTTAATAGATTTTGTGACAAGGGCATGACAGGGGGACAGGTCATTCGTCAGGTTTCTGACAGACGATATGAGCGGGACATGAAAATTGGAAGCCCCTCCTGCATGCATATCCGCTGGTAAGGCCTGGCCCGGTTTTCACCATCGCACGCGGCGGCCGAGCACCCATCCAACGCCCAAGTCAAAATACTCAGTACACTGAGTAATTTCACTCACTATACTGAGTATTTTCTCAATTTGCTCAGGCTAGTTAAACAGCGGCACCTTATCGAGCAGAAAATCCTCCACGGTGCACGCCCCGGCCGCCGCCCCTCCCACGACGATCCGCTTGGCTCGCGGATATTTTTTTAGGAGCGTCGACATGCCACTCTGGCCGGACTCTCCACCGCTTTTGACCTCGATGGCGCTCAGCGCATCATCCCTTCGCAGCACAAAGTCGACCTCTTTGACGCCTTCACGCCACCACATGACCTCAAAACCCTCTTCCGGCGCGCGCGCAAGCAGTCGTGCACCCACTGCCGATTCCACCAAATGACCCCGCCGCGCCGAATCCTCCAGCCATTCTGCTCGGCCCTTATCGCCGAGCGCCGTCATAAACGCCGTGTTATAAACCATGAGCCGCGGGGTGCTTCGGCGCTTTGCGAGCTCCTTGTCACTGAACTTGGGAATCGCCGTAACCAAACCGGCCTTGCCCAGCAGGTCCAAATACCCGGCGACCGTGACCGTGTTACCGGCATCCTGCAGCTGGCCTACCATTTTTGAATACGAAAGCTCCTGCCCCGAATAGCTTGCCGCGAGCCAAAAGAGCGCGCGCATCAGCGCCGGTTTGCGGATATTCTCCAACGAGAGAACATCGCGCGAGATCGCCGGCTCGACGATCGCATCTCGGATATAGTTTCGCCAACGGGCGTCATCGGAAACCAGCGGCGCCGCACCCGGATATCCACCGTGATAGAGATAGTCTTCAAAAGAAAAGCCAAAGGCCTCGCTGCACTCGCGATAGGACCAATGCGGCGACCGAATGAGCTCGTAACGGCCCATAAGGGATTCTTCCAAGCCCTTATGCAGCAGCAGCGACGACGATCCGGTCAAAATGACCTTGAGCGGCGTCCCCTCCCGGCGATCCCGGTCGTACAATCCTTTGACGACCGTGGACCAACTCTGCACCTTTTGAATCTCATCAACAACGA
Source organism: Coriobacteriaceae bacterium (assembly GCA_025992855.1). Classification (NCBI taxonomy): domain Bacteria; kingdom Bacillati; phylum Actinomycetota; class Coriobacteriia; order Coriobacteriales; family Coriobacteriaceae; species Coriobacteriaceae bacterium. The sequence continues at coordinate 288,643 of DAJPGB010000001.1, forward strand.
AAACGGCCGGGACCTTACCTCCAGACGTGAGGTTTCTTGCCTGTTGCCACTCGATTTGCAGCCAGCTGGCATCGGGATTCACAACATCGTCCGCATTGGCCACGTGACAGGGCATGTCTGCATGGTGCAACGCCTGCACGAACATGGTCGACTTTCCCGTTTGGCGGGGCCCGATTATAAATTGCATCAACGGATTATTCGTTTCCCGCATCCTCTGGGCTATCACGGCAACTTGATGGCGCTCAAACATGTCAATCTACCTCCTTGTTTCTTAAATACTCAGTATACTGAGTAAAATCACTCAGTATACTGAGTATTTTTAGAACCGGGAGGTCGAACCCGCCAACTTAACTCCCTTCACCAGCGGGTTGCCGCCGCCCCCTCCGCGAGTCGAGTTTCTGGCCCTTCGTGCTCACTCGATATATAAAAACTGCCATAGCCATATCGAAAAACCGGTATAGCCGGTCCCATCATCGAACCATCGCGAATGGGCCACAGGATTTCGCGATGGTTCGCAAGCTTTCGCGGAGATTCGCGACAAATCGAGAACTGATACGCATCTTTTTGTTCAGGTTGATTTCCGATCTCAGCCGAACACATTAGGCGGACAGGCCGTTCCCGCAGCTAGCCGAACGCCCCCGAGGCCCCATCCGGGCCCCGGGGGCGCCGTTTTCCCAGTTGAAGGAACGGTGGAGATGTGTTTCGATGGGTCCGGTGGCCATGCTCCGCCCTCCGCCCGGCACCTCTTCCCAGACTCAGCCGGACGGTCGGTCAGTCTATTCCGTTTTGCCTTCAGGCTAGGCCAGCGGGGCATCGCCCCTCTCTGCGCGCGCCCTCTCGATGAGTCCCGGCGTCAGGTCGAGCTCGGCCAGAGGCACATCCTCCACGCCGTAGGCGTCAAGCAGCGCCGCCGCATCGTCCCCGAGCATCGCCCTGAAGGCGCGCGCGGGCGTCGAGAAGCCGAGCGCGCCGCGGGGCTCGGAGTTCACGTGCGACATGGCGAGCGCCATGTCGGCCGGGGATAGCCGGTCGAACCTGAGCCCGGCGCCCTTGGGCAGCAGCTTCCTGATCTCGACGTGGTTGCGCTCGCAGGCGCCCTTCTGGTCGCTGCGGCGCGGGTCGCAGTAGAACAGCCTCGTCTCGCCGGGCCCCTCGCCGAGGAGCGCGGCGATCGCGCCCTCGTCGGAGAACTCGGCGCCGTTGTCGGTGAGCACGGCGCGGAACACGCGGCGCGTCCCGCCTGCGCCGAGGACCGCCCGGACGCCCTCCAGGGCGGCCGCGACGCACCCGGAGGTCTTCTCCCCGAGCAGGAGCGCCAGCTGGAGCCTGCTGGGGCGGTGGAGCAGCGTGAGCAGGCAGGCCGAGTCCTCCCTGGCGCCCTCGACGGTGTCCATCTCCCAGGCCGCGGCGCACGCGTCCTCCCCGAGGGCGAGGAACGCGGCGTGCGACCTGCGGGCGGAGTGGCGCGTGGCCGCCCGGCCGGCGGCGCGCCTCCTCGGCCTGTAGCCGACCTTGCGCCTGAGCTCCATGTTGGTCATGCCGTCGTAGCCCGCCGCGACCCAGCGGTAGATGGTCGACGGCGACAGGTCCACCGGCCCGCCGTTGCACGCCGCCATCTGCTCGGGGGACAGCCCCCGGCGCAGGCAGCCCCTTATGGCCTCCAGCCTGGCCGCCGCGGCCGGCTCGTCGGCATCGATCCCGCGCCTGGACGAGACGAGCACCGAGTCGGCGCACAGCTGCGCGGCGCGGGCCTCGTAGAAGACGTGCGGGCGGCGCTTGCAGCCCATCGCGCGGTAGCGGCCGCACCCGTTGCAGCAGCGCGGCCACGCCGCCAGGCGCGGGCAGGCCGACGACAGGTCGGTGTCGGCGCCCACGCGCTCGCCGCGCCTGGGCTTCGGCGCCGTCACGAACCTGTGCGACGCCACCTCGGCGCTCACCGTCGAGGGCGACCTGCCCAGCTCCCTCGCGATCTCCCTGCACGAGGCCCTGCGCTCCAGCATCCTCTGGACCGTGTCCCGCTCGTGCCTCGTGAGCCTTCCGTAGGCCCTCGGGGCCGCTTTCGCGGAACCCTTCTTCCTCTTTCTGGACATGCCGTCCTCCGATCTCCCGGGGCCGGCCGGTCCGGCCCTCAGGGTATCGGGTTCCCACATTCATCCGTACATGTACGGATGAATGTGGGAGGTGTTCGGATGAAGTCGATAATCAAGGATCTTTTTGTTCATATTCAAGGCCACGACGTCTCAAAAGGTATACGCTTTGAAACAGTTAAGTTTCCCAGCTCCCCCAATCGAGATCAATCGTCACCACATTATTTCGTCAATCGTCACCACGCCGCAGATAGAATGCATAATCTTGGGACAAACACTTCTGATTAATTTGTCCCATGACCGTGCTTATTGGGCAAACTGGCTGCGGTAGAGTTCGGCGTAGAAGCCGCCTGCCGCCAGCAGTTCGTCGTGCGTGCCGCGCTCGATAATCTCGCCGTCTCGCATGACCAGGATGCAGTCGGCGTTTCGGATCGTCGACAGGCGATGCGCCACGACAAAGCTCGTGCGGCCGGCCATGAGCTCGTCGAATGCCGCCTGCACCTGCAGCTCGGTGCGGGTATCAATGCTCGAGGTGGCCTCGTCCAGCAGCAGGATCGCCGGGTCGGTGAGCATAACGCGCGCAATGCACAGCAGCTGCTTTTGACCCTGGCTGAACGTGCCGCCGTCCTCGCCGATCACCGTGTCGTAGCCCTGCGGCAGCTGCACGATAAACTTGTGCGCATGCGCGCGCTTGGCCGCCTCGATGACTTGCTCGCGTGTGGCATCTGGGCAGCCATAAGCAATGTTCTGGGCCACCGTGCCCTCGAACAGCCAGGTGTCCTGCAGCACCATGCCAAAGGCGCGGCGCAGGCTCGCACGCGTGTAGTCACGCGAGGAGCGACCATCGACCGCGATGCGCCCAGCATCGATATCGTAAAAGCGCAGCAGCAGGTTGATGAGCGTCGTCTTGCCACAGCCCGTGGGGCCGACGAGGGCATAGCGCATACCGGGCTTGGCATCGATGCAGATATCCTGCAGCAGCTTGCGTTCGGGCACATAGCTAAAGTCCACATGCTCAAACGAAACCTCGCCCTTCGGGGCGGCGAGTTCAATGGCATCCACGGCATCGGGCTCTTGCTCGCGCGCATCGAGCAGCGCGAACATGCGGCGCGCCGAGGCGTACGCGGTCTGGATCTGCGTGATGACGTTCGTGACCTCGTTGAACGGTTTAGTGTACTGGTTGGCGTAGGACAGGAAAATCTGCACGCCGCCCACCGTGAGCGCCGCAGGCACGCCCGTGATCACGCCCGCGCAGCCGATTACGGCGACCATGGCATAGATGATGTTATTGATGAAGCGCGTACCGGGGTTAGAAAGCGAACCCATAAACTGCGCGCGCTCGCCCGCCGTATAGAGATCGGCGTTGAGAACATCAAAGCGCTGTTGAGCGTGCGGGCCGTAGGCGAAGGCGTCCACGAGCTTTTGCTCACCCACATACTCCTCGATATGAGCGCCGAGTTGGCCCTGGATGCGTTGTTGAGCAGTGAAGCTCTTATTGGAAAGCTTGGCGATGGCACCGGCTGCAAAAATGGAAAGCGGCGTGACGAGCACCACCACGAGCGTCATGGTCAGGTTGATGGAGAGCATAAACGCGAGCGTGCCCACGATGGTGATGACGCCGGTAAAGAGCTGCGTAAAGCCCTGCAGCAGGCCGTCGCCCACCTGGTCGACGTCGTTGACCACGCGGCTCATGAGGTCGCCGTGGGCATGGCCGTCGATAAAGCTGAGCGGCATGCGACTGAGCTTGTCGCTCGCCTCCACGCGCATGTCGCGCACCGTCTCGTAGGACAGACGGTTAACGCAGTAGCCCTGCAGCCACTGGAAGGCCGCAGCACCTACGACGACAATCGCGAGCTTGGTGACAAGCGGCAGCAGCGCATCGAAGTCCACATGCCCGGCGGCAACGATGAGGTCGATGCCCTCGCCGATGAGAATAGGTGTGTAGAGCTGCAAGATCACCGAGATGGCGGCGCTCACAAACGATGCCGTAAATGAAATGCGATGCGGACGGACGTAGCCCAGCAGGCGGCGAGTTGCCGCGCCCACGGGGTAGCGCTCGGGGTCGCCGGGCTGACGCGGGCCGTCACCCAAGTCGCTGAGGTTATCGTTGCCGGACACGTTGGCCGTCATCGTGGCGACCGAACCGGAAGAAGTATACGGATTCATTTAGCAGCCCTCCTTTGCGCAGACGGATGCCGGGGCAGCCGGGGCAGACGCGGGACTTGGGACGGACGCGGGCGTCGCGCTCCCCTGCTGACCCTCGAGCTCCTCGCGACGAAGCTGCGACTGGCAAATCTCGCGATAGAGTTGGCAGCTTGCGTACAGCTCATCGTGCGTGCCCAGGCCCGCGACCGAGCCGTGGTCGAGCACACAGATCATGTCGGCATCGCGCACGGTCGAGACGCGCTGGCTCACGATCACCGTGGTCAGCGGCAGCCCACCCTCGGCGGCACCGCGCACGCTGCGCTCGCGGATGGCGTGGCGCAGCGCCGCGTCGGTCTTAAAGTCGAGCGCCGAGGCGGAGTCATCCATGATCAATATCTGAGGTGAACCCACCAAGGCACGCGCAATGGTCAGGCGCTGGCGCTGACCGCCGCTGAAGTTCTTGCCGCCCGCCTCGACCGGGGCGTCGAGCCCCTGCGGCTTGTTGCGCACGAACTCGCTCGCCTGCGCTATATCGAGCGCCGCCCACAGTTCCTCATCGGTTGCCGACTCGTCGCGCCAGGTCAGGTTGCTGCGGATTGTGCCGCTCACGAGCGACGCGCGTTGCGGTACGGTCGCGACCACATGGCGCAGCTGATCGAGCGGCCAGGCGCGCACGTCGGTACCCATTATGTTCACGCTGCCGACGCCCGTGTCGTACAGGCGCGGGATAAGCGAGACGAGCGTCGACTTACCGCTGCCCGTGCCGCCGATAATGCCGAGGGTTTTGCCCACCGGCAGCTCCAAGGTCACATCGCTCACGGCATTTGCCGCGCCCGCGCCAAAGGAGAAGCTCGCATGGCTCAAACCCAGCGCGGGGACCGGAACAGCGCTGCCCATCGCGCTCGGCTCGGGCAGCGCAACCGTCTGGTTGCCCTCGTCGGTAATGCTCGGCACGCAATTGAGTACCTCGTTGAGACGCGACGCACTGGCGCTCGCCTTGGTAAAGACCACGACCAGGTTGGCGACATACACGATGGAGGTCAGGGTCTGCGTCATGTAGTTGACGAACGCCATGACCTGGCCCTGCGTGAGCTCGCCCACGTTGACCTGGATGCCGCCCACCCACAGGATGGCGCACACGCCCAGGTTCATCACCAAAAACGTGACGGGGTTGAGAATCGACGAGAGCTTACCCACGGCGATGGCGACATGCGCCTGGTCATCGGCCGCCTGGGCAAAACGCTCACGCTCGTGATCTTCGCGCACAAACGCACGGACCACGCGGGCGCCCGAAAGGCCCTCGCGGCAGATAAGCGCGATGCGGTCGAGCTTTGCCTGCAGCTGTTTGTAGTACGGGATGCAGCGCGCCATGACAAACCAAAACACCAGGCCGATGGCGGGTGTGCAGATCAAAAAGATGATGCCAAGCTTAAGGTCGATAGCGAGAGCCGCGACCATGGAGCCCACCGCCAGGAAGGGCCAGCGGATAAGCATGCGCACGCCCAGCGCCACGGCGAGCTGCACCTGATTGACATCGTTGGTGATGCGCGTGATGAGCGACGGCGTGCCAAAACGGTCGAGCTCGGCATAGCTCAGTTTGTTGATGTGTTCGTAGAGTGCGCCGCGAATGTCGGTACCCATACCCTGCGAGGTGAGCGCCGCCATCTTTTGACAAACGAGCGTAAACGAAATGCCAATCACGGCCATGGCGCCAAGCAGCATACCGTAGTGGACGACGGCGTTGACGTCGTGCGCGCCGATGCCCTTGTCGATCATCTGCGCAATCACCAGTGGCGTCAGCAGGTCAAAGATCACTTCGATCAACTTGCACGCAGGGCCGATCACCATATACCGGCGAAACTTACCACCAAAACGCCTGAGCAACTCAATCATAAAAAGGCGCTCCCTATCATCATTCACACTCAATTCGAATCATGATAGTACTGCCGCCCCAAAAGACGAGTAAACAGCTCGTTATTTCTGGCGAGATTCAAGAGCAGGTCAATCGCTTGGTATACTTACATTAGTGCTACCAAGTAAGTCGCCAACCCTTGAAATGAGGTGCCGAGATGAACGACATTCTCGCAAGAAGAGCAAGACGAGCAACTGTGGGCATCGCCCTTTCCGCGGCACTTGCCGCGGGAATCGCCCCCGTAACGGCGATCGCGGCAGAAACCAGCTCCCCCATCGGTGCAGTCGCCTTGCAGACGGAAGACGCGGCCACCGAAAAAGAAAAAGCGCATGCAGCCATGCAGGAAGCGCTCAAAAACCTCGAAGCCGCAAAAGAGGCCGCGAGTCCCGAGAAAATCGCGGTAATCGATGCTGACATTGCCGCTTCTCAAGAGCTCCGCGACATGATGTTGGCGGAAGCCGCCAAACGGAGGGAACCCCTTCCCGCCATGCAGGCGGACGTCGAGGCAGCCCAAGCCAAATACGATGAGGCCCACAACCGGGTAATCGAGCTTCAGGCAAAATTAAAAGAGGCATACGACAGCGGAGATTACGCAACTGCTCAACAGTTGCGTTCGGAGATCATGATGGCAGATTCGCGAGAACGTTCTTGCGAATATGAGCTTGCCCACTACCGAAGCCGCCTCGAAAGTCAGAAAGGACACGTTCAGTATTTCGAGAGTGCGGCGGAGGAAGCCAAAGCCAGCGTCGACGAAAGCATAGCCAAGCGAAATGCGCTCACCGACGATTTGGAAAAGGCACGGGCGACCTATGACGACGCCCGCAAGGCATACGAAGAGGCAAAAGCCACGGCAGACAAGGCCACCTCGCCCGAGATAACGAAACCCACCGAGACGACGCCTCCCTCCGGCTCGGCGCAACCGGCCGAGACGGCACGGCCCGCCAGCTCACCCGCGACCGGCAAAGACACCCCGCCGAGCTCCGCCAAGCAGGCGAACTCGAGCAACGTCAAGCAAGCGAATGCGACCGCCAGCAAGCTCGCAAACACAGGCGACACAACGCCAAGCGCAATCGCGCTAGCAGGAATCGCCGCCATGGGGCTCGGAATAACCGCCACAGCCACCCGCCGCATCAAGAACTCAAAATAGCCGCCGACGAACGTCACCTTCGTCAATCCACAAACCCAAACCCAAAAGAGGCCCGTTTCCCCAACCGAAACCAGGGAAACGGGCCTCTTTAACTGCAAAATCCAAGCAGCAGCAACGTCTCTTGAACTACGTAGCCATCAATGCCCAGGCAACGCCAGCAAGCAGCACAAAACACGGGATTCAATTCTGCAGCTTGCGCCGCTGAACTCCACGAGCCTGCCCGTGTAGACGAGCCTGTCCACGACAGCCGCCGCCATCTTGTCGTCGCCGAACACGGTCACCCACTTGCTGAACTCTATGTTGGCCGTGACGATCATGCTCTGCCTGCCCTCCGGCACCGACATCACCTGGAACAGCAGCCTCGCGCCCTCGATGTCCAGCGGCACGTAGCCCAGCTCGTCCAAGATGAGGAGTTCGCGGCGGGGGCGACGCTCTCCGGGCTGCTGCCGCGTATCTCGCGGCGTAGAAAGGAGTGAGTACCATGACCAGCGCGAAGAAGATTTACCTCGCCGTGGCGGGCGGGCTTATTGCCGCGGGCATCGTTCTCGCGGGCATCGGCTTTATCGCCTCGGGCCGCGATCAGGCCGTGTTCACGACCCAAATCGACATGCGTGACAACACCATCGTGCTCGGCGGCGTCGAGGTGGACGCACCCGAGGGCATCCCGTTCATCAGCCGGCTCGCCATTCTTGGCGAGATCGACACCTCCGACGTCGCCGACCCCGCCGCGCCCTAGGCGCAACGAGCCCGGGCACTCCGTCCGCTAATTTGATTGAGATGGATCGCTCCTACTACGCGAGCATTGAGGTCGGGCAGCGCAATGTCAGCCTTTCAAATCTCAAGAAGATTGCCGACGGCTTTCACATCACCATTTCGGAGCTCATGCGCGGTGTCGAGTAGATGATTCTCATCTGACTTGGCTCGTTCATGTTTAATCTGTCTCGTTAACCGAAATATGCAAATCTGGTTAATCAAATAATTGAAATCTGGTTAAATGAAAACTGTAAATTTGGTTAAACGCGCTGGTAAGCAATGGTGAAAACTATGCCAAAAAAGTACTACGCTAGAATTATCGAAAATGAGCTCGACCAGATGCTTGGGATATTCGGTGCCGTTCTCATCGAAGGACCTAAATGGTGCGGGAAGACAACCACGGCCGGGACCCGTGCGGCGTCCAGGCTCCTCCTCATGGACCCGTCGCGCAACTTCGAGAATCGCTTCCGTGCCGAGACGGACCCGGCGCTTGCCGTTTCCGGCGAGGTGCCGCGGCTGATCGACGAATGGCAGGAGGTTCCGAAACTTTGGGACGCGGCACGGTTTGAGTGCGACAACCGCGGCGGCGAGCCTGGCCAGTTCATATTTACGGGGTCGGCGACACCGCGAGACAATGAGCGGCCGATGCACAGTGGCGCTGGAAGGTTCGCTAAATTGCGCATGGACACCATGACGCTTTTCGAACTTGGGAAATCTAGCGGTGCGGTTAAGCTGTCGGGCATCATTTCTGGCGAAAAGTTCAGGGGCGCCTTCGGATCGATGGGTTCTGCCGAGATCGCCGAGCGCATCGTTTGCGGTGGATGGCCGGCGTCGATTGGGCGTGACGCGCGAATTGCGTCCGCGACGGCAAAACGATATATCGAGATAGTCGCTGAGGAAGACATCCCCCGCGTCGATGGCTCTCGACGAGATCCTGAGAAAGTGAAAGCCGTCATCGCGTCGTTGGCGCGCAACGAATCCACTCTTGCGACGCTCAAGACGCTTGTGGCCGATTTGGGTGGCGACGTATCGAGACAAACAGCGGCATCATACATATCCCTTCTTAGCAGATTGAGTTTCGTCTGCGATATCCCCGCATGGAATCCCGCGATGAGATCTCCGGTGCATCTGAGGGAGGCGCGTAAGCATCATCTTGCCGACCCGTCGCTTGCAGCGGCTGCGCTCGGGGCGACTGTGGAGACGTTGTTGTCAGACTTCAAGACACTTGGGCTGCTTTTCGAATCGTTGGCGCTCCATGATCTATGGGTCTATGCGAGGGCAAACGGAATGGGCCTTTATCACTATCACGATTCCCGCGATCTTGAGGTCGACGCTGTCATAGCGGCTCCAGGTGGGATGTGGATTCCCGTTGAGGTCAAGCTCAGTTCCGCTCAAATCGAAGAGGCATCTGACAATCTTGTTGCCGTCGAAGAGCGGATGGTTGCTGCCGGAAACACCCCGCCGGTTTCTAAAGTAGCGATTATTGGATTTGGTTCACAAGCCTATGTTACCGACCGCGGCGTCCAAGTTGTTCCATTGGACGTTCTCGCGCCGTAACGCTGCGGGCGAAGTGAAATCGACGCATCTTTTAGATTTCTTCAATTTGTGCGTAAACCAACAATGCCGTAATTACGCTATGTCGTTAGTGCGAACATCGCATTTTCAGTAGTCGAAGCTCGTTCGCAAACGGACCTCTTTACTTGCAAAAAAGGAGACAGCACCGCCGTCTCATGAACCACGTGGCCACCGCGCTTCCGGCAACGCCAGCAAGCAGCACAAAGCACGGGATTAAATTATTCAGATAAATGCGCCTTTACGGGTGATTTTTGGACGATTTGGCCCGGCCGGCGGCACGATATTTGGTAGTCGAGCGATCCCGCAGGCGCAGCCGAGGACCAGCGAGACACCAAATGCCTCGCCGCCGGCCGGGCCATGTCGCGGTAACAAAAAAGCGCCCGTGCGTTCGATGGATTCGGATGCCCGACAGAGGCTCCTTATGGCTGCTTCCTTCCGGACCTGACCAGATTCGGAACATGTCGTCATCCGAACCCATCGAACGCGCTAGGCGCTCGGTATATCTTACCTGCTCACGCCCGCCACGGCAAGTGGGGCGAACCCATCGGATGGATTCGCCCCACTCGTGCACATCGCTAGCGGCGCTTGCGGTACAGGACCGCGCCGCCCGCTGCGGTCAGCGCGCCGATGCCGGCCATGACCGCGAGCACGTCCGCCGGCAGGCTGCGGTCGCCGGTGTCGGGCATACCGCCCTTGGAGCCGTCACCGGAGCTGCCGCTGGAACCGCTATCGGAACCGCCGCCCGAGCCGCCACCCGGCGTGCCGGGGTTCTCGGGGGTGCCGGGGGTGCCAGGCTCCTCGGCGTAGCTGTTGGTGAAGACCGGCGGCAGGTTGGCGTCGCCCTCGTAGGAGATCCTCGCCGACAGATAGCCCGTCTTGGTGCCGTCTGCCGCCTCGTCGCTCACCGTGACGACGATCTTGTGCACCGCCTTGTCGTAGGTCACGTGCACCTGGCCGTCGTCGACCTCGCTCACCGTGAAGGTGTAGGTGCCGGCCTGCTTGAAGGTCAGCGCATCGAACGTGACGCTGCCATCGGCGGCATTCTTGGCGGTCGACATGACCTTGCCGTCCCGGCTCTTGAGCTCAAAGCTAAACTGGCCCGCCTTGAGCTCGGCGCCCTTGAGCACCTTGGCGGCGCCCAGCTTGAGGGTGACGGGCGCGGCCTCGTAGCCGTTGGTAAAGGTCACCGAGGTGTCGCCCGTGGGATTGCCCTCGGCATCCGCCAGCTCGTGCTTGACGGTGAGCGTGCCGTTACCGGCATCGGTGACCGTCGTGCGCACGCGGTACGTCGCCTTGTCGTACGTCACGCCGCCCGCCGTGCCGGCGACCTCGCGCAGCTCGTAGCTGTGCATGCCGGGCGCGGTGTAGGCGACGGGGCTGAGCGCGACCGTGCCGTCTGTGGCGTTCTTGCCCGTCGCCGCGACGCTCTCGCTGCCGTCGGCGGCGATCTCGACCAGCTGGAACTCGAACTCGCCCTCGACCAGGTCACGGCCCTTGAGCTTCTTGCTCACTTTGATCTGGTCGGTGACGGAGCTCGGCGTCGGGTTCACGCCGTAGGTGTTGGTGAACTCGAACGCGCCCTTGCCCTCGGGCGTGCCCTCTGCAGGCAGGACCCCCGCGACGAGCGTGCCCGCGTTGGTGTCCTCGACCACCTTGACCGTGAAGGTCCTGGACGCCACCGCGTCATTGACCACGCCGTCGACCGAGCCGGACTCGCTCACCCGGTAGGCGAACGTCTTGGTGCGCATGCCATCGCCGTCGATCGCGACGTCGTCGAGGTCGCTCGGCTGCTTGAACGTGACGCTGCCCAGCTCGACGTTGCCGGCGGCGTCGTTGGTCGCCTCGGTCACCGTCTTGCCGGAGGCGTCGACCGGCGCGGGCGCGCCATCCAGCGGCTCAATCTTAAAGGTGTACTTGCCCGCGATGTCGGCCTGCGTCAGGCCGAGTCCGGCCTGGCTGAGCGCCAGCGTCTTGGTGCCCGCGAGGTCGACCGTCGCCTCGTTGGTGCCGTAGCCGTTCACGAACGACAGCTTACCGTCGGAGCCGTCGGGGTAGGCCACGGCCACGTCCAGCCCGCCCTTGCCGTTATCGGTCACCTTGACGGTGATGTCGAAGTTCGAGGCGGTCGCCGTCACGCCGGCGGGCAGCGCCGCCGTGTCCTCGGACACGGTATAGGGGATGGTCCAGGAGCCATCGTCGGCCCTGGTGGCGGTACCGTCCGCCACCATCTGCTCGAGCGAGCCGGTGGTGTAGGCGATGGGCGAGAATGTGAGCTCCGCGGCCTCACCGTCGCCGGAGGCCCGGTTGGACGCGGTCGCGACCACGTTGCCATGCGCATCGCGGACGGAGAACGAGAACTCGCCCGCCGCCGCGGCGCGACCCGTCAGCGTCTTGGTGGCGTTGATTGCCGCGCCGCCCTCGCCGCCGAGCGTGCCGGTGGCCTCGTAGGAGTTCTGGAACGCGACCGTCACGGGCGCGGGCAGCGCCGTGGCGTCATCGGCCGTCGAGACCTCGCTGCGGGCGACCTCGACACCGTCCTTGACGACCGTGGTCGTGACCGTGAGCTTGCCCGTCGCGGCGTCGTAGGCGGGCGCGACGGTAACCGTGCGCGGCGCGGCGTCGTTGGCGTAGCCGTCGCCGCCGAGCTTGGTCTCGGTGACGGTGAAGCTGTAGGTCTTGCCCGCGTCGGCATCGGTGAACTTCACATCGCCCGTTGCGGCGGCGCCGATGAGGTCAATGAAGTCGGCCGCACCGTCACCTGCCGCGGCAACGGCATAGGCGTCCTTGCCGGTCTTGAGGCCGAGCTTAGCGGCCGTCTCGTCGTCGGCGGTCACGGTGAAGGCGAACTGCCCCGCCTCCATGGCGCGGCCGGAGAGCGTCTTGGACAGGCGCACGCCCGCGCGGGCAGAGTAGTCGAGCCCGGTCGTGTAGGTGTTGACGAAGTCGCCGCCGCTCGCCTGCGCGATCGCGGGCGTCGAGGCCGTGAGGTTGCCGGAGCCGTCGTCGGTCACGGTCACCGTCATCGTGGCGTCATGGCCGTCGTAGGTCACGCCGGCGATGGCAGAGCCGTCATCGGGCCTGGCCTCGCTCACCGTGTAGGTGAAGGTCTTGGCGCGCACGCGCTTGCCGCCGACCTCCGCGAACCCGGCATCCTTGAGGTCGTCGAGCGTGTAGCGGATGGAGCCAAAGTCGAAGGCGACCCTATCGCCCGCCTTGGTCCCGGCGGCGGCCGTCACGCTGACGGTCTTGGAGCCGTCAGAGGAGCCCTCGGGCATGGGCGCGTCGTCCTCGCCCGTGAGCGTGAACTGGAAGCTGTCGCCCTCCGCCCAGTCGCGGCCCTTGAGCGTCTTGGTGAAGAGCCCCGCGGTGGAGACGTCCCTGCCCTCGGTGGCCGTTCCGTACGTGTTGGTGAACGCGACGGTCGCGCCGTCCTCGGTCACGGCGCCTTCGGCCTTGGAGCCGTCAGCCCCGTTAACAGCAGTCGTGTAGCCGTCGGCCGCATCCTCGGTCACGGTGTAGCTTGCGCCCACGGGCAGGCCGGTGATGGTCTTCTCCTCGCCGTGCTTGAGCGTGAAGGTCGCCCTGCCGTCCGTGAACGTCACGGCGTGCTCGCCCTCGCCGAAGGTGCCAGAGACGGGCTCGCCGTCCCCGTCGGTCAGCGTGACCGTGAAGCCGAACTCGCGCTGGCTGTCGCCGCCGACGACCGTCTTCTTGACAGTGAGGGCGCCGGTCTTAGCGGTGTTGGTAAAGACTGCCGCCTCGGCCGCGCGTTCAACAGCGCTGCCGGCATCGTCGGTCAGCTGCGCAATCTTAGTCTTGGCAGACAGTTTACCGGCACCGTCGTCAGCCACCGTGACGGTGGCACGATAGGTTGCCTTTGAGAAGGTGAGCGCCGTCTCGTCACCCGCCTGCTCGGCAATCACATAGGTATAGGTGCCGGGCTTGGTGTACTCGATAGTGCCGAAGTTGCCGACCTGAACGTCTTTGCTCAGCGCAATCGTCGACACACCGTCCTTGGCATTCTTGGGCATGGGCGCCTCGCCCTCGGCAGACAGCGTCATGGTAAAGGCATCCGACGTCGTCCAATTGCGTCCGGAGATCTTCTTTTGCACCTTAAAGGCGTTCTCCACCTTCGTGGACTCCACGCTATAGACATTGGTAAAGCCCACCTGCGTTGCCTGTCCGACGGTGCCCTTCTGGGTGTTCGCCTTATCGGCAACTGCAAAGCCGTCCTCGCTCGTCATGAGGTTACCCTTGGAGTCGAGCTCCTGCACCTCGTAGTGCGCGCCCACGGGCACGGTAACCGTCACGGAGCCACCGGCCTTAAGCGCGATGGTGTCACCGCTCTTGATCTGTCCGCTTACATAGGTGCCGTTGGTACCGCTGGGACGGCCGGCATACGCAAAGCTACCGGTCAGAGGCGTTGCACCATCGGCCTGGTAGAGCAGCACCTTAAAGGTGAATGCCTTGTTGGGCGCGGTAATGCCCTCGGCGGCCGTGACCGTCTTGCTCAGCGTCAGGCGGCCGTCAGAGACCTCATCGCTGGTGGTGTTGGTCTTAACGGCGGGGTTGTTGCCGACCGTCACCGACGCCTGGTTGGAGATGTCGCCCGAAGCGCCGCCGCTCTTAAACGCGTCCTCGGTCACGCGGACCTTAAACTGAACCGTGCCCTCCTTGCCGGCGGGAACGTCCGTCAGCGTCCAGGTGAGGTTGCCGTCGCTGTCCTTGGAGCCGACATCCTTATGGTCACCCGCGAACTCCACGAACTCGGTCCCCGCGGGAACAGTATCGGAGATCGTCACCGTGGCCGGCTTGTTCTCGGTGTTCTTGTAGCCGATGGTATAGGTGAGCTCATCGCCCAACTTGACGCCCGATCCCTTCGAATCCTGAGCGTCGCTCTCGGACTTCTTGGGCACGTAGTTGGTCGTGGTGCCGGTATAGCTCTTGTTGCCAACCGTAATAGTGGCGGCGTTTTTGACGGTGCCGACAGCGCCCTGGGCATCCTCCACGGCGTCCTCGGTAATCTTGACGCGCACGCGCACCGAACCGTGGCTGCCCGCGGGTTGCTTACCCAGGTCCCAAGTAAGCGACTGTCCGCTCGCGGCGCCCTTATCGGCACACTCGCCCTCAAAGGCCTCGAACACAACGCCGGCAGGAAGCTTGTCGGTCACGGTCACGTTGGCCGGAACCAAGTTGCCATTGGCATCGGCCTCGGTGTTGACCCAGTTAATGGTGTAGACGTAGGAGTCGCCCACGGAGAGCAACTGCCCGTCGATGTCCACATCGGGCTTCGCAACCGTGCCGATCGTCTTGACCTTATCGCGTGTGTTGTGGAAGACGATCTTGCCGTTCTCGGTACCATTGCGATAGGTCACCTTGGACGTAAGCTTGCCGTTGTTGTTATCGGTCACCTCGAGCAGCACGCGGCACGTCGCGGACGTGTCCACGGGACGCACGCCCTCGGGCAGGTTGGCCAAGCGCTCTTTTGCCACCAGGTTAAAGCTGTAGGTAGTGGTGTGGTCGGCATTGTGTTGCTTGGTGGCAACACCATCCTTCACAGCGCCAGCAAGGTCAATCGTCAGCTCATGGGATCCGCCGAGAGCGCCGCCAAGCTTAAAGTTAACCTTGCCGAAGTCGACCGTGGCGATACCGTTATCGCTCGCCTGGGTCTTACCCTCATCCATCTTTTCGAGCGAGCCATCGGTCTTCTCGGCATACAGGTCAAACGTATACTGACCCGCCTCAATCTTGTCGCCGGAGTCCATTACCTTCTCGGCAGCAAGACCGTCGAATGTTCCGGTCGCGATGTAGCTGTTGGTAAAGGACACCTGGGCCTTGGCGGTACCGCTCTCGGAGCTAAAGGTATTCGCATCGCGGGGCTCTTCAACGTCGTTGGCGTCATAGTGCTTGACCGTGGTCACGGTATAGAGCGAACCGTTATCGCGCTTCTTAACCGCAATCTCTACCTTCCAATAGGTGGAGTCGTATGTATCCTTGATTATCAACTTCATCCGAACACCTCCCATATTCATCCGTACATGTACGGATGAATATGGGAATCCGATACCCTGAGGGCCGGGCCGGCCGGCCCCGGGAGATCGGAGGACGGCATGTCCGGAAAGAGGAAGAAGGGTCCCGAGAAGGCGGCCCCGAGGGCCTACGGCAGGCTCACCAGGCACGAGCGGGACACGGTCCAGAGGATGCTGGAACGCGGGGCCTCGTGCAGGGAGATCGCGAGGGAGCTGGGCAGGTCGCCCTCGACGGTGAGCGCCGAGGTGGCGTCGCACAGGTTCGTGACGGCGCCGAAGGCCAGGCGCGGCGAGCGCGTGGACGGCTCGGCCGACCTGTCGGCGGCCTGCCCGCGCCTGGCCGCGTGGCCGCGCTGCTGCAACGGCTGCGGCCGCTACCGCGCGGTGGGCTGCAAGCGCCGCCCGCACGTCTTCTACGAGGCCCGCGCCGCGCAGCTGTGCGCCGACTCGGTGCTCGTCTCGTCCAGGCGCGGGATCGATGCCGACGAGCCGGCCGCGGCGGCCAGGCTGGAGGCCATAAGGGGCTGCCTGCGCCGGGGGCTGTCCCCCGAGCAGATGGCGGCGTGCAACGGCGGGCCGGTGGACCTGTCGCCGTCGACCATCTACCGCTGGGTCGCGGCGGGCTACGACGGCATGACCAACATGGAGCTCAGGCGCAAGGTCGGCTACAGGCCGCGCAAGCGCGCCGCCGGCCGGGCGGCCACGCGCCACTCCGCCCGCAGGTCGCACGCCGCGTTCCTCGCCCTCGGGGAGGACGCGTGCGCCGCGGCCTGGGAGATGGACACCGTCGAGGGCGCCAGGGAGGACTCGGCCTGCCTGCTCACGCTGCTCCACCGCCCCAGCAGGCTCCAGCTGGCGCTCCTGCTCGAGGCGAAGGACTCGGCGAGCGTGGAGGCGGCGCTGGAGGGCGTGCGCTCGGTGCTGGGCGCCGACGGCATGGGGAGGGTCTTCCGCGCCGTGCTCACCGACAACGGCGCGGAGTTCTCCGACGAGGGCGCGATCGCGGCGCTCCTCGGCGAGGGGCCGGGCGAGACGAGGCTGTTCTACTGCGACCCCAGGCGCAGCGACCAGAAGGGCGCCTGCGAGCGAAACCACGTCGAGATAAGGAAGCTGCTTCCCAAGGGCGCGTGCCTCAGGTTCGACCGGCTCGCCCCGGCGGACCTGGCGCTGGCCATGTCGCACGTGAACTCCGAGCCCCGCGGCGCGCTCGGCTTCTCGACGCCCGCCCGCGCCTTCAGGGCGATGCTCGGCGGCGACGCGGCGGCGCTGCTGGACGCCTACGGCGTGGAGGAGGTGCCCATCGGCGAACTCGACCTGACGCCGGGCCTCATCGAGAGGGCGCGCGCCGAGAGGGGCGATGCCCCGCTGGCCTAGTCTGAAGGCAAAACGGAATAGACGGACCGACCGTCCGGCTGAGTCTGGGAAGAGGTGCCGGGCGGAGGGCGGAGCATGGCCACCGGACCCATCGAAACACATCTCCACCGTTCCTTCAACTGGGAAAACGGCGCCCCCGGGGCCCGTGAGGGGCCTCGGGGGCGTTCGGCTAGCTGCGGGAACGGCCTATCCGCTCAATGTGTTCGGCTGAGATCGGAAATCAACCGAGTCGTATGTATAGCCGCCCCTACCGCCGCCATTCTCGACAATCTTGTAGGCAAACGTCTTGTCCGCATCGCCCGTCGCGAAGGTCAGGCCGCCCAAAATACCGGTGTGGGACGTGCCATCGGCCTGCGGTTCATCGTTCGTAACGGTGAGCTTACCCTCATCCGCGCGCAGCAGCTTGTTGAGCTTTTCGATTGAAGCATCGTCTTCGCCCGTCACCGTAAAGCCAAACATGCCGGCATGCAGATCGTGCCCGTTAAGCGTCTTGACGATCTCCAAACCGCCCTGGAGCTCGTAGCTCGTTGAAGTTTGGTAACTATTGGTAAAGATGAAGCCTTCCGAGCCGGTCGTGCCATCGGCACGCGCTACAAGTTTGCCGCCCTCATCGGTTACGGTGACCGTCACGGTATAGACGTGCTGGTCATACTTCCACTCGCCAAGACCGCTGTTCGCAGCCACCTCGTTAATAGCGAACTTATACGTGCCCGGCTTGTTGAAGGTGAGCTTCGAGAAGTCAAGCTGGTAGTGCTCCCCGTCCTTGAGGCCCTCCTTCGTTTGCTTCTTCTCAGCGTAGCCGTTCTCCGCACTCATCGAAGAGCCGGTGATGAGCTTGCCGTCGATAGCAGCCTTGGTGACATCATCGGCCGCGGTCATGGCAAAGGTAAACTTGTCCGGAGCATTGGCACCGGCAACCACCTTGGTCACGGACGGAGTATAGGTTGCTGCCTCGGCGACCGTATAGGTGTTCTTGAATTTGACCGTCGCGACACCGGTAGACGTCGCATCCGACGGGTAGATCCACTGGCCCTCGAGCTCGTCCTTGCCATCGACCTGCTTGCTTACCGATGTCGTGACCCTAAGCGTGCCGTCGCCGTTATCCGCTACGACGGCCCTAACCGTATGGACCGTCTCGTCGTACGTATAGCCCGTCGCTTTGTCGTCAATCTCGCTCACCGTATAGGTGAACGTCTTGCCGGCATCATCCTGAGTGAAGGTCAGCCCGCCCGCAGGTACCAAACTTACGGTCTTGGGAGCGTTGGCCTCGACATTTGCGGTCTCAAAGACCTTGTCATTCGTGGAAATGCCAACCTTGCTGGCAGACGTCTCGTCAGCAGGCTTGACGATATAACGGAACGTGCTCTTAGGCGAGCCAAAAATGGTCGCGTCCTTGGGATACGTCAACGTCTTCTCGATCTGCAAACCGCCATTGGCGCCATAGTCGAGACTTGCCGTGTAACGGTTCACAAACGAGACAGCAGGCGTCGTGGCGCCGGTCTCACTTGCATCGTACTGCTGCACGTAAGTATGCGAATCTTGCTTGAGCTCGACGATCTTTTCGTCCGTCAGCGCGCTCGCGTCGGCGCCGTCGCCCAGCAGCTCCGTCACACCCGCACCCTTGAGCACGGTCGTCACGGTGTAGAGCTTAGCGGGGTCGTCCTTGCGTGCTAGAACCTTAACGAGCACGATGGCATCGCCGGTGTAGCCGGTGTCATAGGTGTAGCCGGCAGCAGTAGCAGGCTGGTTCTCGTGGATGCGATAGGCAAACGTATGGCCCAGATCCTGCTCCGTGAGTTTACGGGCAAAGAGCTTCTCCGCCCCACTCGCGCCCACCACGGCGCCGGACACGCCGGCCTTCGCCGCCTTGTTGGACAGGTTGGCCTCGGCGCCATCGACCGACGTCTGGACGCCGTTGTACCAAAGGCCCGTCACGGCAAAGGTAAACTGGCCCGCGGTAGAGGCGCGGCCCTCAAGGGTCTTGCTCACCGTCACGCCGCCAAAAGTGCCCGACGCATGGTATGCGTTGGTAAAGGCGGCCTTGTCGGTTATGTCCTTATCCGTATCGGAGGCACCGGTGTTGGCGTAGCTCACGCTCGACACGTGCAGCTTGCCCGTGTGGTTGCCCGACTCGTTCAGATCGGTCACCACAACGGTCGCGCGTGCGGTGTGCTTGTCCATGGACATGCCCGCCTGGCCATCCTGCGCGGCATTCTCGGTGATATTGAAGCTAAAGGTGCCTGCGCGGTTGAACGTCACGGTCGGGGCGGCTTCGGTGCCAAAGGAGAACGATGCCACGCGTCCCGACTCGGGCGCGCCGGCGACAGCCTGGTTGACGTTAACGGCAACGGCCCCGTCCTTTACCGCTTGCGCGGTGGTCTTGCTCAAACCGGTCGCGCCGGCATCGTCCGTAGCGGCAGCGAGGTTAAAGGTATAGCTCTCGCCCTGGTTCCAGTCGCGACCGCTCACAGTCTTTTGGCCCTGCAGGGTCGCGCTCGTGGGCTCCACGCTATATATATTGGTAAAGGACGGTGTGGCGTTGTTGTCCAGTTTCTCTACCGAGCCGTCCTCTGCGGCCTTGTAGTACTCAACCGAAGTCTGGATGCCGGCACCCTTCTCGGCGTTGCGTACTACGGCGTAATAAACCGATCCGTCGTAGGTCATACCCGCGACGCTGCCGGGATTCTCAGCGAACTTGTAAACGTAAGCGCGTCCCGCATCCGGCTTGGCGGTATAGGAGATCGCCGGCCAGGTCACCGCGCCATCATCGGCGTTGTTGCCCACGGTCGCAGTGTTGCCCTCGGTACCCTGAGGCATGGGGGCCTTGATGCTCGGTACGACCGTCTTGGGGTCGAACGCTGCGTCGTCGTCCGCATAGCCGCCCATACCCTCAAGCGTAAAGCTAAAGGTATTCTGGGCAAGCAGGAAGGTCCCGGCGTTGTCGGTTAGGCTCTTTTGAGCATGGATGGTGATGTTCCTCTCATGCTCGTCGTAGCGGTTGGTGAAGATCGCGTCGGCAACCTCTGTCTTGGTGTCGTCGCCCGCGTCGTTGCGCTCCTGCGTCATCTTCACGCTCTTAACGACAAGAGCACCAGCTTGGTTGTCCTCCACCACGACCTCCGCTTTATAGCGGGCGGCGGAGTAGCTTATGCCGTCTGCCCCGGCATCGGAACCGGGGATAACCTCCGAGATGGTATAGGTGTACGTGCCGGGCTTGACATAGGTGATGTCGCCAAACGTTGCCGTCTTATAGGTGATGTCGCCAACCGTTTGCGTCTGGGCATTCTTGGTAAGCTCGACCGTCGACACCTTGCTCTTGGCGCCCTTGGGCATGGGGACGCCGTCCTCGGCCGCAAGCTGCACGATAAAGGTATCGCCATCGGCCCAATTGCGGCCCTCGAGCACCTTCTTGGCGCTTAGGCCATTCTTTACGAGGTTGACACTGTAGTTGTTGGTGAACTCTAGCTTGTTGCTCGCGGGAATCTTTCCGTCCTCGAGCGCGACGATCTTGCCCGTGATAGTGTTACCGGTTCCGGACTGCTCCTCGCCGCCGGCCTTGCGGCTCACGAGGCTAAAGCCAGCCGGAAGCACCGACTCGCCGGCAGAGCCGGTCACAGTGTTAACGATGCTCGCCAGCACATTGCCACTGGACTCCTCGCCCTTGGTGGTGAGCTCGCTCACGCTGTAGCTGTCGTCCTTCTTAAGGTCGTAAACGCGAATGGTCTCGCCGGCCTTGATGGAATGGGTGTCGCCGTTCTTAAGCGTAAAGGAGTTGCCCATGGACTTGCCATTCGCATCGAATACGCGTGCCTCATAGCCCTCCTCGGAATCCGGCAGGGTGAACTTAAACGTAAACGTCAGATCGTTGCCGTTCGCATCCTTGGTGGGCGCGGTAAGGCCATTGTCCGCCGTCACGGTCTTAGTCACTTGCAGGCGTGCCACGCGACGATCGGTATACTGCACGGCCGTTGCCGTGGTAAAGAGATGATTGAGCTGAAGCGTGCCCAGATCGGTACGCGTCTTGGAAGCATCTCCTATATATGTTGAGTCATCTTCTTGGTACAGGGCCATGCGGTTGATGCCCGTATCGGCATAGATAATTGCCAACTGTCCGTTGCGCGGGCCGCCGTCCTCGACATAGCGCAAGACCGACTTGGTTCTCTGCGTCGTCTTGTCGTAGCGCATGTGCATCATTTTATCTGCAAGTGAGGGCGTCACGCCCTCGGCGGTGTTCTCTTGACCCCACGTCAGATTTCCGCTTGCGTCAACGGTCGCGCTCTGCAATTTGCCCTTGATATGCGTAAGGGTGTTATCGATAGCGTCGGGGGAGCCGAACTGTGCCAAGGATGCAATCAGCGAGCCCGGGCCGCTCATGCTGCGCACACCGTCGTCCGTATCGCCGGCGTCCACGTACACGCCCGAATCATCCACGATCACCTTGGTAATCGTGTTGTTAATCTCATAGCCATCCGGGCCTACAGACTCTCGCAGGTAGTAGACCCCCTTGATAAGGGGCGCGTGATTTGCCGAATCGATCGGGAAGCATGCGGCGCCCTTGATCTCATACGGGTAGCTCATGCCGTTCGCCTGCACGGTGTCATACGGCGTGGCACCGGACTTGATGGCATACGTGCTGGGACTATCGCCGGCAACGTCCTTGGCCTGGTACAGCTCAAACGTCGCGCCGTTCACGGGCTTGCCCAGGTCGTCAACCTTCTGCACAAACAGACGGTTCTGAACATTGGTGAGGTGGATCACCGTAGAAAACTGACTGTTTATCGTTTGATATTGGACCATAGAGGTGTTGTCGATGGTTGCCCCCGCCAGAGACGATGCCGTGGTGTGATACACCGCCACGGTATATTCCGCCTTCGACTTGTCCGTCATCATGGCGGCGTACTTCTCGATATCTCCGGGCAGCGACCTGACCGTCACCACGTAGTCGCCCTTGGTATCAACATCAAAGACACTCGTGTCCGCCGATTTGGCAGCCTCGACCGCACCGGCAATGCCGTGCGCGGAGCACAGCTTATAGCCATTGAGCGGGTTGCCCGTGACCGCCGTCCACGCGTCTTCGCTTGTGTGGTCCTCGCTCGCACCGGTGAGCTTGAGTACGACGGCAAACGTCGTACCCGAACTAATGGCGTTGCCTTTATTGTCTTGCGTATCTTTATCTAGGGAAATAGTCTCCTTAGCGGCCAGATAGCCGCCGTTCAGCCACATGCGGCTACCCGTCCATGACTTGCCGTCGGCCGTGGTGACCGTCGTCTGCGGTGCAACCACCACACCACCCGAGCCACTCGCCGCAGCTTGCTTATACTGCAGGTGCAGCTCACCTGGCGTTGCAGTGGTCGACGAGGTCAGGCTCGAGCGGTATCCCTCGGGCAGGCCTGTCTCTTTGAGTACAAAGTAGTCGCAATGATTGGTGTTGTGCTCTTCGTCAAACGAGAGGACGGAGCCGTTCGACTTTTGAAGTATCAGCTGACCCCCGTCTTTCGTCGTGCCCTGAGCGACGAGCTCACCCTTATTCCAGTCGGCATCTGGTCCATCGGACCGGTACAGCTTGAAGGTTGCGCCATTGACTGCCTCGCCGTTTTGGTCGACCTTCGCGACCTCGGACGACGGCAGGGTGGTGAGGTTGAACTTAAGCGACATGTTCGATGCGCCCGCGCCACGCTCCAGGTAGAAGAAGCTCAGCGTGTGCTTGGTGCTGTCGCAGAAGGTGTTGTCGCGGAAGTTGGTGGTATCTGCGCCGGCGGCTTTGAACATTGCTTTGATGGTAGTATCCGGAAAATACTTTGGTGAACCATTTGCGCCATCAATATGTCCAACGCGCACCACACCAGTAGCGAAGTTAATATCAAGCGTCGCCTTCTCGTGGATGCCACCCAGATCGCCCACGAGCACGCCGTCGATATAGACCCAGACGTCATCGTCACCCGAGAACTTAAAGATCATGTCATTGTTATCGGTGGTCTTGCCACCCGCAGGCTGGACGAACTCCGTGGTCATGGACATGCCAAAGTGGTGGTTGAGCTTATCGTTCGTTCCGTCCGTTATTCCTATAGGAGAGAGCCGGCCGTTCCTCTCTTCAAAAACCTTGTCAGCCGAGTCAAAGGGGAAGAACTGACCCCGATTCGCATCCGACACGCTGTCCTTATATACGCCCGCCTTATCGTAGACGTCAAAGGAGTTAGTCGTGAAGTTATACACAGCATAGTTGCCGTCAGAGCCGTACGAATCGTAAACGTAATAGCCATCCTTGAGCTGGAAAAGGCCTTGTACGTTGTTGTGAACGGCCTTGCCGTCCTGCTTGCCATTTGCCTGGCTGTCGTTATTAAAGAGATAATCGAGCGACTCGTCTTTGTACGTACCGTGCGTGTTATACGAGGTGTAGGTGCCAGCATTGATCGACGGATAGCCCTTTATCAGTGTGTTCTTCACAAACGAAAGACGTCCAAAGCCGCCAATAACACTTTTTCCCGTCCATTTATTAATGCCCGATCCGGCACCGCCATTGAACTTGAGCTGATGGTCTTTATTGATGCCGGTGTTGTCATTCTTGTTGTCGTTGTTTATGTTCTTCGAGCTGTCGTTGTCGCCGTTCACGACCCAGTAGTCGAACAGATTGACCGTAGTGCCGGTGGGATTCACCGTCTGCACGGTATGGTTGCTAAAAGGAACCGCTTGATCGGCCGACGCACTCGTCGCACCAAACATGAGCGCACACGCCGCCAGCGGGACGGCCAAAACCCTCAGGGCACGCTTGGCGGTATTGGTTTTCTTGCCAAAAGGCTTTAGCATTTCTCGAGCTCTCGCACACACGCGATTCATGAAGGCCCTCCCCAAATCCATGAGGACGGCAAGCAGCGGCTCGCTATATATGTGTGTCGTCCCCATCGATGCAAATATACGCCCCCCCCCGCGCAGAAACGCAAGGCAGGACATCGCAATATACTTAAAATTGTAGCAATTTAAACGACCCACTATTCCGCGTCAGGTTGCCACTCGGTCGTCAAATCGAACCATTCGCGCCATCAAAGGGGCTCGGCAGGATAAAACCGTCGGCAATCTTTATCCCCACAGCCCCACAAGGCAGCTAATTTGGGACGGGGCTTTTTTGACTACTTGGGCAATCAGATCGGCATGTAGTCAAAATAGCCGTCCCAAATAGACTGGTCTGACGCTGCGCCACGAAAAGGGTCTATCTACTACGTTTAGACCGCAGGGGTCGACCATAGCCGACTTTTTCGGAAATCGGCAAGCTCTCTACCTGCACTGATAATTGTTCTCGGGGGAAGCGGGCACTGCGGGGCGCGGCAACGGCGCGCGATTTCCGCGTCGCAGCGCTACCCTGATGCTGAATGCCGGGACGATGACCCACTGACCTGCTGACGCCTCTTCGGCCGTCCTCAAATCCGACCTGTCTCGCCCCGGCTTCCGCGACCCGGAGTCCTGCCATGACCTAATAGGAGCATGAGCGCGGACAATCGGACAAGCCAACTGAATTGTAGCGCTCCCGTCAGTGCAATGTCTGGGAGACCCGGGCGCGGAGCAGGCGGCAGACCGAGGGGAGCGAAAATGGAAGGCGAAACGGTCATCGCGGGCGTCGACACGCACAAGGACGTGCATGTCCTGTGCCTGCTCGACGGCCTCGGGAGGAAGATCCGGAGCGGGAGCTTCGGGGCCGACCCCGAGGGCTACGACAGGCTGGCGGGGGCGATAGGCGACCCGGGGAGCTGCCTGGTCGTCGGCGTCGAGGGCACGGCATCGTACGGGGCCGGGCTGACGAGGAGGCTCGTGGAGCTCGGGTGCAACGTCGTCGAGGTGCTCAGGCCCAAGAGGGACAAGGCGAGGCCCGGCGAGGGGAAGAGCGACCCGCTGGACGCCGAGCGCGCGGCGCGCAAGGCGGCGTCCGGGAGGGGCTGCTCCGTGCCGAAGTCGCAGGACGGCTGGGTCGAGGCGGTGCGCCAGCTCTACGTCGCGCGCAGGCTGGCCGTCGCGACGTCCACGTCCTGCGTGGCCTGCGCGAAGTCGATGCTCACGACGGCCCCGGGCGCCCTGAGGGAGCGGTTCGGGGGCCGCGAGCGGCCGAAGGACCTCATGCCGCTGCTCGCGCGCGGGAGGAAGGCGGCCAGCGCGCTCGAGGAGAGCGTGCTGGCCTCGCTGCGGTCCGTCGCGGCGGTCTGGAAGGAGGCCCGCAGCCAGGTCGAGTCCCTCGACGCGCGCATCCGCGCGCTGCTGGAGGCGAACGCGCCCGCGCTGCTCGGCGTCGAGGGCTGCGGCACGACGACCGCCGCCGCCCTGGTCGTGGCCGCCGGCGACAACCCCGGCAGGCTGAAGGGCGAGGCGGCGTTCTCGATGCTGTGCGGCGTCTCCCCGATCCCCGCGTCGAGCGGGAAGACGGAACGGCACAGGCTCAACCGCGGCGGCAACCGGCAGGCGAACTGGGCGCTCTACGAGATCGCGATCAAGCGCATGGCGTACGACGAGAGGACGAGGAGGTACGTGGCGAGGCGAACCTCCGAGGGGAAGTCCCGGCGGGAGGCGGTCCGCTGCCTGAAGCGCTACATAGCGCGGGAGGTGTACCGCGTGCTCATGGACCCGAACCCCGACGGCGCCGCGCCGGAGGGCCCCGAGCTCGCGAAGATGCGCAAGGCGATGCGGGTGACTCAGAAGAAAGCCGCCGCGGAGCTCGGCCTGTCCGCAGCCACACTCGGGCACTTGGAACGGGGGAAACGGCGGTCGACGAAACTGGAGAGGAGGTATTACGAGCTCCTGTGCGAATTGGAGAGAGCGCTCCCGCAAACTGCCTCTTGACAACTTATAGGAGCGTCGGTTTTAATTTCACAAAATCCGGGATGGTCGAGGTAGCTCGGTCAAACGTAGTAGATGGCCGCATTTCGTGGCAAACGGTCCGACTCGAGACCCATGTCGACCAGCCTCGGATGGCAATTCACGAAGTTGCGGTAGAATACGGACTGAATTGGCACCTTAAAGGCAAAAACACTCCGTATTTCACCGCAAGTTATTGGGGGGATGGGTTTTAGAGGCGAGCGAGGTCATAGGCTTGGGCGGCGGCTTCGCCGGCGCAGATGAGGTTGGTTGTGGCTTCCTGCGGATCGAGCGCTTGGTCGAGGGACATGGGCTTGCGACAAATCGGCAGCACCAGGTCGACGCCTTGCTCGTATACCGCATCCAGGTTGCCGGCGCGACCGCCCACGACGGCGACCACCGGCTTGCCATGGCGCTTGGCGCGACGTGCCACGCCCACTGGCGCCTTACCGGCGGCGGACTGCTCGTCCATGTTGCCCTCACCCGTTATGACCAGGTCCACATCGTGCACGCGCTCATCAAACCCCACAAGGTCGAGCACCGTCTCCACGCCCGAGCGCAGCTCGGCGCCAAGTGCCAACAAGGCAGCCCCCAGCCCACCGGCAGCGCCCGCGCCGGGCACGCCGAGCACCGAACCAAACGTCCGCGCGCCCTCGGACACGCGCAGTAACCCCTGAGCTCGAGCCTCGGCGATCGCCGTATCGAGCAGGCGGCCGTAGTCGACCATCCAGCTGTCGTACTTGTACAGCGTCTCGGCATCATCCGTCGGCAGACCCTTCTGTCCGCCGAACACCGCCAGCGCGCCACGACGTCCCACAAGCGGATTCTCGACATCGGAAAGCACGACGATACGCACGCCATCCAGTGCCCGTACCGCCGGCACCAGATCAACCCCAGTCACTTGCTCAAGGCCCGCAAGCCCCGGCGCAATATCACAGCCGCGGTCGTCGACAAGACGCGCACCCAACGCCTGTAGCATGCCGGCGCCGCCGTCATTGGTGGCGCTGCCGCCCAGTCCTATATATAGAGTCTTCGCCCGCGCGCGAACCGCGCGAAGCATCAGCTCGCCCACGCCATAGGTCGAGGCTGCCAGTGCCGCCGACTCCGTGCAGGGCGAATATCCAATCCCCGCCGCCTCGGCCATCTCGATGACCGCCGATTCGCGCTCGGTATCCAGCAACATCCGGGCAGACACGCGCTCGCCCAAGGGACCTGCCACTTCGCAGGTCACAATCTCGCCGCCGCACGCGGCAACGGCGTCGAGCGTTCCCTCGCCGCCATCTGCCAGCGGCAGCGTGCTCACCTCGGCATCGGGCCACACGCGACACACGCCCTCGGCAACCGCCGACTCCGCCTGTGCGCTCGACACGCTGCCCTTAAAGGAGTCGATTGCCAGCAGCACGCGACGCGGTCGGCGCTGCACGGGGCCAAAGTCGACCGCCGCACCAGCAACCTCGTCGGCATCAGCCAGCGCCGCGGCATGAGCGGCATGCGCCTCAAGATCGGACCCGCAGCCGCAACCGCCGCCATCCACGCCGCGCAAACCGGCAAAATAGCTGCTCAGCACCGCACGGCACTCGTCCGTCAGCACGCCAGCCGTCACATTAAACCGATGATTCAGGCGCGAATCGGCATTGAGGTCGTACAGCGAACCCAGCGCGCCCGCCTTGGCATCGGCCGCACCATACACGCATCGCCCCACGCGCGCGTTGACCATAAGGCCCGCGCACATGCAGCAGGGCTCGAGCGTCACATAGACCGTGCAGTCGGAAAGGCGCCAACGGCCAAGCGCCTGAGCGGCGGCGCATAAGGCCGCAAACTCAGCATGCGCCGAAGGGTCCTGATCGAGCTCGCGACGATTGTGCGCCCGCGCGACGATCTCGCCTGCGCACACCACCACGGCACCAATGGGCACCTCGCCCACCGCCGCGGCAGCGCGCGCCTCAGCCAGCGCCTCGCGCATGAACTTCTCGTCGATTTCGGTGATCGTCATCGTTCGCCTTCCCTGTTGCAGATTCAAAACGATGCTATCATTACGACTCATGGAGAGATGGCAGAGCGGTTGAATGCGGCGGTCTTGAAAACCGTTGAGCGCGAGAGCGTTCCGGGGGTTCGAATCCCCCTCTCTCCGCCACTTTTAGTGATGCACCGGCGTCATGGTCCGTTCAAACAGTGCATCGACTACGTCGGCAATCTCGGGTCGGCTCTCAAGATCGTGACCCGATTCCCACCATTTTGTAAACAAGCGAATAATGCCGCCGGCGATAAACTCCGATGTCGTCTCGAGCGATACGGGGGCCAAGGCGCTCTCGTCAAGCGTGCTCATCACGCGCTCGCGAATGGAATGGGCAATGCGGTCGCAAATCATGCTGGTCAGCATGCCCGACATGCTGCTCTCCAGGATGTTATCCATGAGCTGCTCATGTGCCAGGATCATGTCCATGGCGTCGGCAAACACCTCATGGCGAAGCACGCGCACGTCGTCGGCCGACACCGCGCTCCCCTTACCGGTCCGCTTCTGCGGCAGCCCCGACATAAGCTCGTCGACATAAAAGGCAAAGTAATCGTTCTTGTCACGGAAATGCTTGTAGAACGTCGTGCGGCGGATCATGGCACGCTCGCACAGCATGGCGACCGTAAGGTCCTCAAAGCGATGCTCTTCGAGTAGCTCGGTAAAGGCATCGAACAAGGCACGATAGGTTTTCTTAATGCGCAGATCCATCTGCATCGCATCCTCAGGGCAAGACAGCGCTCGTTAATCTGTCGCATATCTTACACCTGTACCCCGCCCCTCGCTGAGCGGTCGACCTTACCGAAAACATAACGCTTACCGGAAAGTTCGGCACGGCAAAACGTTGCGGGTATACTAGTAGCGTTATACCAACGGCAGCTGGCGCATGCCGCCGCGGCCATTCGAAACGGAGACATCATGATTACCGTCATCATCGGCATCGTTGTTGTCATTGCGATTGTCTGCGCCATCGCCGGCATCTACAACAACATGGTCACCAAGCGCAACCGCATCGACAACGCGTGGCAGAACATCGACACGCAGCTGCAGCGTCGCAACGACCTGATCCCCAACCTGGTCGAGACCGTCAAGGGCTATGCCAAGCACGAGCAGGAGACGCTCTCCGCCGTGATCAGCGCACGCAACACCGCCGTCAAGGCGACCACGCCCGAGGCCAAGATGGAAGCCGACAACGTGCTGACCGGTGCCCTGCGTCAGCTCTTCGCCGTAGCCGAAGCCTACCCCGACCTTAAGGCAAACACCAACTTTACGCAGCTGCAGGCATCGCTCGAGGATACCGAGAACAAGATTAGCTATGCACGCCAGAGCTACAACGATTGCGTGCTCAGCTACAACAACGCCATCCAGACGTTCCCGGCCGTCATCTTTGCCGGCATCTTCCAGTTTAAGGAGCGCCAGGGCTTCGAGGCCGCCGAGGCCGCCCGCCAGGCACCGACCGTCAAGTTCTAGTAGGCACGGCCGAGCTTCCGCCAGCACATTGATCCTTTAGGGGTCCAAGGCAATCGCCTTGGACCCCTTCTTTATAAATGCGCGTCCAAAAGGCCGCGCACCATCTTTAATTCAGATTAATTATTGCCTGCGCGACAACGCCGAGCCCGCAGGGCAGAGAGCAAGTTCCCTCCCGGCGCACTCCGCAGGACGCAAGAAGCCCTCGCCGCACGAAGTGCGCAGCGAGGGCTTCTTGCATGTCCGAGGACGCGCCGAGAGGGAACTTGCTCTCTGCCCAGACAGGTAAGACAGATTACGCGACGACGTAAACCCAGTTATGCTTATCCTCAACGGCACCAGACTGAATGCCGGTCAGGGTCTCGCGGAGCTTCTTCATCACAGGGCCGATCTCGGTGTAGCCAGCCGGGAAGGTCACGGTCTCGTCGGCGCCATAGACCTTGTTGTCGATCTCGCCAACCGGGGAGATGACGGCGGCGGTGCCGCACAGGCCGCACTCAACGAAGGTGCCGGCCTTGACCTCGGCCCACTCGACGGGACGCTGGTCAACGGTCATGCCCAGGTCCTCGGCAACCTGAACGAGCGAACGGCGGGTGATGGAGGGCAGGATGGAGTCGGTGTGCGACTGCGGAACGACGAGCGTGCCGTCCTCCTTCACGAACAGGACGTTGGCGCCACCGGTCTCCTCGACATAGGTGCGGGACTCGGAGTCGAGATACAGGTTCTCGGCATAGCCCTCGCGGTGAGCCTCCATCGTGGGCTTGAGGGACATGGCATAGTTGAGGCCGGCCTTGATGTTGCCGGTGCCGTGCGGTGCAGCGCGGTCGTACTCGGAAACGCGCAGCTTGACGGGCTTGAGGCCGCCCTTAAAGTACGGACCGACCGGGGTCACGAGAATGCGGAACGTGTACTCAGGAGCGGGAGCCACGCCGATCACGTCACCGGAGCCGATCATAAACGGGCGCACATACAGGGTTGCGCCGGAGCCGAAGGGCGGAACCCATGCGGCGTTGGCAGAAACGACCTGCTTGACGGCCTCGACGAACTTGTCCTTGGGGAACGGGGGCATCTCGAGGCGCTCGGCGGAGTTGTACATACGCTCGGCGTTCATGTCGGGGCGGAAGCAGACGATGCTGCCGTCCTCGGCGGTGTAGGCCTTCAGGCCCTCAAAGACCTCCTGGCAGTAATGGAAGATGCCGCCGCACTCGGAGACGTGCATGGTGTGGTCGGTGGTCAGGCCGCCCTCGTCCCACTCGCCGTCCTTCCAATGGGCCTCGTAGCTGTAGTCGGTCTTCATGTAGCCAAAGCCGAGGCTACCCCAATCGATATCCTTCTTCTCGACAGTCATATGTCGCTCCTTACATACACAGTTGCAAACTCGCGAACCCGCACGCAAGGACCGAGGCCGACCGCGTCGCAACGTCGCACGCCCGGAGCGTAGAGCCGGACGGGACACGCGAACGGCATCAAAGCCGATGGCACGTCGATTCGCATGCACGAGATTGTACTCCGCACGCGCGTCGGATAAAACGCTTTTCTTTAACTAACTAAAGTATTTTCATTTGACCGAAGCAAAAAGGCCCGCCACCGTAAGCGGTGACGGGCCTCAACTGCACGGCTTACGCGCCGGCTCGATCTACGCGTTCTTTTTGCCCAGCTTAGCCTTAACCAAGCCGACCACGGTCGGGATGATCGACACGGCGACGATACCGATAATCAGCAGCTCAAAGTGCTCCTGCACAAAGGGAATGCCGCCAAAGAAGTAGCCCAGCAGCGTAAAGACCGTCGACCAGGTAATGCCGCCCAGCACGTTAAAAATGACAAAGTTGCGCCAGTGCATGCCGCCCATGCCGGCGATAAAGGGCACAAAGGTGCGAATAAACGGGAAGAAGCGGCCCAGGAAGATGGCCAGGTGGCCCCACTTGTCCAAGAAGTCCTCGGACTTTTTGATGCGCTCGGGCGTCATGGCCTTGACCTTGCCCGAGGCAATGATCTTTTTGCCAAAGAAATGGCCGATCATAAAGTTGCACTGATCGCCCAAGATGGCAGCGGCCCATGCAACGGCCAGCAAAGCCACGATGTTAAAGCCACCGTTGTGGGCAAAGAAGCCCGAGGCAAACAGCAGCGAATCGCCGGGAAGGAACGGGAAGAACACCACGCCCGTCTCGATAAAGATGATCAGGAACACGCAGCCGTAGGCCATGAGCGGGCCGGCGGCAATCCAGCTGGCGATCGCAGTGCGTGGATCCTTAAGCAGCTCGGCAATGAAATTGATAAAACCCATGAAGTAAAACCTCTCAGTTGTGGGCGCGGACACGTCCAAGTTGACCAGTATACGGTTGCGGCGCGACCATGCACACGACCCCACAAAAGCATGACTCCATTACCAGCAAGTTTGCATAACTGACACCTGTCACGCAAAGCCGTGAAAGATTGCTCTTCCTAATCCCTAGCGAATCGCTATACTTTATTGAATCGCATTGCCATGGCGCTAAGGGAGGGCGGCCGGTGAGCTTTATCAATACCATTCGCGAGGACATCAAGACCGTCCAAGCGCAGGACCCCGCCGCGCAAAACGGCCTGGTCATTTTCCTTTCGTACCCCGGTCTGCATGCCAAGTGGAACCACGTACCCGAGCACTGGCTCTGGGAGCATGGTCATCGCTCACTCGCCCGTGTGCTCTCGCAAATCACCCGCCACATCACCGGCGTCGAGATTCATCCCGCCGCGCAAATTGGCAAGCACTTCTTTATCGACCACGCCATGGGCGTCGTCATCGGCGAGACCACCATTGTGGGCGACAACTGCGTGCTCTACCAGGGCGTCACGCTCGGCGGTACCGGCAACGAGACCGGCAAGCGCCACCCCACCCTGGGCAACAACGTCACCGTGGGCACGGGCGCCAAGGTGCTCGGCAACATTCGCATCGGCAACAACGTCAAGATCGGCGGCAACTCGGTCGTCGTTAAAGACGTGCCCGACAACTGCACCGTCGTTGGCGTGCCGGGACGCATCATCAAGCGCAACGGCTGCCGCGTGTTCGAAGAAAGCTTCGATGCCAAGCAGCATCGCGAGTACATGCCCGATGACGCCGCCGAGCAGAGCGCCCTCAACCGCCAGGGCATCACCGAGAATGCCCGCCGCGTCAAGGAACTCGAGCGAGAGGTGGCGGAGCTCAAGGCCCTCGTCGCCAAGCTCGTGGACGAGCACTAGGAACGCGAGCGGCACAAAACAACATCGACACCGACGCAAAAGGCGCGCCAGGGAATCAATCCCCGGCGCGCCTTGTTTCCAATGTGACATGCGGGACTGTCCCTTTGTCACATTATGCGAACTGACTCAGATAGAGGTCGGCGTAAGCACCCTCGGCAGCCAGCAGTTCCTTATGCGTGCCTTGCTCGATAATGTTGCCGTGATCCATGACCAGAATCAGGTCGGCATCCACGATCGTCGACAGGCGATGTGCGATCACAAAGCTCGTGCGCCCATGCATGAGCGCGTCCATGGCACGGCCGATGGCAAGCTCGGTACGCGTGTCCACGCTCGACGTCGCCTCATCCAGAATGAGAATCGCCGGGTTGTTGAGCAGCACGCGCGCAATGGTCAGCAGCTGACGCTGGCCCTGGCTGATGCTTTCGGCATCATTGGCCACGCGCGTGTCGTAGCCCTGCGGCATGGTGCGCACAAAGAAGTCGACCTGCGCGGCGCGGGCGGCAGCCACGATCTCGTCGCGCGTTGCCTCGGGGCAGCCGTAGGCGATGTTTTCGGCAATCGTGCCGTCGAACAGCCAGGCGTCCTGCAGCACCATGCCAAACTGCTGACGTAGCTCACCGCGGTTCATGAGGCGCGTATCCACACCGTCGAGCGTAATGCGGCCGCCGTCAATCTCGTAGAAGCGCATGAGCAGGTTGATGAGCGTGGTCTTACCCGCACCCGTGGTTCCCACCACCGCAATCTTCTGACCCGGTTCGGCGGTAAACGACACGTCGCGCATGAGCGGCTTTTCGGGCGTGTAGCCAAAGCGCACATGCTCAAAAGCGACGCGGCCCTCCACGCGACCCGGCAGATTGGCAGCCTCGCCCGGCTGCGGATCGGCCTCCATCTCGGGCTCATCGAGCAGGTCGAACACGCGCTCCGCACTCGCCAGCGCGCTCTGCAGCGAGTTGAAAGTGAACGACAGCTGCGTCATGGGTTCGGACGCCTCGTAGATAAACTGGAAGAACGCCTGGAACACGCCGACGGTCATGTGACCGGCAACCAGCATGCTGCAGCCCACGAGCGCAATCACGATCTGCGCCAGGCGACCGATAAAGCGAACCGCGGGTCCGACGGCGTTGATCATAAAGTCGGCCTTGGTGCTCACGCGGGCCAGCTCGCCCGAGGCCTCGTGCACCTCGGCAGAGCTCTGGTGCTCACGGTTGAATGCGCGAATCACCAAACGGCCCGAATAGCCTTCCTCGACCGCGCTCGTGATTTTGGACACCCACTCCTGACGCTCGCCCGTCACATCATGCGTACGGCGCGAAACCACCTTGGTCACCAGCAGCGATACCGCCGTAAAACCCAAAAAGATCAACGTGAGCCTAACGCTATAGACGAACATCATGATGATGGCGCCCGTCACGGTACCGATCGATACCAGCAGCTGCAGCAATCCGCGCTGCATACTCTCGGACATCTTGTCCAAGTCGTTGGTCGCGCGGCTGACCACTTCGCCGGGGCGATGCGCGTCAAAGTAGGCGAGCGGCAGGCGGCTGAGCTTCTGCGCGATGCGGTTGCGCAGACGCAAGTTGAGTCGCTCAGCGACGCTCGACATCAAAAAGCTCTGGAGCGCATAGAACGAGGCAGCGGCCGTCCAAATCAAAAAGTAGATGAAGATAGTCCTGCCGCAGTTCTCCCAGGTGATGCTGAAGGTGGCGTTGTTGGCAAACGCCACCTGAATGTGGCCCCACAGCTCATCGATCACGCGGGCGCTATATGCCGGCGCGGCGGTGTTAAAGATGACATAGAACACAATGCTCGCGAACACGATATAGAAGCGCCAATGGTCGCCGGCAGCCTCACTCCACAGGCGGCGCACCGTCGCCCAGGTATCCCGAGGCGTCTCGTCCTCGTCTTCGTCGTCCACGTCGCGCATACGCTCTGCCTCGGCGCGGGCGCGCTCGTCCTCGGCACGTTCGTTTTCCTCGTAGAGCGCTTGGCGGCGAGCCTCGCGCTCGGCTGCAGCCTTGGCGGCGTCATCCAGCTCGGTCGACGCGGCAGCCGTTTCCTCGACCAGTCCCGCGGCAGCGGCGTCATCAACGCCGCCCTGCTTCTTGAGCTCCTCGGTCATGCTACTCACCTCCCTTCATCTGCGATTCCGCGATGGCGCGGTACACCTCGCAGGTTTCCATAAGCTCGCCATGCGTGCCCAGACCCACAACCTCGCCATCCTTGAGCACGACGATCTGGTCGGCGTGCAAGATCGTCGAGATGCGCTGCGCGATGATGAGCACCGCAGCGTCACGCGTCTCGTCTTGCAACGCATGGCGCAGGGCGGCATCGGTCTTAAAGTCCAGGGCCGAAAAACTGTCATCGAAGATATATAGATCGGCATGCTTCATGAGCGCACGGGCGATTGCCAAACGCTGGCGCTGGCCGCCCGAAAAGTTCGTACCGCCCTGCGCCACCGGGGTATCGAGCCCCTGCGGTTGGTCGAGTACAAAGGTGCTCTGGGCAACCTCAAGCGCGTGAAGCATGTCGCCCTCGGTCGCGCCTTCGTTACCAAAGCGAAGGTTGCTCGCCACCGTGCCCGAGAACAGCCACGCCTTCTGCGGCACATAGGCAATGCGCCCGCGGATTTCGTCTTGCGTAAGCTCGCGTAGGTCCACACCATTCAGGCGAATGGAGCCCTTGGTGGCATCGTGGAAGCGCAGCAGAAGCTTTGCCACCGTCGATTTGCCCGAGCCTGTCGAGCCAACGATCGCGGTGGTCTGCCCGCGACGACAGGCAAAGCTCAGGTCGCACAGGGTGTCCTCGTCAGCATCGTCAAAGCGAAACGACATGTGATCGAACACGGCAACCGCATCGACCCCGTCCTTTGAGTCGGACGCGGCCGCATCAAGCGTACGCTGGCCATCGACGATGCTCGGCTCAATCTCCAGCACTTGGTGTGCACGGCTTAGGCATGCCGCGGCACGCGGAAGCGTCAGCACCACCATCTGGGCCATCATCACAAAGAACAGGATCAGAATTGCATACTCCAGCACCGCCGAGATACTCGCAATCTGCATGGCGTGGGCGCCTACGCGGTTGCCGCCCACCCACAGCACCGCCACCTCGGCGATGTTCATCAAAAAGAAGCTTGAGCTGTCGAGGCCCACAAACAGGTGGTTGACTTTGATGGCGTTGGCGGCGTATTCGCTAAACACCTCGTCCAGACGCCGTTCCTCGTGGCGCTCCTTGTTAAACGCACGGATGACGCGCACGCCCACAATATTCTCGCGCAGCACCACGTTCATGCGGTCGATAAAGCCCTGTAGGCGCATAAAAATCGGCGCCGCGTTGGCAACCGTAAAGACCGCCGCCACCAGCACAATCGCAACGACTACGCCCAGAAGCGTGCCCATGGCAGGATCGATGAACCAAGCAAAAATGATGCCCGCGACGGCCAAGAACGGCACCGGCAGCACCAACTGAATCGTCTGCAGGATAGCCTGCTGAATCACGTTGATGTCGTTGAGCGAGCGCGTGATCATCGATCCGGTGCCAAAGCGCTCAAAATCGCTGGCCGCGAGCTCGAGCGATTTGTCGTACACGGCATTGCGGATATCGCAAGCCACGTTGGCGGCCAGGCGCGCCGAAAGATAGCAGCCCAGCACCGTGCCGCCGCTAGCCATGCTGGTCGCGATAAACATGTATAGGCCGTTGCGTAAAATGTAGTCGACATCGCCCGTGGTAATACCGGTGTTGACCATGTTCGCCAGCATCGTGGGAACCAACAGCGTACCGACGTTATCCACCAGCAGCACCAGCAGCGTCACTGCGACAAGCCCTCGATATGGCTTCATAAACCTCATTAGCAGTCGCACGACTCCCCCTCACCTTGATTCTCGGCTTGGCTCTCGGCAGCGATATGCTGCTTAAAGGCACCGCACTCATCGCCGAGCGCATGGGAAAATTTTCCGATCAAGCGCATAATCTCGCGCTGCTCACACGGCTCAAGCGCGCCAAAGGCTCGCTGCTCGGCCTTGAGTGCCGGCAGCGCATAACGCTCGGCAAATCGCCTGCCCTCTTCGGTCAGGCTCACAACCTTGTTCTTACGACTGCCTTCGGCAAACTCCAACGTTGCGAAACCCCGCGCCGTCAAGGTTTTAATTGCCGAGTTGATGGTCTGCTTGCTGTAGAACCATTCGCTTGTCAGACGGCTTACGGCAATACTGCCGCCCGCCGTGCTGGCGTCGACGAGCATCCAATAGGCGCAGTCCGAAAGGCCGCAGGCGCGCGAGAACTCCGAATAGATATGGTCGAGTCCATTGATCAACCGGTCGAAGTCGACCAGCGCAACCGCACTATTCATCTATCCCACCATTCGATTGTCCGATTTTTGACCAATTATGTGTCTCTAGATTAGTCCGAGTTTTGACTATCGTCAACAGGCTCTCCGCGAATGCGTGCATTTTTATGGCCTATCGGCAGAAAAAGACCGCCGGCGCGGGGGCGGCGCCAGCGGTCACGTGAAAATCGGGTTTTATTGCCTGTTAAGCGGCGACGGCCTCATAGACCGTAGCGCCCGAGAAGCTGTCATGCAGGCTCTTGCCGGCAATCCACGGCAGCTCGACGACCTCGCAGACCGTGTTGACCAGCTCGGAGCAGTCAGTAAAGTGGCCCTTGTCGTTGAGGGCCTCGCAATCCTGAACACGCCAATAGCCATCGGTGTGCGTGATGTAGTACTCGTGATCGTTGATCGACACGAAAGCGCGCGTCTTGGAACGCAGCAGCTTCAGAAATCCTTCGAAGTCGGTCTCGACGACATCTCCAGCCTGGAACATGATGTTACCTCCTGGCCCGGCGCCACCATGGCGCGTTGATAAACGTTGGTGCTCCTTTAGTAAAACCTTTATCAGAGGTTATGCGTTCGTCATTTAGGCAAGTGGTAAAAAACCGCAGGGTAGACGGGATAAAACGTTTAACCATCCCATTTGTTTGTCACATTCTGAAGGTACTTTTATGCAAACCCACTTTCCCAATTGGAATCCATCCTTTTGGCCGGGCAATTGACCGTCTATCGTTTGAGCCCGACGGGTATGAACGTGGCATCTGCAACGCCACCGCAAGGAGACACCATGGAGACCATCGAAGCGCTCATTCACCGCCGCAGCTGCCGCAACTACAGCGATCGTCCCGTCGAGGCCGAAAAGCTTGCGCGTATTATCGAAGCCGGCCAATATGCACCGAGCGGCATGGGCCGCCAACCGGTGACGTTTGTCGCCGTCACCGACCCCGCGACCGTCGAGCGTCTCTCACAGCTCAACGCCCAGGTCATGGGCAGCAACAGCGACCCCTTCTATGGCGCCAAGACCGTTGTGGTGGTGCTGGTTGACCGCAGCGTGCCCACACATCTGGAAGACGGCTCGCTCGCCATGGGCAACCTGCTCAACGCCGCCTATGCACTGGGTGTCGATTCGTGCTGGATTCACCGCGCGCATGAGGTCTTTGACTCGCCCGAGGGCCTGGAGCTGCTGGCCAGCTGGGGCCTGCCCGCCGACGGCAGCCTGCGCGGTGTCGGTAACTGCATTCTTGGCTACGCCGAGGACACGCTACCCGAGGCAAAGCCGCGCCGCGACAACGTGGTGTACGTAAAGTAATCAGAACCACCCTTAAAAAGGGTGGTTTGCTCTTAGGGTATAACCCACGGGCCCCGGGCTCGCGTCTAAAGGCGCGGGCCCGGACTTCGTCCAGGCCTAGTGCATCTTGACCCGTGGCGCGCCGGTCGAACCGGCAGCATCACCCCCTCTTGAAGGGGTCCTCGTACTCCTTCACGCTCAGCTTGTCCAGCGCGATGTCGTGGGACTCCTGCTCCCTGATGTACTTGGCGATCGTCGCCTCGTTCAGGCCGACGGTGGACACGCAGTGGCCCTCCGCCCAGAACTTCCTGTTGCCGAACTTGTACTTCATGTTCGCGTGCCTGTCGAATATCATCAGCGAGCTCTTCCCCTTCAGGTAGCCCATGACGCTCGCGACGCTGTACTTCGGCGGGATCGCCAGCAGCACGTGCACGTGGTCGGGCATCAGGTGCCCCTCGATTATCTCGATCCCCTTGTACTCGCACAGCTTCCTGAGGATCTCCCCTATGTCGCTCCTGATTTGGTTGTAGATCACTTTGCGCCTATACTTCGGCGTGAACACGATGTGGTACTTGCACATCCACTTCGTGTGGGAAAGGCTGTAGGCCTTCTGGGCCATGGCGACCACCCCTTCGACTCGAATTCTTGACGGCCTGAACAATCGTCAATATCGGTCGGAGGGGTGGCTTTGTAAAGCCGTTTGTCTCCACCCGCGTAGCGGGTGGTTTAAAGCTGGCCGCTGCGCGGCCAGCGGACTAAAGTCTTGAATCAGAACCACCCTTAAAAAGGGTGGTTTGCTCTTAGGGTATAACCCACGGGCCCCGGGCTCGCGTCTAAAGGCGCGGGCCCGGACTTCGTCCAGGCCTAGTGCATCTTGACCCGTGGCGCGCCGGTCGAACCGGCAGCATCACCCCCTCTTGAAGGGGTCCTCGTACTCCTTCACGCTCAGCTTGTCCAGCGCGATGTCGTGGGACTCCTGCTCCCTGATGTACTTGGCGATCGTCGCCTCGTTCAGGCCGACGGTGGACACGCAGTGGCCCTCCGCCCAGAACCTCCTGTTGCCGAACTTGTACTTCATGTTCGCGTGCCTGTCGAATATCATCAGCGAGCTCTTCCCCTTCAGGTAGCCCATGACGCTCGCGACGCTGTACTTCGGCGGGATCGCCAGCAGCACGTGCACGTGGTCGGGCATCAGGTGCCCCTCGATTATCTCGATCCCCTTGTACTCGCACAGCTTCCTGAGGATCTCCCCTATGTCGCTCCTGATTTGGTTGTAGATCACTTTGCGCCTATACTTCGGCGTGAACACGATGTGGTACTTGCACATCCACTTCGTGTGGGAAAGGCTGTAGGCCTTCTGGGCCATGGCGACCACCCCTTCGACTCGAATTCTTGACGGCCTGAACAATCGTCAATATCGGTCGGAGGGGTGGCTTTGTAAAGCCGTTTGTCTCCACCCGCGTAGCGGGTGGTTTAAAGCTGGCCGCTGCGCGGCCAGCGGACTAAAGTCTTGAATTAGTTCCGCCGTTCTACCGAACGGCGGACCCGCTGAAAGGCCCCGTCCCAAATTTGCTGCCCCACTCGCAACTTATCCCGCCGATGGAGTTGTTGCCGTTTCATTTGCCTGGGCCGTTTCGGCGTCGTCGCCTTGCTTGTCTTCGTCCTTTTGCGCATCGGCGATGGTGGAGGCCGCCGCAACGATACCACGCTGGGGCGCGACGCCCGTCTGGGTCTGAGCGCCCTCGACAACTTCTGTACCTGCATGCGCGAGCTCGGGCGATTTAAACACTGCGTCCAAGTTGGCGCCACCGCCGGCATAGCCAAGCGCAGCGAGTGCGATGACGATCACTGCAACGGCGGCCACGATCGGCACGTAGCGATGCCAGCCGGCGGGATTGAGCCCGCTGCGGCGAGCCGCCCCGCGGCTGATGTAGCCGAGCGTTCCGTCGTGCTTGAGCTTTGAGCCCACCACGCGTTTGCGGCCCCACAGCGAGGACTCTGCCTGCATTGCCAAGCGGGCGCTTGCCGAAGGATAGCCGTATTTAGTGCGCTTGAACGAGCCATCAAACCCCGAGGCGTGTTTGCCCCACGTCACCGATGTCGTGCGTCGGTTGACCGGCGCGGCACTCCGCCTTCTGCGGCTCGGTTTTGAAGTCTCAGCCATATGCCCTCGCACGCCGTAACCAAATCGAAACAATAACGCTTTGGACTGTAGCACACGCGTCGCGCGCGGTCACGGGCGCCTCGCTCAACGGTCATCGTCCTTCAGCAAGCGCCACAGAGTTGTACGGCTTATGCCCAGCACCTCCGCCGCACGGGTTCGGTTGCCGTGGAGATGGTCTACAACCAGATGCGCGATATCTCGCTCGGTATCGGCCAGCGGTCGCAGGATATACAGGTCACTTTCGAGCGTCGGGGCGCCAAAGGTTGCGGTCTTAATCACGTCCTCTTGGGCGAGCACTTCCTCCGCCACAGCGCGGTCCACCGTGCCCGCCCCCACCAATATATACAGTCGTTCCGAGACCTCGCGGAGCTGCAGATAGTTGCGCGGCCAGCGATAGCCGTTGAGCGTCTTCGTCGCCGCGGCAGACAGCGCGGGCGTTGCCGTCCCAAATGCATCAGCGAGATATTCCAAATAGCGCGCAACCTTCGTCGACGCGGCTCCCTGCTCGGCGATTGCCGGCGCCACGCTCACCGCACAGGCGAAGCGCTCGGTCACAAAGGCGGCTTGATCACTTTCGCTGCCGCCCGGCATGTCATTCGCCGTCAGCACCACATGGCAGCGCGTCGCCAACGCGGTGTCGGCCATCGTGGAGACCAGCTCGCGGAGGCGCTGGGGGCCAACCGCGTTCCAGCCCTCAATGCAAAGGGTCAGCCCTGTTTGGAACAACGGCGATTCGGCGCTTTTGAGCACATGGCGCCAACCGCGCTCGGTGAGCTCATCGAGCGCAACGGAAACAAAGGGCTGACCGGCAAAAGGACCGTCCAGATAGAGGCGCTTGGCGATCTCGACCTGACCCGCTCCCAGCTCGCCCTCGAGCATAAGGGGCACACCGCGCGCGTAACTCTCTGCAACCGGCGCAGCCACCGAGGCCGCCCCCTCAGCGATGCCGTACGCGCTCGATTCGTAGCGGGCCTCAACCTCGTCGGCGTTGAGCCACTCGATGCCCGCATGCGCCGCGGCGCCGCGCACCTCGCGGACCACGACGGCCCAAAGGCCCCCGCCCTCTTTGTCGGTGGGGCGAACGGTCAGGCTCAGGCGCGTACCCGCGCGCCCCATAACAAGACGCGCGCCGTCTCCTATACGGTCGAGGCG